>JAZBPE010000100.1:0-30608 GCA_036353345.1 Erythrobacter sp. | reverse complement strand
GCGCATTTCGGCAGCTTCGCAGAGTATCTCTATCGCGCGGCCAGAGGCATCGACCTGCGCCCCGTGCGCACACATCGCCAGCGCAAGTCGATCGGCGGCGAGCGCACGTTCAGCAGCGACATCTCCGCAACCGAAGAGCTGCGCGACACGCTGGAGCGGATCATCGATATCGTCTGGGAACGCGTCGAAAACGCGAGGGCCAAGGCGCAGGACCATGGGGCAAGCAAAGCGCTGGTGCGGGGGCGGACCGTGACGCTCAAGGTCAAGTATCGCGACTTCCAGATCATGACGCGTGCAAAGTCGGTAACCTACTGGGTCGAGGAGAAGGACCAGTTCGCAACACTTGGCCGCGCCTTGCTCGAAGAGGCAATGCCACTCGCCATGCCGATCCGGCTCATGGGACTGACGCTGTCGAACCTCGATCCCGGCGCCGCTGCCAGACAGCCGCCGCGCGAGGCGAAGGACGGGCAACTCTCGCTGTTATAACCGCATCATGCCTCGGCCTGACGCGCACGCCAGGCGGCGATCCGCTGACGCGTCATGTCGCCCATCGGCTCGGGCAGGGAATGCGTGGGGAAGAAGCGGGCTTCGATGATTTCGCGTTCATCGGGCCGTGGCATCGTGTCGCAGCGTCCGGCGAACAGGTAAGCGGTGTGCGGCGCTCCGGAAAGAATCTCTTCCAGCCGCCCCAGGTCGCGCATGCCAAGTATCTCTACGCCCAGTTCCTCGCGCATTTCGCGGCGCGCGCATTCGACCGGATCCTCGCTCGCCTTCAGGCCACCGCCCGGCAGCGACCAGACCGCCGGACCGTAGGAATGGCGCAGGAGCAGCAGGTCGCCCGAAATGTTGGTCAGCAGCACGCTGACACCAGCGATAGGAACCCCGCGCAGACCGCGCCAGCGGTGGCGAACGCGATGCGCTACGCGAAGAATGGCACGATGAAGCGGTTTGGGAACGAAAGGCACGATCAGGTGAAGCACGTGACTTGCCGTGTCCCATCCGCCGCGACCCCGCGCAAGAGCCTCGCGATTGGCAGGTCGTTATCGCCCCGCGCGGCTTCTTCCAGAATTGCGCGCTTTTCCGCGCCGCGAATAACCAGGACCAGCGTGCGGCTGTCGATCAGCGCAGGCAGGGTCAGAGTGATCCGGTCAAACGGCGCTTCGGGTGGGAGCGGATCGGGGGTGATGCGGCGCACTCTTGCGGGATCGTCAATCCGCGGATCGGTGCTGGGAAAGAGCGAGGCTATATGCCCGTCCGCACCCATACCGAACCAGGCGAGGGCAAAGGATGGCACCTGGGCGTTTTCCTCCAGCGGCTCGACCTTGGCACCGAGTGGCGCGAACAGTTGGCGCAAGGCACCTATGTTCGATGCAGGATGGTCCTGCGAGACGCAGCGATCGTCAGTCGGCCAGATTTCAAGCCGCGAAAAATCGAGGCGCTGCTTCGTCAGTTCGGCGAAGATCGGACCCGGTGTGGAACCGCCGGGAAAAGCCATCGCAACTCGCCCCTGCGTCTGTGGCCCTTGCGTCTGGGCCCCTTGCGTTTGGGCCCCTTGCGTTTGGGCCCCTTGTGTCTGGGCCCCTTGTGTCTGAGCCAAAGCCATCGCCACGCGGCTGGCGATCCAGCTTGCAATCGCGCTGTCACCCGCGCCCTGAACGATGTGCGCCACCCGCATTGCCCGCCCATAGCAAAAGGATCGCTCCTGACCAGCAGAAGCGATACCGTTGTCCCTGATGTCCGGGTTAATCAGCCGAGAAAAGAGTTGAGGAACCAGGTGCGTTCTTCGGCCATGTCCGTCCAGTCATCGATCAGGCCGTCAGTTGCGTTGTCGCCCGCGTCCTCGGCAAGCGGCTTCATCCTCTTCAGGCGATCGACCATCGCCTGGTTATCGTCGCGCAATTCGGCGACCATATCGTCGGGCGAGAGCGTGGTCGAATCCTGGTCCTTCACCTTCGTATGTTTGGAAACCGAACCAATCGAGGTGAGCGTATCGCCGCCGATCTTGCGCACGCGCTCCCCGATATCGTCGATCTGGTCGCGGATCTCGATAGCCTGCTCGTCGAACAACAGGTGCAGGTCACGAAAGCGCGGTCCCTTGACATGCCAGTGGAAGTTCTTCGACTTCGTAAAGAGCGCGAAGTGGTCGGCAAGCAGACCATTAAGCTCTGAAATAAGGGCGGTTTTCGAATTGTCGTGGGCTTCAGCCATGGCGAGTGCCTCCTGCTTGGGTCTTGCGAACGGTTTGCAAAGCTACGCTTTTCATATGTTGCACGCATCATCAATGCTGCGCAGCCCTGTTGGTTTCGCAAAAACGCTGCTTGGGGCGTCGTGCAGGACGATCAGAGGCGGCGCTGGAGCGAGTGAAGGGAAGCCAATAGTTTGGATAAGCGATCAAAGTTCTTATTTCTGTTCGAAACCCCAGGAAATAAAAGCCCCCAAATCTGGCTTCCACCTGCCCGCGTGACCCCTTGGCCAACAGACTGCTAGGTGTTGGTTGTCGCCGGTCCGATTGGCAAATCCAATGCGAGTAGAGCGCGGATCTGACCGATGCTTTATGAGACAACGGGCATGGGAATTCGAACGTATTGGAGAGGCTGGCATCACCTACGATAGTTCAGCGTCGCCACTTCGATAGCCTGCTCGACCACCTCCTCCTCGATCATCTCGATGCCGAGGCCCGGACCTTCGGGCACGAACATCTTGGCGCCTTCGCGCCGAAGCGGTTCGGCCATGACGCTCAGCAGGCGCGGGAAGCGGTCCTCGTCCGGGTACTCCATGAATGGCCCGATGATGGGGTAGCTCGACGCAAGATGCAGCGAAGCCGCTGTCGATATGGTGGGACGCGTGTTGTGGAGCACAATCGGCTTTTGGTTGACCTGGCTGAGCGTGCCTGCCTTAATCATACCCGTGATGCCCATGTGCTTGATCACGTCGGGGTTGAGGTAGTCGGGATCGGCGTAGGTGATCAGTTCCTGTAGCTGGAAGGGCGTATATTCCTTCTCGCCGGCGATGACGTGCATGGGGACGGCATCGACCACCTGTTTTGTGGCCGAATGGTTCTGATCGCTGCACGGCTCCTCGTAAAAGCGCATGCCAATACGATCGCGCAGCTCCAGACCCACCTGGATGGCGCGTTTGACCGAATAGCCGTTGTTGATGTCGACGAAGACCTCGGCATCGTTGCCAACGGCATTGTGGATCGCGGTCGCGTATTCCACGGTACGGTCAGGCACGGGGTCGAGAGCGATTTCGCGCACCTGCATGCGGCACTTCACCGTCTCGATACCGCGGTCCACGAACTTTTCGGCAACCTGCACCGCCTCTTGCGGAGTCATCTTCGTCCAGCGATCGACCCCGAAGCTGCCGTAGATGGTCATGGCGTTCCGGTACTGCCCCCCCAGAAGCCGCCAGAGCGGTACGTCCAGGATGCGCGCCTTCAGGTCCCACATCGCAATGTCGAGCCCGGCGATGGCACCTGCCAGAATGCCGCCCAGCGCATCGTGTTCAGCGTAGAAGAGGTCGTACAGGGCCGGGGTTGATTGGAACGGGTCCGCGCCCAGAACATAACGCGCGCCATAGTCACGGATCAGCCGATCGACGACCGTATCGACACCGCGCTCGCATTCGCCCCAACCGGAGATACCGCTATCCGTGGTCAGGCGAACGAACAGCGCATCTTCGAGCCGATAAGTCTTCAGTTCCCGGATAATAAGGTCCGATTGTGCGGGCGCGGCGATGGCTCCGGTAGGCCCGAACGCGGCGGAAACCCCTAGCGCCATCCCGCCCATCAGCACGTCTCTTCTATTCGGCATGGTGTTCTCCTCAACCTAGGATCAGCGGCGTCAGGACGCTCGCCAGGAATGCGATCAGCAGGACCCCGATCAGGTTCAGCTTGATACCCATCCGGGCCATGCGGGTTATGGTCACTTCGCCGCTGGCAAAGGCGATGGCGTTTGGCGCGGTCGCCATCGGGAACATGAACGCGCAGGAGGCGGCCAGGGCGACGGGTACGGCAAGGCCCGCCGGATCTATCCCTGCAGCGGCAGCCATCGCGATAACCACGGGCATCAGCGCGGCGGCGGTCGCGACGTTCGATGTAAGCTCGGTCGCGAAGATGACGAAAAGCGTCAGACAGAGCACGATCAGGAACGCGGGCAGTGCGGTCAATCCGCCCATCGCTTCGCCGAGATAGCTGCCCAGTCCGGTCGCGGTGATCGCAGCGGCGAGGCTGAGACCGCCGCCGAACAGCAGGACGACATCCCACGGAATGCGAACGGCCATGTCCCAGTCCAGCAGCATGGCACCAGGCTCGCGCTGACTGCCGGCGGGTACCAGAAACATCAGGATGGCGCCCGCAATGGCGATCACATGGTCGGTCAGACCGGCGAAGGGCTGAACGCCGAAGACGGACAGGTCCTGCAGGAATGCGCGGCGGAACACCCAGAAGAAGGCGACCACGCCAAAAACCATGAGCGTGCGGCGTTCGGGTGTGGTCCATGTGCCAAGTGCGGTCAGGCGCCCCATCACGACAGCCTGCGGATCGCCATCGGGCGTTGCGATCTTGCCCGAAAGGCGCGTCAGCACCAACCATGCCACCGGAAGCAGAACGATCACGGCGGGCACGCCGAACATCATCCATGTCGCAAAATCGATGCGGCTGTCGCCCGCACCTTCAAGAGCGGCCATGACGATGAGATTTGTGGGCGTGCCCACGGGCGTCGCCAGACCACCTATCGAAGCGCCATAAGCGACCGACAGACACAGCGCGACGGCAAGGGGGCTGCCCCGGCCCCGCTCCGCGCCCAGGCTGTAGGCGACAGACAGCGCGACCGGCATCAGCATGATCGCCGTCGCCGTGTTGGAAATCCATGCCGAGAGCGCCGCGCTGGCGATCAGGAAACCCAAGGAGAGCCCTTGCGGGCTCGATCCCGCCCGCGCAACCGTCAGCAGCGCCAGGCGTTCGTGCAGTCCCCATCGCTCGACCGATTTGGCGATGATGAACCCCCCCAGCAGCAGGATCACGATCCGATCGGCATAGGGATTGGCCGCGTCCTGAATGCCGGACACGCCGAAGCCCGGCAGGACGACCAGCGGCAGCAGCGAAGTCACGGGAATCGGGATCGCCTCCGTCACCCACCATGTCGCCATCAGGATGAGCAGGGCCGTCACCACCCATGCATCGACGGAGAGGCCGTCCGGCGGACCGACCAACAGGAGCAAGACAAACGCCGCCGCTCCGCCGAACAGGCCTGCCTGTTGCCACCGTGTCTTCGGGCCTGCGGGCCTTGCGTCTCGCGGCGTTTCTTGGTCCATGACCCCCTGGTAGTGCTTTTTGGCAGTCGGGGCCTCACCATCCTTCATCAGGCGGCATCCCGCGGCAGGATTGCGCCTGGCGTCATGAGAATACGGGCGGCCAGCCGATGTCCCGCCATCGCCGCTTCACCCTCGGCCTCGCCGCGCAAACGTGCGGCCAGATAGCCTGCGTTGAAGCTGTCGCCAGCGCCCGTCGTGTCTCGCGGCATCAGCCGTTCCGGCGGGCGGACCCAGCCCGCCTGCGTCAACGCGCCCTCGGGACCGTTCTTGACAACGACTTCCGCCGCGCCCGCCGCTGCCCAGCGGTCTGCGCACGCCTGCGGCGAGGGGTCGCCAAACAGGTCCCGATCGTCCTCGAAGGTAGGCAGGGCGAGGGAAACGAAGGGCGCGATGGCCATCACGGCTGCGGCTGCCTCGTCACGGCTGCCCCAGCCCGCGGGCCGGTAATTAGTGTCGAAGGCGACCTCACCGCCCTTCTCCCGCACGGCGCGGACGAACCCGGTCAGGGCGGCGCGATCGGATTGCCCGAACAGGCTGAGCGTGATCCCGGACAAATAGAGGAGCGGCGCGCTCTCGCACATCCGCAAAACCTCCTTGTGGCCAGGCGTTGAAAAGAAGTCGCGGACTGCCGAGGCGGACCGCCAATAGGTGAAGGACCGCTCGCCAGCGGTATCGATGCTGACGGCGTAGAGGCCAGGCGTGCCGCCGGACCTGCGCAGAACATACCGAGCGCCAATGCCCTCCGCTAAAAGTGCGTCAGTGATGCGGGCCGAAAACGCATCCTTGCCCACCGCCGTGGCGTAAGCGACCGGCACGCCCGCACGCTGTAGATAAACGGCTGTGTTGAACGTATCGCCAGCAACCGAGAGCCTGCAGGCGTCACCCTCGATGCCTGACAATTCCAGCATGGCTTCGCCGAAGACGATGACGGGGTTCGCCTCCGTCGGCTTTGACTGTTCCACTACCAATTCCAGGCCGTGCCGTCCCTCAAGCGGGCGACGGGCAGCTGCTTTGGCTCGTAGGGATGTCTGGCTGCGAGGCTTTCGTCCAAGGTGACGCCGTGGCCGGGGGTTTCGCCGCAGATCATGTGACCGTCCTCGAAACGGTAGTCGTGAGGGAAGACTGCGTCGGTCTCCGGCGTGTGTCGCATATATTCCTGGATACCGAAGTTCGGCACCCATGTGTCAAAGTGGAGGGCCGCGCCCATGCAGACCGGGCTGAGATCCGTTGCGCCGTGACTGCCAGTGCGAACTTGATAGAGCGCCGCCAGGTCCGCGATACGGCGCAAATGCGTGATGCCGCCCGCATGGACGACCGTGGCGCGCACGTAGTCGACCAACTGCTCTTCAATCAGCGTGCGGACATCATGGACGCTGTTGAAGATTTCCCCGACAGCCAGGGGGGTCGTCGTATGCTGACGGATGAGCCGGAATGCCTCCTGGTTCTCCGCAGGGGTCGCGTCTTCGAGCCAGAAGAGATCGTAGGGTTCAAGGGACTTGCCCAGCCGCGCGGCTTCTTGCGGGGTGCAGCGGTGGTGGCCGTCATGCAGCAGCGCGACCTCGGGCCCCGCAGCCTCGCGCACCCGCTCGAACAGTTCCGGAACGAACCGCAGATACGCCTTCGTGTCCCAGACCTGCACCTCGGGTAGCGTGCTGTCGGCAGGTTCGTAATACATATCGCCCTTGCCCACGCCATATGCGGTGTCGAGACCGGGCACGCCTGCCTGGACGCGGATCGCCCCGTAGCCCATCTCCTTGTAACGAAGGACTTCGTCGACGGCATGCTCGGCGTCGCGACCGTTTGCGTGACCGTATACCAGCACGCGGTCGCGGCTTCGCCCACCTAGCATCTGATAGAGCGGCATTCCCGCCATCTTTGCCTTGATGTCCCAGAGCGCGGTGTCCACAGCTGCGATGGCCGACATCGCAACCGGACCGCGCCGCCAATAGGCACCGCGATACAGGATCTGCCAGGCGTCTTCGATCTGGCCAGCGTCGCGCCCGATCAAGAGCGGGCAGACGTGATCGCGCAAATAGCTGACAACCGACAATTCGCGACCATTCAATGTGGCATCGCCGATGCCGACCACGCCGCCCTTCGTTTCGATGACGAGGGTGATGAAATTGCGGCCCGGTGAGCAAACCACGACCCTCGCGCCCGTGATCGCCCGGTCGCGCGCACTTCCCTCAACTGCCTCATCCATGCCTGTCAGCATACCGTCCGCCATACCCTCTCCACCCTTCCCGTCCTTCGGCGCCGCCTCTTCGAGCGACTTGACATGCCCGGCATCACCGGGCCTAACTGACCAAACCTATCTGACCAATATCCGGCAATCCTGGCAAGTCAAAACGATGCCGAGCTTAACGATGACCGGGAGCCTTCGAGAGGACAAACGTGCGCAGACTCTATCAACAAGTCGCAGACCAGCTTCGCGCAGAAATAGCGGACGGGAAGCGTGACGTGGGTGACAGGCTACCCGCCGAACGGGTCTTGGCCGCGAAGTTCGATGTCTCCAGACCGACGATCCGAGAAGCGATCATTGCGCTTGAAATAGGCGGCCTGGTCGAGGTTCGCGTTGGCTCGGGCGTTTATGTCGTCAGCAAGAGCGGCGATCGGATGACGCCCGCCGAACTCGACATCGGACCTTTCGAGCTATTGGAAGCGCGGCGCATGATCGAAAGCGACATGGCCGCCGTTGCCGCCGCGCGGATCAGCGATGTGCACCTTGCCCGGCTCGATCAACTGCTCGGCGAAATGGCGCATGAAAATGAGATCGGTGCCGTCGGCGAACGTGCGGACCGGGAATTTCACAACGTGATTGCCGAGGGCACCGGCAACTCCGCTCTCGTCAGCACGGTAGAACATCTCTGGAGCGTGCGGGAAACGTCGCCGATGCTCATAACCATGCTCAACAAGGCGCGCGCCTATGGCGTGAAACCGATGATCGAGGATCACGAACGCATCGTGAACGCGCTGCGCGAACGCGATCCCGATGCGGCCCACGCAGCCATGCACGGCCATCTCAGCCGCGTGATCGACGCGCTGCTCGAAGCGTCGGAAGCAGAATCCGTGGAACGCGCCCGCAACGAAGCGGCAGCCCTCCGGGCAAAATACCAGAAGGGCAACCGGTGATGGGCAAGCTGGAACTGCACCCCGATCGCTTGTTCAGCAGCGATCCGACCCAGCGCGCCATCGCCCGTCGGCTGTATGAAACGGTCGCCGACTTGCCGATCGTCAGCCCCCATGGACATACGGACCCCAGCTGGTTCGCGCTGAACGAGCCGTTCCCCGATCCCGCGCAGCTCCTCATCACGCCCGACCACTACGTTTTCCGGATGCTCTACAGCCAGGGCGTGCGCATGGAAGACCTGGGGGTACCCACGATCGATGGCAGCGAAGTCGAACAGGACGGTCGCAAGATCTGGCGGCTGTTCGCAAAGCACTATTTCCTCTTCGCGGGCACGCCTTCGCGGATGTGGCTCGACTGGGTCTTCGCCGAGGCGTTTGGCATCGATGTCGCGCTCACGGCGGACACGGCCGATCACTATTACGATCTGATCGACGCCGCGCTGAAGACCGATGCATTCCGACCGCGCGCCCTTTTCGATCGCTACAAGATCGAGGCATTGGCGACGACGGAAGCGGCGGGCGACGATCTTGCGCACCACCGCACGATCAGGGAGTCCGGTTGGAACGGGCGTGTCATCACGACATACCGGCCCGACAACGCCGTCGATCCCGATTACGAAGGCTTCGCCAAGGCCGTCGCGGAATTGGGTGCGCTGACGGGGGAGAACGTGGGCAATTGGGACGGCTACCTCGCCGCCCACCGTGCGCGGCGCGCCTATTTCCGCGAAGTCGGCGGCGCGACGGCGACCGATCACGGCCACCCTACCGCCAATACGGAAAATCTGTCCCGCGCGGATGCCGAGGCGCTGTTCGCACGCGTGACATCCGGCGAAACCCGGTCCGGCGACGCCGAGGCGTTCCGTGGGCAGATGCTGACCGAGATGGCGCGCATGAGCCTGGACGACGGCATGACCATGCAGATCCATGCAGGCGCGAACCGGAACCACAATCGGGGGGTCTTCGAACGCTTTGGCCGGGACAAGGGCGCGGACATGCCCGCGGAGACGAATTATACCGAGGCATTGCAACCGCTTTTGAGCGTAGTCGGCAACGAGCCGGACCTGACAATCCTGCTCTTCACCCTGGACGAGGACGTCTACAGCCGCGAGCTGGCACCGCTCGCTGGGCATTATCCTGCGCTCAAGCTCGGCCCGCCCTGGTGGTTCCATGATAGTCCGGAAGGGATGCGACGTTTCCGCGAACGCACGACCGAGACGGCCGGCTTCTACAACACCGCCGGGTTCAACGACGACACGCGGGCCTTCCTGTCGATCCCAGCGCGCCATGACGTGGCGCGGCGCATGGACTGCGCCTGGCTGGCGCAGCTGGTGGCAGAGCATCGCCTGAACGAGACAGAGGCGGCCGAGATTGCGCCGGAACTGGCCTACAAGCTTGCCAAGAAAGCCTACAGACTTTGATGTTCACGCGCCGGGCAGCCTTGGCGGGCGGCGGCGCGGCGATGCTCGTCGGATGTGCCGCATCACACCGCCCTTTGTGGTCCGCCGATACGCACGCGGCGGACTACCCCACGGTGCGCGCGGTCGAGCATATGGCGCAGCGCATCAAAGCGCGGACCGGGGGGCGCTACGACATCAAGGTCTATCCCGGCGGACAGCTCGGCTCGGAAAACGACACGCTGGAGATGACCATGTTCGGCGGGCTGGATCTCAACCGCGTCAACCTCGCCCCGCTCAACCCAATCGTGCCGGAAACGATCGTCCCTGCCCTGCCCTTCGTGTTTCGGGATGTCGCGCACATGCGCGCGGCGATGGACGGTGCGCCGGGTCGCAGGATTCTGGATGCGATGCGCCCGCACGGGCTCGTCGGCTTGTGCTTCTACGATTCGGGCGCGCGCAGCGTCTACAACACACGCGGGCCGATCGAGACGCCCGGCGACATGGCCGGGCTCAAGATCCGTGTGCAGAACTCCGATCTTTACGTCGCCATGGTCGAGGCGCTCGGCGCAAACGCGACGCCTATGAGCTTTGGCGAGGTCTATCAGGCGCTGGTGCAGGGCGTGATAGACGGAGCGGAGAACAATTGGCCATCCTACGATACGACGCGCCATTTCGAAGCCGCGCCGCATTACGCGCTGACACAGCACGTCATGGCACCGGAAGCGCTGGTCATCTCCGCGCGTCGATGGGCGATGATCCCGAAGGCCGATCACGCCATCTTCCGGCAGGCCGCAGCGGAATCGGTTTCCGTGATGCGTCGTCTGTGGGACGCAACGGTCGAAGCGTCCAAAGCCAAGCTCGTGTCATCGGGCGTCATGCTGTCCGAAATCCCGGACAAGTCCGCGTTCCAGGACCGGATGGCGCCCGTCTATGACCGGTTCGTTACGCCCGCCCTGCGCCCGCTGGTCGAGGAGATTCGGGCGGTGGGGATGGGTAGTGCCTGACGCAGCCTTGCCCGACAGCGAAGCGGCGGTGTTCGAACGCCGCGACCTTGACACCGGCGCGCCCGCATCGCGCGGAAAACTGGCGAGGCTTTCCCGCCTCACCTCGCTTGCGCTTCTCTGGGCCTCGGGCGCTGGCCTGGTGGTCATCACGCTGATCATCCTGTGGCAGGTGTTTGCCCGGTACGTCCTCAACGCGTCACCGTCATGGTCGGAGCAGCTTGCCCTTTACGTCCTGGTCTGGATCGTCCTGCTCGCTGCCGCGGCTGGCGTTCGGGAAGGATTTCATATCCGCATCACGGCGGCGCAGGACGCATTGCCGGGCGCGGCCCGGCGCATCGCTCTCATCGCGAGCCATGGCGTGACCGGGCTGATCGGCGCGTTCCTGGCAGCATACGGAACGATGCTGGTCGCGCGGCTGTGGGGGTACGACATACCCGCCATCGGCTTGCCGCGCGGCTCGGCCTTCCTGCCCTTGCCTGTCGCGGGGGCACTGATTTCGCTTTTCTCGGTAGAACACATCGTCGCCATCCGGCGCGGTGAGAAAGTCCCGCCTGCATGGCGCTGACGATCCTCCTTTTCTTCCTCGCCATCTTTCTCGTCCTTGGCGTGCCCGTTGCGTTCTCGCTTCTGGGAGCGTCGATTTTGACTTTCTTCTTCCTCGACGTGGCGCCCGTTATTGCGGTCCAGCGGCTGGCCTCTGGCATCAATGTGTTCTCGTTAATGGCGATCCCCTTCTTCGTCTTTGCGGGCGATCTCATGTACCGGGCGGGCATTGCCGAGCGGCTGGTGCGCGTCGCGGACGCGGCGCTCGGGCGCACGCGCGGGGGTCTGGGACAGGTCGATGTCGGCGCGTCGATGATGTTCGGCGCGGTATCGGGCAGCGCGGTCGCCAGCGTCTCGGCGCTCGGCTCCACACTCATGCCGATGATGGCCGACAAGGGGTATGGCCGCGATTACGCGGTCAACGTGACCTGCACGGCGGCGATCCTGGGGCTGATCATTCCGCCAAGTCACAACATGATCATCTATGCGGCGAGTTCCGGCATCGGCGTTTCGATCGGCGATCTGTTCCTGGCGGGAATCGTGCCGGGCTTTGTCGCGGGCATCATGCTTAGCCTTGCCGCATGGCTCGTCGCGAAGAAGCGGGACTATCCGCGCGGTCATTTCCCCGGCTGGCGCGCCTTCGGCCTGGCCGCGGTGGCCGCGATCCCCGGCCTTCTCACCGCCCTCATCATCATCGTCGGCATCCTCGCGGGCATCTTCACCCCAACGGAAAGCGCCGCTGTCGCCGTCGGCTACACCGTGCTCGTCGCTGTCTTCGGCTATCGCTCGATGAATGCGGCGGGCTTTGGCCTTGCCGTCACCGGTGCGCTGCGCACCACGGCCATGGTCATGCTTATCATCGGTTCCGCTGCTGCGTTCGGCTGGCTGCTCGCCCTGCTCGAAGGGCCGGCCCAGCTGGCGCAGCTCGTCACGACGATGACCGACGAACCCGCGCTGATCCTGCTCATCGTGCTCATCGTCCTGCTGATCCTCGGCACGTTCATGGACATGGCGCCGCTGATCATCATCACGACCCCGATCTTCCTGCCCATGATGGTCGAGATCGGCATGGACCCGGTCCATTTCGGCATCGTCCTGATGCTTGCGCTGGGCATCGGCCTCGTCACCCCGCCGGTCGGTTCCGTTCTTTTCGTCGGCTCTGCCATCGGCGGTATCCGCATCGAAGAGGCCGTGCGCACGATCTGGCCCTTCTACCTCGCGCTGGTCGCAGCGCTCCTGCTGACAGCATACGTTCCCGCCCTTTCCCTTACCCTGCCGAGGCTGTTTTGACCGATCGATTGTCCGATAAGACGCTGGGCCGCCTGCCCGACGAAGTCCGCAAGCCATCTTACGATCGCACAGGTTTGGGCGTTAGCATGGTCCATCTGGGCGTCGGCGCGTTTCACCGCGCGCATCAGGCCGTTTATACCGAGGATGCGATCGAGGCGTCTGGCGGGGATTGGGGCGTCACCGGCGTATCATTACGCAGCGCGACAACCGCCGATCAGCTCGATCCGCAGGATGGCCTGTTCACCGTTGGCACGCGCGAGGGCGAGGACGAAACCTTCCGCCTAATCGGCAACATCAAAAACATCATCACAGCCCCGCAAGACCCGGACGCAGCCATGGCCGCTCTCACCAATACGAACGTCCACCTCGTCACCCTGACGATCACCGAGAAAGGCTACGGCCTCGACCCCGCGACCGGAGAGCTGATGACCGATGCGGGCGACATCGCGAGCGACCTTCGCACACCGTGCGAACCCCGCTCCGCAATCGGTTACCTTGTCGAAGCGCTGCGCCGTCGCCGCGAATCGGGCGCGGCCCCGTTCACGGTCATGTCGTGCGACAACCTGCCCTCCAACGGCGAACGCGTGGCTTCCGCGCTCCATCAATACGCGGAGCGGCGGGACCGGGATCTTGCCCGCTTCATTGCGGCAGACGTGGCCTGCCCGGAGACCATGGTAGACCGGATCGTGCCCGCGACGACCCAGGACGATCTCGCCCGCGCCCAGAACGCGCTCGGCCTTCGCGATGAAGGCTATGTGAAAACCGAACCCTTCATGCAGTGGGTGATCCAGGACCGGTTCTGCGGCCCCCGGCCCGCATGGGAAGCGGCGGGTGCGATGATCGTGCCCAAGGTCGCCCCTTACGAGACCGCGAAGCTGCGCCTTCTGAACGGGCCGCACAGCGCGATTGCCTATCTGGGATATCTATCGGGCTACGAATTTGTCCATGAGGTCATGGCGGATGATGCCCTGTCTCGCTTCGTCACCAGTCTCATGGACGAGGAGATCGCTCCGACGGTAGCCGAGCCCGAGGGCATGCCCCTTGGCGCCTATGCGTCTGACCTGCGCGATCGGTTCTGCAATTCCGCCTTGCAGCACCGCACCTGGCAGATCGCGATGGACGGCAGCCAGAAACTGCCGCAGCGCCTGTTGAACACCATCCGCGAACGCCTGAACCACGGTCGGCCCGTGAACCGCCTCGCCCTCGCTGTTGCTGCCTGGATGACCTATGCGACCGGTCGTTCGCCATCTGGGGCAACGATCGACGTCCGCGATCCATTGTCCGAGAAGACGGCTGAGATCGGTCGGCAGGCGGATGGCAATCCGGATCGCCTGCTCGAAGGATGTCTGAAGCTCGAAGAAGTCTTCGGCAGCGACCTGCCCAAAAACGATGCTTTCACCAGCGCGGTGGCTGTGCAATTGAAGGCACTGCTGACCGATGGTCCGCGCGCCGCGGCGGAGCGCTTGGCATGACGCTCGCGCCTAGCCTGATCCGCCTGCATCCCGATGACGATGTCGCCGTCGCGCGACATGGCCTGTCTGCGGGCGACCAGATCGCGGATGGCGTAGTTGCTGCTACCGACGTGCCGGCCGGACACAAGATCGCTTTGCATGCGATTGGCGAGGGTGAGCCGGTCATCAAATATGGCCAGCCTATCGGTCTCGCCGCGCGTGCCATCACCGCCGGGGAGCACGTTCATGCGAGCGAGCTTTGCGTCCCCGGCGGGCTCTCGCAAGCCGAGCCGGGCAGCGCGCTGGATCTTTCCCCCTGGCCGGGCGCGCCGACCTTCGATGGCTACGTGCGCGATGACGGCCGGGTGGGCACGCGCAACTATGTCGGCATCCTGACGACCGTGAACTGCTCGGCCACGGTGGCGAAGCAGGTTGCCTTGCGCGCGCAGGCAGAGCTTGCCGATTACCCCGGCGTCGACGGTGTCGTCGCGCTGACGCACACGACCGGGTGCGGCATCGCGTCGGAAGGTGAAGGCATCGACAATCTGCGCCGGACCCTGGCGGGCTTTGCCGGACACCCAAATTTCGCAGGCGTGTTGCTGATCGGTCTGGGGTGCGAGGCGAACCAGACCGATCGCCTGCTCGACACGCAGGGTCTGACGATCGGCCCGCACCTGCGCACGCTCGGCATTCAGGAAGCGGGCGGCACGCTGGCCGCGATCGAGCGCGGTGTCGAAGAGGTGCGCGCGCTGATGACGTTGGCCGCTGAAACGCCTCGCACGCCGCAGCCCGCATCGTGCCTGACCCTCGCGCTCCAATGTGGCGGTTCGGACGCCTGGTCCGGCGTCACCGCCAATCCGTCGCTGGGCCACGCAGCCGATCTTCTGGTTCGCGCAGGAGGCACTGTCATCCTCGCGGAAACGCCGGAGATTTACGGCGCGGAAAGCCTCTTGCTGCGCCGCGCCGAAAGTCGCGAGGTCGCCGAAGCCCTATTGGAGCGTTTGCGATGGTGGGAAGATTACGTCGCGCGCAGCGGACAGCAGCTCAACAACAACCCCTCCCCCGGCAACCTGGAGGGCGGGCTCAGCACGATCCTGGAAAAGTCGCTGGGCGCGGTCGCCAAGTCGGGCACCTCGCCCCTGCGCGGCGTATACCGCTATGCCGAGCGCGTGGATCGGACCGGCTTCGTCTTCATGGACAGTCCCGGCTACGACCCGTGCTCCGTTACGGGAGAGATCGCGTCGGGGGCCAATCTCGTATGCTTCACCACCGGGCGGGGCAGCGTGTTCGGTGCAAAGCCGGTCCCCTCGCTGAAGCTCGCCTCGAACGACGAGCTCGCCGCCAGCATGGAACCCGACATCGATCTGTCCGCCGGCGGTGTCGCCCACGGCCGCGAAACCACGCAAGAGGTCGGCCGACGCCTCTTCGACCTGATGATCGAAACCGCCTCGGGCCAGCCTTCCAAATCCGAAACGCTGGGCTTTGGCGAGATGGAATTCGTGCCCTGGCAGATCGGCGCGACCGTCTAAGGAGCCTCACGATGAAACCAATGCTCGCCTTTGCGTTACTGTTGACCGCGTGCGCCACGGGCGCCGATGCGCAGACCTCGGATGCCGAAATCCGCGCAGCCGTGGTCAGCGCCGCTGATTATGCCGCCGATGTCTTGATCCAAAAGGATGGACGCGGGCGTATCGAGTACGATCTGACCGCCGCGAGCTGGAACGACTACGAAGTTCACTGGCACACGGCGCAAACCCTGTTCGGCCTTGTCAAAGCCTATGAGACCACGGGCGACAAACGTTATCTGGAAACCGCGCGGCGGGCCGGTGACTGGTGGGTCTCCACCGAATACAAAGATCCGCACCCCTTCGCGGGCCTTGTCGCGGCGGCACATGGCGACCGTCTTGGCCCCCTCATCAACATGACGACGATCACGGACGGCACAAACGCGCTGTTCGCCCTTAGCCGTGCGACGGGCGATCCCAAATACGCCGACACCGCCACCCGTTCGGGCGAATGGCTGCTGGAGAACGCCTACATTCCCGAAGAGGGTTTGTTCTACAACATCTTCGATCCCAGCGATGGCACGGTGTGGACCGACAAGAGCCCTCATCATCCCGAGATCGGACCGGACGCAATTGCGGTGACGCAGGTCGCGCGGCCGAATTCCGAAGGCTACCTGTTTGCCGATATGTGCCGCCACACCGGGGAGCAGCGCTACTGCGATGTTTTCCTAGCCGTCGCCAATGCCAAGATCGCGCGTCAGTATTCCAACGGCCTGTGGATGGACTTCGAACCGAACGATCCGGGCAGCGGAACCGTTCATCCCCGCTTCAACCTGTGGCTTGCCGAAGCGCAGATCGAAGCCTTCGAAATGACCGGCAAGCAGAAATATCTGGACAGCGCGCTGGCGACCGCCCGCGCCTTCGCAGGCTATCAGCAGAAAGACGGTGCCATTTTCTATCGGCTGAAGGCGGATGGCAGCACGGCCAGCCGGTTCGAGCCGACCGGCTCCGCCGTGGCCTTCGCAGGCATTCTATGGCTGCGACTGGCGGAGCTTGCGAAGACGGACGAGTTCGATGGCAATATCGAACGCTCAATGGCGTGGCTGCTGGCTAACCAATTCGCTGACGATCATCCCGATCCCAATCTGGCGGGCGCGATCCTGAATGTCAGGATCAAGCAGCGCGAAGGGCGCACCGTCATCCTGCAGCGCGACATCGGAACCAGCTTCGCGCTGAGGTTCTGGGCGGATTACCTCGCGGCGCGCTCAGGAACAGGCGGTTGAGCTGACATCCCCGCCGGGCAGCGCCGCCGCGTCCAATGCGGTCTCCAACCCCGTCACGTCGATCACCGCCAGGCCGTAACGCGGCTCCGCCTCTTCGCAAGGTGGCAGCGCGATGTCGCGCAGCGTCACGCCATCGGCATGGGCGATGAGCAGTTCTGCAGGAACGCGCGCATAATCGACGCTGTCGGCCTGCGCCAGGATGTCTTTGTTCCCGCGCGGTTTGGACGTCAGATCGGCGATATCGGCGGCGATAGTGGCGCGGCGCACCGTGACATTCTCCAGCAACACGTCCTCGATCCGCCCCTTCGGATTGCCCGCGATCAGCGAAGCGCCGTCCGATACGATCTCGACGTTCCGGAATACGAGTCCGTTGACGCCGCCCCAGGTTCGGTCCGCCTCCCGCCGGTCCACATCCACGAAGATCGGATAGGTTCGCGCATTGCGTCCGCCGGTCTCGATGCGGATGTTTTCGAACACGTTGTCTTCGTGAACACCGCCATCAATCGCGAAAATCGCGACGCCATAGCGGCTTTCGGAGATGTCGATGTTGCGGAATGTCGAACGCTTTACGCCATAACGGCTGCCGGTGCCGAACTTGATCGCACCGTCATCGCTGACGATGCGGCTGTTCTCGACGATGATATCTTCGACCACGCTGCTGTTGGATTTCAGAACGATGCCATCATCGCCGGTCTCGATGTCGACACCGGTGATCCGAATACGCCGACTGTCGCGGATCTGGATTCCATCGGTGTTCGGGCTTCGAACATCGTTGCGCACGATGACATCCTCGATAAGTCCATCTTCGCACGCTTTGTAGGAAATGCCGAAACCGGGGAGGTTCTCCAGCCGCAAGCCCCGCACTGTTACGTTGCTGCAATTGGTGAACAGCAAAGTCGGCTGCGGGCGGGGCAGTGTCGGGCGGGCAAGGCCCGTTTCGTACAGATTCTCGTCCCAGAATCGAGGCCCTGATCCATCGATCTTGCCTGGTCCCTCGATCACGAGATTCGCCACCCCGTCGCCGCGAAAAGCGAGGCGCCGCAAAGCCCCGTCGCCAGTATCGGACGCGTCGGGATCCTTCGGGTACAGCGTTATGTCCGGGATAAGCTTGAGTACCGCCCCCTCTTGCAACCGGAAGGTCAGGTCGGAACGGAGCTGCAAGGGACCGGTGTCCCACGTTCCCGGTCCCAGAACGACCGCGCGGTTCGTCCCCGCACATTGATCTATGGCCGCTTGTATCGCGCTCTGATCGGACGCTCCGTCGTTAGCTACCGCACCGCGATCCGTCGGCGCACAGGTTAGCTCATTCGTCTGAGCCAGCGGAACACACCCACAAAAGCCGGCCAGAGAGGCCGCAAGAAGCCAGATACGCACGAAATATCCCCGATTTGCCGCGTTATGTCACCATCGCGCAACATCTCCATCTGGACAAGCCAGAATGGTCAGATAAGTTGTCTTACCAATTACGCCGGACCGCAAGAGTCCGGATTAATACGTCTTGGGAGGGAAGACCATGATCCGCACCACAAAACACCTGCGCATTATCGCACTCGCTGCCACCGCTCTGACGGCTCTGCCGAGCACGGCAATGGCTCAAGACGCGGGCACATATGACGGGGACGAGGAAATAGACGAGATCGTCGTTCGCGGCGTTCGCCAGCAGATCCTGGAAGCCGCGCAGATCGAGCGCGAGGCTTTCAACGTGCAGTCGGTCATTACCGCCGACGACATCGGGCAATTCCCCGACCAGAACATCGCGGAGAGTCTGCAGCGTCTACCTGGCGTCATCATCATTCGCGATGAAGGCGAAGGCCGGTTCGTGCAGGTTCGCGGCCTGCCCAGCGACTTCACACAAGTAACCGTGAACAACGCCCAGATTGGCAGTTCGGACCCTGACGGGGATCGTTCCGTCGCGCTGGATGTGATCCCTTCGGACCTTCTCAGTCAGGTCTCCGTCAACAAGTCGTTGCTGCCGGATCAGGATCACGACAGCCTTGGCGCGAAAATCGACCTGAAGCCCCTTTCGGCGTTCGACCGGCCTGACAGGACCACCGGGCGAATCACCGTTCAGGGGACCTACACTGAACGGGCCGACGACACGGCGCCCAAGATCAGCGCGGATCTGACCCGCCGCTTCGATGTGGGCAACGGCGAGATCGGTTTGGCCGGTGCCATCAATTATTTCGAGCGCGAAGTCGGCGTCGACCGGATCGAGAGTGCCTCGGGCGGCGGATTGAACCAGTTCCTGGTCGCGACCGAGGGCTTTACCACACCAACCAGCTTCGACGGCGACAACTTCTTCGCCGGCGCGAACGTGGCCGCCGGCACGGTATTCGCTGAAGACGCTTTCGAAGACTTCGACGGTGAAGGCGCAGGCCTGCCGCTTCAGCGTATCTACGCGCCAGCCGAACTCGATTACCGCGTCGAACGCGGATCGCGCGAGCGCTACGGCGCGACGTTCGTCGCCGACTACAAGACAGACGCCGGTTCCACATTCGTGTTCTCCGCGCTCTACGGCCGCCTGGACGACAACGATACTCGCATCCAGCAGGAGGTTGAACTGCGAGACGCCACCGGCGCCGAATTCGACGATGCCGAAGATGAGCTGGGCAATAGCATTCTTGTGGTCGATCCCGGCGAGATCCAGACTTTGGGGGGTGGCTCCGGCACCTTCTCGGATGTGGACATCGAACGGCTGATCTTCTTCCAGCCGCGCGAGGAAGAAACCTACGCCCTGCACTTCGCGGGCGAGAACCCTCTGTCGGACCGCTGGACCATCAGCTATGCCGTCGACCATTCGGAGAACCGCTTCACGCTACGCGATGGCCTGCGGGGCCGGTTCCGGACGCGAGACACGCTGATCGGGGCAAACTGGAACCAGACAGGCGCCGAGTTCGAGGTTCTGGGTTTGGGTCAGTTCGACGAAGACGATCCGGACGATGACGACTTTCCCAACTTCGATGTCCGGCCCGGCCCGGGCGATTTCGATTTTGACGGCTTCCTGATCATTGACGAGGATCGCAAGGACACGATCACATCATTCAATGTCGATCTGCGCCGGGACTTCGACTTCGGCGGCCGCGAGGCCTTCATCGCGTTCGGGTACAAGCAACGTTCGCGCAGCCGAGAATTCCTGCGCGGCGAGAACGAGCTCGATCCCGAAGGTGATCTTGGAATCGAGCTGACGCTGGAAGACGTCGAAACATTCGTGCCCGATACGACCTATAATCTTTCGGGCGGTCTGGCCGAAGGCGCGCTGTTCCCGACCCTGGACGGCGCTCGCGATCTCTTCCGGCAGGTCGCCGACGATAGCGGCATTCAGGCGTCCGATCGCCGACTCGACTTCACGGCCGAAGAGGACGTACAGGCCGCCTACGTGATGAGCCAGATCGAGGTCACGGACACGTTCCAGGCCATCGTGGGCCTGCGCATGGAACACACCGAATACGAGACGACCGGCCCGTTCGACCGCCGTCTCGTCAGCGCCGATGATGATGACTTCGCCGCGTTGGAAAGCCAGGACATCACGACCTTCGAGACCTCTTACACGGAGTGGCTGCCGCACGTGCATCTGCGGTGGGAGCCGACGGACGAAACGCTCGTGCGCCTGTCCTATTCACGCGGCATGGTGCGTCCAAGCTTCGGAGAGGCAAGCGCGCTGCGCAGTTTGACGATCGAGGCGGAAGGCGATCTTTCCGATGTCGACGACTTCAGCGACGTCGATCCCGACAACGCTACCGTGCGCCGTTCCGGTGGCAACCCGCTTCTGGATCCGATCGTCGCCGATCAGATCGACGCCACTTTCGGCTGGTACCCGGCGGAACACACCATCATCACGGTTGCCGGCTTCTACAAGGATATCAAGGATCAGATCATCGGCTTCGGATCGGAAGACGAGGACGAAATCATCGAGGTGCTCGGCACCAATGTAGACCCCGAGACGGGTTTCGTGATCGAGGAGCTGGACACGTTTCTCAACGCGGGCGCGGCAGAACTTTATGGGGTCGAGCTCGGCTTCAGCCATTTCCTGAGCTATCTCGACACGCCCATCATCAACGGCCTGTTCGTGACCGGTAACGTCACCCTGCTCGAAGCGACGGTCGAGAATTTCAACGGAGAGACTGCCCGTCTGGAAGGCGCGGCGGAAGAATCCGCCAATTTGTCGCTGGGTTACGAAGACGACAGGCTCCTGATCCGCGGCGCCATGAACTATCGAGGGGACCAGCTCAGGAGCCTGAATACGGACCCCGGCGAAACCCAGTTCGAGGATGATTTTCTCACCTTCGATATCTCGGTCCGCTACCAGGTGACGGACAACTTTCAGGTTTTCCTGGACGCTGTGAACATCAACGAAGAACCGACCAGCCGTTACTATCAGGGCGACGAGGCCTCGGGCGGACGCATCTTCGAACGGTTCGAGGATTTCGGCAGAACGTTCCAGTTCGGCGTCGTCGCGAACTTCTAGGCTCGGACCGAAGGCGAGGAACGGGCGGCGCGTGATGGGTCGCCCGCTCCTCATCAGACTTTGGTGTCGCGCTCGAACGTCTCGGGCGCCGTCTGCGTCACGGCGCGGATCGTCTCACCGCCCATCACCACGTTATCGAAGCGCAGGTTCGCGACGTAGCGTGCCCTGAGCGGTATCTCTACCGTGCCCACGCGCATGTTCCGCACGCTCACGTCGCGCACGAAGGCGTCCTGGTGCCCGACGACGCTGATACCCACGGCGGCTTCGTCCACGCGAACGTCCTCGACCCAGACGTCCTCGAACAGGGTCGGGAAGTCGCCGCCGCGATAGCCGTGATAATCGTTGGTGAAGATCAGCACGGTATCGGCCTTGCGCGCGCGGACGCCCCGTATGTGAACGTCGCGGATGCGACCGCCCCGGTCCGGATTCGCCTTGAAGTAGAGGGCGTGGTGGACCTCGTTCATTGCAAAACCATCGACGAACACCGTCTCGATCCCACCCGACATCTCGGAGCCGATCGCCATCCCCCCGCCGCGCGTTCCTGCGTAGCGATTGTTGCGGATCACGATCCGCCGCGTCTGGCGCCCGACGCGCCAACCGTCCTGGTCCCGCCCCGCCTTGAGCGCGACGCCGTCATCGCCCGTATCGAACGTGCAGCGCTCAATCAGGACGTCCTCCGAACTGTCGGGATCGACTCCGTCGGAGTTGATGTGGCGGCTGACGATCGTCACGCCGCGCACCGTCACATGGCGGCAATAGACCGGATGGACACACCAGAACGGGCTATCGATCAGCGTGACGCCTTCGACCAAGACCCGCTCGCAGCCAACGAACTGCACGAATTGCGGGCGCAGCCAATGCCCCTCGCCAAACACGCGTTCGGATACGGGAGTGCCTTGCGCGCCCATACGCCGCAGCGCCTGCTGGTCGGGTTTCTGGTTGGGTCGCCAGGGCAGGAAATTCGCTTCCCCCTGCCCATCGATCGTGCCTTCGCCGGTGATCGCGATATCGGTCAGATCGCGGCCGTAGATCATAGGGGAGTAATTGTAGGCCTCCGTCCCCTCCCACCGCGTGAACACCACGGGCAGGTAGGAGGCGGCGTTGCCGGAGAAGATTAGCCGCGCGTCCGCTTCCAGATGGATCGCGCAGGACGATCGCATGTGGATCGGTCCGTCGCACGGCCAGACGCCCTGCGGCAGAACGACGCGCCCTCCCCCCGCCGCTTCGGCCGCGTCCAGCGCCGCGATGATGGCCGGACGAACGTCGCGCCCGCTGGCGGCGCCGAAATCGAGGATGGAATAGTCGCGCGCCGATATCCGAGGAGCCTGTACGGCATTGGCGATCGCATCGGCCCGAGCCCATGGGTCTGCGACCGATGGCTTTGGCAGAGCGGTGCAGGCCGCCATTGCGGCTGTGGACAGGAGAAGCGCGCGGCGATCAATGAGAATAGGTGTCATGACTTCAGTATGGCAGGCGCGATTGGTAAGGCCAAATAGATGATTCCATCAGTCCTCTTGCGCACCTGTTTCGACCGCGCGGTCGAGACCGTTCGTGCAGAGGCGTGTTTGCCTCCTCGCATTCCTTCACATCCGGGGCGCACAGGGCTCATCGGCATCGGGAAGGCCGGCGCGGACATGGCGCGCGTCGCGTTGAGCCGGATGGAGGTGCCTGCCTTCGCGCTCGCCATAACGCGGCACAGCCATGTGCCCGATGGAATGCCGCACGGTGTCGAACTGATCGAAGCCGGGCACCCGCATCCCGATGATGCGAGCCTCAAGGCAGGAGCGCTGGCGCTCGAACGCGCAAGCACGCTCGGCCCCGCAGATCGCTTGCTGGCGCTGGTCTCGGGCGGCGGCTCCGCCGTGCTCGTCGCACCTGCACCCGGCATCGCCTTCAGCGAAAAGCAGCGTGTCATCGCCGCGCTCCATGCGGCAGGCGCGCCGATCGGCGATATCAACGCCGTCCGCGCCGCCCTGTCCGCGGTGAAAGGCGGACGCCTGGGGGCCGCCGCCAACGGTGCCGAGATATTGACCTACGTCATCTCAGACGTGCCGGGCGATGCGCCAGGCCTCGTCGCATCCGGTCCGACCGTCCCGCCCACGGATCAGACCGACTATCGCCAAATCTTGTGTCGTTACGGGATTGCGGGGCCGGACCCCGGCCACCCTTCCCTGCCCGCACCGACCTTCCCGGCGAGCACGCATGTCATCGCCCGCGCGGACGATGCCCTTGCAGCTGCCGAACGCGTGCTTCGCGACGCGGGCTACGCGGTCGTGAACGAAGGCGGCACTGTGGAAGGCGATGCGGCGGCGCTGGGCCGGACGCATGGGCAGCGCGCGCTCGCATTCCATGCCAAGGGGCGGCAAATTGCGCTTCTGTCAGGGGGCGAGACGACCGTAGCGCTTCCGCGCGAACCGGGCCGGGGCGGGCGAAACGCAACGTACCTGCTATCGCTCGCCTTAACGCTCGACGGCGCTGAGGGTATTCACGCGCTCGCCGCGGATACCGACGGGCTGGATGGATCGGAGGACAATGCGGGCGCGACCTGCGGCCCGGATAGCCTGGCCAGAATGCGCGCGGGCGGCATCGACCCAGCCGCCGCCCTCGCCCGCGCCGATGCCTATGCCGCCTTCGCAGCGTCCGACGAATTGCTCATCACCGGGCCAACACTAACCAATGTGAACGATCTTCGCATTGTCCTCATCGATCCGTAGCACGCTCACTCCTCGGCCTTGCGCTCATACCAATCTGCCAGCACGTCAAAAGCCACCTTGCGCTCGCCGGTTTCGGAGATCAGGCCCTTGCGGTTCCAGTAATCCTGAAAGCGCCCGTGCCAGCGCCGCGGGCTGCGAAAGTCCTTGAGAACCCAGGGCGAGATGCCGACCAGGTTGGGCACCTGCTCCACCATTTCCAGAGTTTTGGCATAAAATTCGGCCTGATAATCTTCCGACCAGCGGATGGTCGCATCGCGCTCGCGATAGCCATGAAGCGCGCCGGCTCCGAACTCCGAAAACATCATCGGCTTGTCGTAGATCGATGACCAGCGCACATCGGGCACTTGATCGAGCTTGCGCGAGCCGTACCAGCCTTCATATTCGTTGACGGCCAACAGATCGAGCTCGGCGCCGAGCGGATCCGTTACCGTGATCTGGTCTCCGTCCTTTTCGGCCTTGTTGAGCGCTGCGGAAATCATGCGGTCGCCGCCGATGGCGCGCGCATCATCCATCAGCACGCCGAGGAACGCGTTGCGCGGATCGGTGATGGGTGTCTCGTTCGCGACCGACCAGACCACAATATTGGCGCGGTTGTAATCCCGGTGTATTGACGCCGCCTGCATCCGCCGTGCCAGCGCCATGGTGTACGGGGAGGAATAATCGATGACCTCCCAATAGATCGGCACCTCCGACCAGACCATCAGCCCCATCTCCTCGGCCACGCGCACCATCCGCTCGTTATGCGGATAATGGGCGAGACGGACGAAGTTCGCGTTCAAGTCCTTCGCATGCCGCAAAAGCGCGCGAACCGCGTCATCATCCATCGCGCGGGTGCCGATTTCACCAAGCGCTTCCTCGTGCAGGCTGATGCCGCGGATGAAGATCGGCTTGCCGTTCAGCAGAACCTGCGTCCCTTGGACGTCCACATCGCGAAGCCCGATGCGGTCATCGACGGCGTCCGCCTCCGTCCTCACGGTGAACGGATGAAGGGCAGGTGTCTGCGGCGACCAGAGCGCGAGGTCGCCGCGTTCCAGGCGCAGCATGACGGTGCCGTCTCCGCGCGTCCGTTCCGCAGCGGCGATCCCGCCAAGCGTCAGCGCGACATCCGTCTCGCCCGCGTCCGGGCCATCCAGATGCACCTCGATCTCGATGGCCGCGCGATCTTCGGACAGTGAGACGCGGTAATCGCGGATGAACGTCTCGGGCACTTCGACGAGATGGACCGGGCGCGTGATGCCGCCATAGTTCTTCCAGTCGGTGTAGTCGCCGGGCACGGACTGCCTGCCGTGCCGCGCATCGACCGCGACGACGAGGCTGTTGTCCCCTGCGCGCAAGAGGTCCGTCACTTCGTATTCGAACGGCGTGAAGCCCCCTTCGTGCATGGGCAATTCTTCGCCGTTGAGGTGCGGGTAGGTTTTGTAGCTCGCCCCTTCGAAATGAAGGAAGTATCGGTGGCCCGGCTTGGGTTTGGCATCGAACGTGTGGCGGTACCAGAGCAGGTCCTCATACCAGCGCAACTGTTCGATCTGCGCGTTCCAGTCGCCCGGCACATTGATCGTGGGGGCGCTGTCCCACTCATATTCGATCAGGTCGCCGCGCGGATCGGCGACGCGGTCACGCCAGAAATCGCGGCGGGCATTCCCCTTGCGCAGACCAGCTCGCATCGGATCGATGAGGTAGCGCCATTCGCCCGACAGATCCTGGCGCTTCCGGCTCAGCACGTTCTCCATCGTCGGCGCGCGGACGGGCCGTTCCTGCCCGAGCGCTTCGCGATCGAGGACGCGTGTGCCCATCTCCGACAGCTCTTCGTCGGCTGGCTGCGCGTGCGCTGTCCCGCACGCCAGGATGAGAGCCGAAATGAGAATACGCATGAATTACCCTCCTATGGTCGTCGTGTACCAGCCGATCAGGAACAACAGGCCGACCACGCCCCAGGCGATCAGGAAACCGCTGACGTCGATCCGGTAGCGCTGGTAGGTGAAGGCGCCGGGAAAGCGCAGCAGATCGACGAGGACGAGGCTGTGGCCGCGTTCGGCCAGCGGTATCGCATCGCGCTCACGCTGCTCGATATCGATGCCCTCCTCGATGATCTCGACGCCCTGCTCCTTCAGCTTCCATTCTTCACCGACCGGGGTGCGCAACAGCGCGTAAAACTGACGCAGGCGTTCGGCATCCACCATGGGGGTCAGCAGGCTGACGACGATCGCCGTGCCGAACCCGACGGGGAGGTAGAGTGCGATCTGGCTGGGCAGATCCCAGCCCTGCCCCTCCGCCCAGAAAATGCAGCCCAGCATGGCCGCGACCGACGCCCACACGCCCCAGGCGGTCGCCCGTTCCCAGAACAGCGCGATCCAGAACCCGACGCCGAACAGCGCCGTGACCTTCCAGATCAAGGTCACGCCATCGACGACGCGCGGCACGAGGAGCGCGAAGACAACGCCGCCGAGGACGACGAGCAGCGATGCAAGGCGGGCCACTTTCAGATAGTGCTCTTCTGATGCGTCCTTGCGGAAATACTTGCGGTAGAAATTCCGGGTGAACAGCGCGGAGCCCCCGACCATGAAGCTGTCGCACGATGACATGACAGCCGCGGCCATCGATGCGATCATCAACCCGACAAGGCCGGCGGGCAGCAGTTCGCGCACCATCATCCCGAACGCCTCTTCCCGCGTGTCGTCGGTCAGAATGTCCGCGAACAGGTATGCTGCAAAGACGCCGGTGAACGCCCAGGCCAGCGTCATGATGCGCTTCAGGAAGTTGCCATAGGTCCAGCCCCAGCGGCCCGCCGCCTCTTCCTTGCCAGCCCCGCCGATGGCCATGTGATGCGGCTGAACCACGATGGAGACGAGGCCGTTCAGCACCGCCATCGTTACGAAAAAGCCCGTGACTTCGACCGGTGCGACGAAGCTGAACATGTCATCGGGCAAGCCTTCGCGAACATTGGCGTAAGAACCCGCAGCGCTGATCGCGAAGGGGATCAGCAGGAAGCTCATGATCAGGATGAAGATGCCCTGGATGAAGTCGGTGATGACGGCTGCTACCAAGCCCCCGATCAGCGAATAGGTCACGAACAGCACCGTCATGATGAGGACTGCCGCCTCGGCGGGAACCTGCCCGCCGGTAACCGCGTCGATCGTCACGGCCGTGCCTTTCAGCATCAGGCCGCAATTCAATGTGAAATAAACGAGGCCCATGACCGCATAGGCAGCGCCGAGGCCGGGACCGTAGCGGCGTTCGAAAAAGTCGCCCGTCGTGATGTAGCGCAGGCGGCGATAGATCGGCGCGAGCAGCCAAAAGAACGGTGTCGAGAACATCCAGATCCACTGATACCAGATGCCCGCCAGGCCGATGGAATAGGACGCACCGGATACGGTGACGGGTTGATCGGTATGCGTGCCGGTTCCCATGGCGTGGCCGATCATCAGCACCTTGCCGAACCGGCGCCCGCCCATGAAGAAATCGCCGGTATCCTTCACCGCCTTGCCGGTCATGATGCCGATGACCGTCAACGCGGCAAAGTAGATGGCGACGACAACGAGGTCGAGGGTGGCGAGGCCGAACATCAGGACCATCTCTTTCTGAGCATGTGCGCCGCCATTTTCGGCTGCCGATCGCGGGTGAAGACACCCTTCCGGTTCACGACGACACGGCGGTGGTGCTGCGCGGTCATGAAGTCCGTCAGGTTCCAGATATGCGCGCCGATGCAGGCCGGGTGGTTCTCGAAGATGTCGAGCTGCGCTTCGATCAGGTCGGCCTGATACTCTTCGGTGAACATCTGATCATAGCTTGCATGCTGGCCCGCCATGGCATCGGCGCCGAACTCCCAGATCGCGATCGGCTTGCCATAGCGGGCTGCGATCTCGTCGAGTTCGGAGCGCAGATGATCGGCACCGCGCCCGATCTGGCCCGGCGCATCGTACCATCCCCGATAGCGGTTGAGGCCGATGACGTCCGCGCGCTCGAATGCGGGATCCTGCGAGCCTGCGTATTGCACGTTCGCGAAGGTCAAGGGCCGCGTATCGTCCAACGCGCGGGCGCGCCCGAACACCGCGTCCCAGTAAGACCCGGCATGCGCCTCGTCATATTCCTCTTCGCCCAGATAGCCCGGCTCGTTCGCCAGCGACCACATGATGACACTCGGATGGTTCCGGTCGCGTGCCACCTGCGCTTCGAGCGCGGCCAGATGGTTCGAGAGGGTCGCATCCGTCACCTGACGGAAATCGAGATTCACGCAGGCGAGTTCGGACACGACGAGCACGCCGTGCCGGTCCGCCCATTCGAGCTGTTCTTCGGCATACGGGTAGTGGGACGTGCGAAAACTGTTCGCCCCGCACCATGCGATCAGGCCGAAATCCTTGACCATCATCGGCAGGTTCAGGCCGCGCCCGGATATGGCCGCGTCCTCGTGCCGACCAAAGCCGCGCAGGAAAACCGGCTGTTCGTTCAAAAGGAGCTGCGTCCCTTCCACCCGGATGGTGCGGATGCCGACGGTCTGCCGCACCTCGTCCATGACGCTCGTATCGCGGTGCAGCCGGACCGTGAGATCATACAGCGTAGGCGTACCGGGCGACCAGAGTTCCGGCGACGCGACATCGAGCGTGAGCGCACCTTCGCCCGATGCCTTTGCCACGACTTCTCCGCGCAAGGTCAAGGTCGCGCTCAGCGTGCCCTTGGCGTCCGCATCGACGCCGACGCGCGCGCGTCCATCTGCGATATCGGTTCGAATGCGCACGGTTTCGATGCCACGGTCCGGCATGGCCATCAGGTAAACCGGACGATGCAAACCGCCGTAAGGGTAAAAGTCGGGCCGCGTCGCGGGGAAGTATTCCTTCGTGCCAAGGTTCAGCCGCGCGTAGTCAGCGCGGGAGATGCCGGGAGTGATGCCATCGGGGCTCTCTTCATTCGAGATGCGCACGGCGACCCGCAGCGCCTCTCCCGGTGTCGCGACTTCGGTCACGTCAACGTCAAAGGGCAGATGGGGCAACGGCCCCTCGCCCACACGCTCACCGTTCGCGAAAACTTCGGCGCTGTATCCCACCGAACCGAAACGCAGGACAATCCTTCGCCCGGCGAATGACGGCGGTACGATCGCCTCCGTCGTCAACCAGGCGGCACCGACAAACCCCATGAAGCCCGCCTCTGCCAATTGCTCGTTCCAGCTGCCCGGCACGGCGAGTTCGTGAGTGGGCGCGCTGTCGGGTCCACCAGCGACGCGAAAGCCCCAGATGCCTGACAGGTCCATATAGTCGCGATGCGCATTGCGCTGTGGCCTGATCAAGCCGCCCTCCCAAGACCGCCTCTAGCCGGGCGGCTGACCGCACGCTATAGATTGGTCAGACAGGTTGCAATAGGGCGCCGGAAGACCTGCCACCGGGAGAGAGAATACAATGAAACATGCGCTTGCCGCCACTGCACTTCTTGCCTTCACTGCGCCAGCGGCGCTCGCGGGCGATGGCACGCTGGCGTTGAACCACGTCTGGTCCAGCCTCGCGGACGTCAATGGCGAGCTTGGCTCGGTCGAAAGCGCGGAGTTCGACCCCGCCTCCACCCGCATCGTCACGGGCACCAAGTTTGACAACACCGTTCGCGTGTTCCGCGTGACGGACGGCACGCAGATATGGTCCCGCACGGTTCCTCAGGAGATCGAGCGCGTGGCCTGGACCCGCGATGGCGCCCGCGTGATGTCCGTCAGCGAAGATGGCCTGATGCGGGTCTTCGATGCGGAGACCGGGGAAGTGCTGGCCCGGCACCAGCATGACAATGGCATTGACGGGCTAACCGTCAGCCACGACGGGCGCTTCGTCGTCTCGGGGCAGGAGCGTGTCGATGGCGAAGGCGTGCTGCGCGTTTTCGATGGGCAAGGCGACAACCTGCTCGCCGCCCTGCCCTTCCCTGGCACGGTGAACGAGGTGGATTTTTCCTCCGACGACACAATGCTTGCGGCCGTGGGCGACCACACCGCCCGCATCTACGAGGTGCGCGGCGACGATCCCGGCCAGTGGCCCGTGCGGCACGAGTGGACCCTGCCCAAGGACGCCGGCCCGTACAAGGACGACCTGATCTACATCAACACCAAGTTCAGCCCCGCTGGCGACATGCTCGCCGTGGGTGCAGCCTATGGCTACGTCTACCTTTATGACACGAGGAGCGGCACGCTCCTGCGCGCAATGCAGAAATCCGCCGAGAAGACCGAGACCGTCGCCTGGACGTCCGAAGGCAAGCATCTTCTGGTCGCCGGTAATGGCATGAGTATCGACGTCTTCCGCACCGAAGACATCTTGAACGAGGATTACGAGAACTCTGAACAGATCCCTTTAGCGCTGCGCGTGCCGGTTACCGATGCGCTCGAATACATGGACTTCAACGAGATGGGCACGTTGCTGACCACGGCGCATCAGGACGGCACGGTCCAGCTGTGGACCTTCATGTCGGATGACCCGACCATCAATGAGCGGCAGCACAGGAAGGTCCGGCGTGAGCAGGACGAACAGGCCCGCCGCGACGGGCGCTACGT
>JAZBPE010000099.1:0-16371 GCA_036353345.1 Erythrobacter sp. | reverse complement strand
CTTCAATTCCAACCTCACGATCCTCGGTGTTGCGCTCACCATGTTCGATCGGCGCAACCGGCTTACGGATCAGGTTGCCGCTGATGTACGCGAATGCCTGGGCGCGCTGGTTTTCGATTCCGTTATCCCGCGCAATGTCCGCCTGTCCGAAGCGCCGAGTCACGGTTTACCGGCGCTCGTCTATGACCATGCTTGCACTGGCAGCCGTGCCTACATGGCACTCGCGCGTGAAGTGATCGACCGTCTGCCTCCGGAGAAAGTCGCCGCATGACCAAGCCTCAAGCCGATCCGATCAGGTTTTCCGTCCCCGAGCGCTCGTCTACCGACCGCAAGAAGAAGCTTGGCAAGGGATTGGGCGCGTTGCTTGGCGAAACGCAGCGCGAAGAGCCGCTGTCACGCTCACCTTCATTCTCGCAGGATGAGGAAAACGGCGAAGGGGATATTTCCGGAAGCAAGCCGTCCTTGCGTGCAATCGCGATCGCCAGCATCGATCCGCTCCCCGGCAATCCCCGCCAGCATTTCGATGAGACGGCGCTTGACGAACTGGCTGCATCGATCGCGGCGCGGGGAGTGATCCAACCGATCATCGTGACGCCATCACCTGAAGGACGCTTTGCGATCGTAGCTGGTGAGCGGCGCTGGCGGGCGGCGCAGCGGGCGCGATTGCACGAGATTCCCGCGATTGTGCGCCAGCTTGAGCCGCGTGAGATCGTGGCGCTGGCGTTGATCGAGAACCTGCAGCGCGAAGACCTCAACCCGATCGAAGAAGCAAGGGCCTTTCAAAGACTTGCGGACGAGGAGGGGATGACGCAAGCCGAGATTGCGCGGTTGGTCGAGAAGTCGCGCAGTCACGTTGCGAACCTCCAGCGGCTGTTGGCATTGCCCGATAGCGTGCTGACACAGGTCGAAAGTGGCGCGCTCTCAATGGGACATGCGCGAGCCCTCATTGGACACGCGGATGCGGAAGGTCTCGCCTCGCGCGCGGTATCGGAAGGCCTTTCGGTGCGCGAGATCGAAGCGCTGGTGCGCAGTGACGGTCAGGACAAGGACGATGAACAAAGGGGTGAGCGCAACGGGGCCGCACGCCATCACGGTGCTGCCTCCGATAATGCCGACATCGCTGCGGTCGAGCGACATCTTGAGGAATTTCTAGGCCTGACTGTCCGGATCAAGGCCGATGCAAACCCGAAATCAGGGTCCGTGACGATCCGCTACAAGTCTCTCGACCAGCTCGATCTTGTGTGCCAGCGGCTGACCGGCGGGGAAATCTGAGGCGAGCCTAGATCCGGTCCGCGATGATGCGTGAAAGCTGCTCGATGCCCTCGGCATCAGTTTGGGAAAAGCGAGCGCGTTTCGGACTGTCGCAATCAATCACCGCGATAACGGCGCCGTTCCGGATCACCGGAACGACAAGTTCGGATCTTGTCTCGCCGTCGCATGCGATGTGGCCGGGAAAGGCATGGACATCGTCGACCAGCTGCGTTTTCGCATCCTGCGCTGCGGCCCCGCACACCCCGTTGCCCAAGGCGATGCGTATGCAAGCTGGACGCCCGAAAAAAGGCCCCAATATCAATTCATTACCGCCCCCAACCGCTTCGCCCATGCGATAGAAGCCCGCCCAGTTCAGGTTCGGAACGAAAGCCCAGATCAGCGCAGCCACATTCGCCATATTGGCGACCCGATCGGGTTCGCCTTCGGTGATCGAGCGGGCGGCCTCGGCAAGTGCGCGATAGGTTTCTTCGGGCGAGGCGTCCGGGCTGGCAGAAAAATCGTACATTGTGCTGATCCTGTTGTCGGGCCGCACGGCCTCTTCTAATCCGGTCCCCATGGCATTTATCAAGAAACTCGCAATCACCCTTATCGTCTTTGTTGCCATTGTCGGCGTCGCGCTGTTTTTTCTGACGCGCGGTGACGTGGCGGATCTGTCGGTCGAGGCCGTGGCCGGAACGGATCCGACGCTGCAAGAAGCGGACCCCGAGACATTTCCAACTGTCCAAATCGCCGAGCCGGTCGGATGGGGCGAGGACCAGCTCCCGAACGCTGCCGAAGGGCTGCGCGTCCAGCGGTTTGCGCAAGGCCTTGAACATCCGCGTACCCTATATACGCTCCCCAATGGTGACGTCCTCGTAAGCCTCACTCGCGCTCCTGCGAAGGACGATGGCGACGACGGCATCATGGCCACCATTCGCGGCTGGATTGAAGGTATCCTCTTTGCGCGCGCCGGGGCGGCAGGGGCGTCTCCCGACGAAATCGTGCTGCTGCGCGATGCGGACGGGGATGGGGTCGCAGAGTTTCGCCGAACGATTCTCTCCGATGGGCTCGCATCGCCATCCGGGCTCAGCTACCGCGACGGCACGCTCTATGTGGCCAATCACAATGCGGTGCTTGCATTCGATTACGAACTTGGGAGCGACCGGGTAACGTCCAGACCGCGCAAGTTGATGGATCTGCCCGGGGGCGGCGGGCACTGGATGCGCAATCTCGCCCTACACCCCGAAGGTGACAGGCTCTATGTCGCGGTCGGTTCGGTCAGCAATATCGGGGAGTCCGGTATGGAGGTCGAAGAAGGCCGGGCGATGATCTGGGAATACGACCTCGAAACGAATCGCCAGCGCCAGTTTGCCGCGGGGCTTCGCAATCCCAACGGGCTCGATTTCAGCCCGTGGACGGGCGAGCTGTGGACCACGGTGAACGAGCGCGACATGCTGGGTTCGGACCTGGTGCCTGACTACCTGACCAATGTGCCGGTCGGGGCGCAGTATGGGTGGCCCTGGGTCTATTACAAAGACAATATAGATCGCCGGGTGGAAGCACCGCTGCCTGCGTTCCTGATCGAATACACTCGCAATCCGGAATTCGCGCTGGGACCGCACGTCGCCGCGCTGGGCTTCGTTTTTTCGGAAGAGGGCCATCGAATGGGTGATGCGTTCTCCGGCGGGGCTTTCGTCGCACGGCACGGATCCTGGAACCGCAAGCCGCCTTCGGGTTATGATGTGGTCTTTGTCGCCTTCGACGAGCGGGGAAATCCGATGGGCAAACCCATCCCGGTCCTCACCGGCTTTCTCAACGAAGATGACACGACGAAAGGCCGCCCGACTTGGGTTGAATGGACCGACGATGGTGCGCTGCTGGTGTCAGACGACACCGCTGGCATTATCTGGCGCGTTCACAACCCTGCGAGCGAGCCCGCCCCCGCGATCGCGCGACTGCAATCGGAGCGGCTTGAACCGCAGCGCGAGCTGGTCGATCCAAGCGCGGTGTTCGAAGAGGACTATCTGCGGCGCGAAGCGGCTGGCGAGTAGCTCTTGCTTCAGGCGGTGAACGCTTTCGCCGGGAGGGTATAGAGGAGATCGGCGCCCGCCGTCGCCCCCGCTTTCAGTCCGGCAGCCTCGGGTACTATGCGCTCTAGGAAGAAGCGCACCGTTACTGGCTTTGTCGTTTCAAGCGCTGGCGCCGCGCCTTTCGCGACCGCATCGGCCTGGCGCATCAGCTGCCACCCCGCCACCGCGACGGCGCTCATGGTGCAGAACGGAACGCTGCCCGCCAAACGATCGTCCAGGCTCGCTTCGTCGCGCATCCAGCGTGCAATATCGGCGCAATCGCGCGCCAGTGAAGCAAGCCCGGCTTCGCCCGAGGATTCGTGAGCAATTTCCTCGAAGAGGCCGATCATCGCCTCACCGCCGTCGAGCCCGAGTTTGCGCGTCACGAGGTCGGCGGCCTGGATGCCGTTGGTGCCCTCATAAATCGGCGCAATGCGCGAATCGCGCCAGTGCTGGGCGGCACCTGTTTCCTCAACGAAACCCATGCCGCCATGGACCTGAATGCCGAGCCCCGCGACCTCGACGCCAATATCGGTGCCCCAGGCCTTGACCATCGGCACCAGCACTTCAGCGCGCGCGGCGGCGTCGGCATTGCCCGTGGCTCCGCGATCGACCTGGCCTGCGCAGTAATAGAGCAGCGCACGGCAGCCCTCGGTCAGCGCCTTCATGCGCAGGATCATGCGGCGCACGTCCGGGTGCTCGATTATCGCAACCGGGTTCTTGTCCGGCGAGCCTGCGCGCGCGGATTGCACGCGGTCGGCGGCATATGCGAGCGCTTGCTGGGTCGCACGCTCCGCGATCTGGTTGCCCTGATTGCCGACATTAATGCGCGCATTGTTCATCATCGTGAACATGGCCATCAGCCCGCGGTTCTCTTGCCCGACGAGCTCGCCGATACACTCGCCATTGTCGCCATAGCTCATGACGCAAGTGGGCGAGGCGTTGATTCCGAGCTTGTGTTCAAGACTGACCGCGCGAAGATCGTTGCGTGGGCCAAGCGTCCCATCATCCTTCACGTGATATTTTGGCACGAGGAACATCGAGACGCCCCGGCTGCCTTCGGGCGCATCGGGAAGACGTGCGAGGACGAGGTGGACGATGTTCTCGGCAAGTTCGTGGTCGCCCCAGGTAATGTAGATCTTCTGCCCGGCAATCCGATATTTGCCTGCATGTTCACCATCAGTGATCGGTTCGGCAGTCGAACGCAGCGCGCCGACATCGCTGCCCGCCCCAGGCTCGGTCAGGTTCATGGTGCCCGACCATTTGCCGCTGACGAGATCGGGGAGATAGCGCGCCTGCTGATCCTTGCTGCCATGATGCTCCAGCGCCTCGACCGCGCCAACCGAGAGCATCGGCAGCAGGGTGAAGGCCATGTTCGCCGCGCCAAGATTCTCGAGCACGTTGCATGACAGCGTGAAGGGCAGGCCCTGTCCGCCATGTTCGACCGGGCTGGCAATCGCGTTCCAGCCTTGCTCGACATAGGCATCGTAAGCCTCCTCGAAACCATCGGGCAGCCGCACGACGCCGTTTTCGAGCCGCGCGCCTTCAGTATCCCCGATCCGGTTCAAGGGAGCGAATTCTCCGGCGGCGAACTGGCCGACGCCTTCGACGATCGCTTCGACCAGGTCGGGTTCAGCGTGGGCGAACTTTTCCGATTTCGCGATCTCCTCGATCCCGGCGTTGACGCGGATGGCGAGGAGCTGGTCCTGAGTGGGCGGAGTGTAGGGGGTCATAACGGCGGCTGGCTCTATCTTGGGCGGAAAGGAAAGGGCGGACATGCAAAGCTACGCAGCATGCTTGGCCCGGGATGGCTTTGCATATAGCGCAGGCGCCATGAGCGACAAGCATGCGACGCCGGTGGTCTTGGCAGACCGTGAAGGGATCGCCCAGGCTGCGGCAATCCTTCGCGCCGGCGGGCTGGTCGCGGTGCCGACCGAGACGGTCTACGGCCTTGCCGCGCGGGCCGACAGCGCAGAGGCGGTAGCGCGGATCTACGCGGCCAAGGGTCGGCCGAGCTTCAATCCGCTGATCGTCCATGTGCCGGGAGTGGCGCAGGCGCGCCGACTGGCGGAATGGTCCGAAACAGCCGAGGCGCTGGCAGCGGAGCACTGGCCCGGACCGCTGACGATGGTGCTGCCCCGGCGGGCGGATGCTGCCCTTGCCGAAGCGGTGACCGCGGGGCTGCCCACGGTCGCGCTGAGAGCGCCAACGCATTCCGCCATGCGGGCGCTGCTGGGGGCATCGGCATTGCCGATCGCCGCGCCGTCAGCCAATCGCTCGGGGTTCATCAGCCCGACGCAGGCAAGCCACGTAACCCTGTCGCTTGACGGACGAATTGATCTCATTCTCGATGGAGGTGCGTCTTCGGAAGGAATTGAATCGACGATTGTTGCGGTGCGCGAGGGCGGGGCGCTGGAGCTTCTGCGCCCCGGGTCGTTGGATCTGAGCAGCGCGGGGGCGCCCATGTTCGCGCGTGTTGAAGCTCCCGGACAGCTTACGCGCCATTATGCGCCGGGAAAGCCGCTGCGGCTCGATGCGAGCAGCGCGCGGCAAGGCGAATTCCTGATCGGTTTCGGAAGCGTGCCCGGCGACGTGACCCTCTCAGCCAGCGGCGATCTGACCGAAGCGGCAGCGCGCCTCTATGCCTGTCTGCATGAAGCGGCGGCGAGCCCGCATCCGCGCATCGCGGTTGCACCCGTTCCCGCGGGCGGGCTAGGCAACGCGATTCGCGATCGGTTGCAACGCGCGGCGTCCTAGCTTTCAGCAGGCTCGACCGGGATGATCGGCAGCAATTCTTCGATCTTCAGATAGATGGCGCGCGCATTGGCGCAGGCTTCGCTATCGCCGTCCGCACAATCCTCGCGCTCTTCGCCATAGCGTCGTTCAAGCTTTGCTAGCTGTTCTTCGCGTCGGCGTATTTCGCGCCCGCGCTTCTCATCCGCTTCCGACTGGCTGGTCGTGGCCCAATCGACGATTTGAGCGCCAACGCGGATCGGCGCCGTAACGATGTCCGCCGCCGTTCGCACCACGCAGCCCGACACGACCAGCGAGCAGGCCGTCAAAGTCAGGATGGCGATCGCGCGCATGATCGCAGCACGATGCTCTTTCTGGCCCGATATACAAGTCGCGAAATCCCACCCGCCGATATTATCTCGAACCCTTCGCATGCGCCCCGGCATCAGTTGCGGCGCTCTTCGGCGTACAGGTAAGGGTGCCCGATCCGGCGCTTGATACCGAACACTCAGCTGACCCGAATACATTGACATCGCCTGATCCGGCAATGTCGGCGCTGACTGTTCCGTCCGACGCAACAGCGACAGCGCCTGATCCGGCGATTTCCACCCGTACGTCGTCTGCCTGCAATCGCGCAAGGTTCACATCGCCCGATCCTGCGATCTCGATCCTCACCGATCGGGCCGTTCCGCTGGTCTGCACATTACCTGACCCGGCAATCTCAACCCCAAGCCGCTCCGACGCAATCCGATCGACGATGACCGAACCGGACCCCGCTATGGCGATCGTCGCTTCGGGTGCCATCGTGTCCGCCTCAATCGTGCCGTTACCCGCAACCTCGAGGCCGCTGAGCGCCGGGATGCGCAGTTGCACGATTGCCGTGCCTGTATCGTCAAACATGCTGGTCTCTCGCGCAATGACAAGCCTTTCGCCCACGCGGTCGAACCGCAGGGCGTTGCCGGCATCGCGATCGCCTTCAACTGACAGCGTCAGGGCTTCTCCTTGTGAAATGACGACGCGATCGGGTCCGGCAAGTTCGATAATCGATGGCGGTGTGCCGGAGGTGTCGAACTCGGCCAGCGGAACGCCGGAAACCGCATTCCAGCTGCCATCGGCACACGCCAAGGCTGCCAGGCAGATGGCGAACGCAGCAGCATCGCCGAGGCGTTTCAAGAGATAGGTCACGAACTCGTCCTCCAGGTAATGAAATCGTGTGTTGTTCTCCCAACACACCACTCATGACCATGTCAGCATGGGCTCGACTGAAAGCAGACTGCATGCGACCAAGCGCGTAGCGAAAGAAAAAGGGCCGCCCCGAAGGACAGCCCTTTCACTTTACAAAAAAGGACGGCTTTTTCAGCTTTCCTCGGCATTCTCGTAATATTGCGGAGCGTGTTCGCGCAGTACGTCGAGAATTTTCTCGAGCGCGGTAGGCTCGTCGGTTTCCTCCATCGCGGCAAGTTCGCGCGCGAGGCGGCTGGATGCCGCTTCGAAGATCTGGCGTTCGGAATAGCTTTGTTCGGGCTGATCCTCGGGACGGAACAGATCGCGCGTCACTTCGGCGATCGATACAAGATCGCCTGAATTGATCTTCGCTTCGTATTCCTGAGCGCGTCGCGACCACATGGTGCGCTTGACCTTCGGCTTGCCTTTGAGCGTCTCGATCGCTTCCTTCAGCGTCTTGTCCGAAGACAGTTTGCGCATTCCGATCGATTCGACCTTGTTCACCGGAACGCGCAGCGTCATGCGTTCCTTCTCGAACCGAAGCACGTACAGTTCAAGCTGCATTCCTGCGATCTCCTCGCTCTGCAACTCGATCACACGGCCAACCCCGTGCTTGGGATAAACGACATAGTCGCCAACGATGAATGCGGGCGCATTGCTTGCCATTCGCGTTCCTTTCTCTTGTGTCACAGCGGCGCCAAAGCGTTGTGGACGACACCGCCGGACCCCTTGGCCAAAGATGCGCAAGAGGGCCGGTCCTTTGCCGGTCCGAAACGTCGTGCTGCTGAGTGATGGCCTTCCTAAATCAATGCCGACGCCGGGACCCGCCAGCGTGGTTACCGAGCGGTATAACATATTCGCAACAATGTTGCGAGTCCCTGTCACACAAGCTCACAACAGCGATCATGATCCGCTGCCGATTGCGCCAGCTTCGTCGGACGCCGCGGCGAAATGCGCGCCGAGGAGCAGCAGGTAAGCACTGAGATAAAGCCAGGTCAGAAGGACGATGATCGCGCCCAGCGAACCGTAGGTGGCGTTGTAATTGCCAAAGTTCGCGACATAAAAGCCAAAGCCCGCGCTCGCGATCATCCAGCCAAGCGCGAACAGGATACTGCCGCGCAGCGCTGCCCGTAGCGAGATATGATCGGTGTTGGGGACCAGTCGATAGGCGATCATCGCCCCGGCAATCCCTGCAAGGCCTACCACCGCGTAGGATGTGAACGCTCCGCCCGAGCCTGACAGAACGGTCGAGACAAGCGTAGTCGCCGCGCCCACCAATCCCATCGCGACCACTGCGCCCAGCGTGATCGCGAGCGCCAGCAGGTTGCTTTTGATAAAGCCGCGGTCCTCTTCCGCCCCGAAAGCCACGTTCATTGCGGTGATGACGGCTCCCGCAGCGACGCGTGCGGCAAACAGCGAAAGGCTGAGCGCAACCACCAGACCGAGCCCCTTGGCGCTGCCACGATCCTCGACCACGGCGGCAAGCTGATCCTCGATGAGGCCAGCTGCGGAGCCCGGCAGCGTCTCTGCCAGTTCGAGCATGTGCGTGGCGAGCGTCGTGGGATCAACCACCAGCCCGTAAGTCAGCACGATTGCGGCGAGCAGCGGCATGAACGCGAGGAAGGTGTAATAGGCGATCCCCGCAGCCAGAAGCCCGGCATTGTGATTGCCCGCATCGCCGAACCCCTGCTTGAGCGCTGTGAACGTCGTCCCCATGGCATCTCAACACCGCCGCGGGGGCGGTGTTCCGGCGCGCGCCGATTGCAAATGCGATCGGTCAGTCGCCTTCGCCCGGCTCCGGACTGAAATATTTCTCGAACTTGCCCTGCTCGCCCTTGTGCTCATCAGCGTCGGCGGGCGGTTCCTTCTGGCCGGTTATGTTGGGCCATTCGGCGGAAAACTTGGTGTTCAGCTCCAGCCATTTTTCGAGCCCGTCCTCGGTGTCGGGCAGGATCGCTTCGGCCGGGCATTCAGGCTCGCACACACCGCAATCGATGCATTCGGACGGGTTGATGACGAGCATGTTCTCGCCTTCATAGAAGCAATCGACCGGGCACACCTCGACGCAGTCGGTGTATTTGCATTTGATGCAATCATCGGTCACGACATAGGTCATTCAAAGCGTCTTTCGTATCTCGGTTCGGGGCCTGCTGCCCCCGGCGTTTGCCTTGGGCTTTTCGCCCGCGCTGCTAGGGTGTTTCAGCCTTGAGGGTCAAGCTCTCGGTACATCTCGCGGGCGCGGGCAGGGGATGCGCGCCGCTCGGGCAAGGCGAGCAATTTGATCACGCGCACCTCACGCCCCAGCGCTACGGTCAGTACGTCCCCGATAGCGACCGTATCGCTGGCGCGCAAAACACGTTTTCTGTTGCATCGCAAAGCGTGCTCTTCAACTAGCGCGCGTGCGGCGGAGCGGGTGCGGGCAAGGCGCAGATTGACGAGGATGCGGTCGATCCTGAGGCGCGCGGCGTTTTGCGCCAGTTCGCCCTTGGCTGGTTCGCGCGCCGCTGCGCTCATTCGCCGAAAAGATCCGCCAGTTTGTCGAACGCACCGCCGGCGCGCGCGGGGCCGATATCAGGCGTGCGTTTACCAGGCGTGCGTTCGCGATCGCCGCGCTGCTGCGGACCTTCGCGATCCTTGCCGCTATGCGATGCCTTGTTCGAAGGACGCCGTGAACGCACACGGTCGCGCGGGTTGCCGCCACGCTGCGTGCGCACGTCTTTCACCCCGTCCTTCTTCTTGTGTCTTTCCCCCGGCCGCCGGGGGCGCCAGGTCCAGTTGTCGGGAGCAGGTGGGCCCGAGACACTTTCGGGCAAGGCGCGGGCACGCTGAAGCCGGAAGCCCGCACTCCCCAGCAAACGCTCGGCATTGGTGGTCTCAAGACCGATCGAAACGGGCAGAGCGAGGTCCAGTGGGAAGCGAACGCTGCGTGCATTCCCCGCTTTTGCCACAGCCTTGGCGCGCGCATCGAACGCTGCGCGAAGGACCTTCTCAGCCAGATCGACCCGGATCGCCTGGCTCCCGGCAAGGCGATATCCGGCCGGTACGTTGTTCGTTTCGCCGAGAACGGGCAGCATCGCCCCTTGCAAGGGACGCTGGTCCAGACCGAGCGAATGGAGCAGGCGACGCGGGGCGGGCTTCAGAAGGTCGCGCGCAAACACATCGAGCGCGCCGAAGGTGACGCCGAGCTTGCGCAGAAACGGGCGCAATTCCTTTGGCAGATGCTCCAGCCCCGCATTTTCGCGGCTGACGACGCCGCGCATTTCGACCAACGTGATAAGCAGCGCGCGCGCCTCGCTTCCGGCTTCGGGATCGCGCGCGGCGGCGGCAAGTGCGCGCATCGGGGCGAGCGGTTCCAGCTGCTTTTCCAGCCACGCAAGCAGCCCTGCCTCCAGTTTCGCCCGCGAAGCGTCAGGCAACGCTGCAAGGTCGCGTCCGAAATCGAGCCGCGCTTTCAAGAAGTCATCCGACAGCACGATCTGGGCGAGTGCACGGTCCTGCCAGACGATCCGTCCGCGCTCGATCGCAAGTTCGCCGAGCCCCTCGCCAAGGAGCCAGTCGGCGCGCTGCGCGAGGATTTCGGGCAGCGCCTTCTCGCCCGCCGCCAGCAACATCTTGCGATCCGCCAGCCCCGCACCGGGATCGACAACGAAGCGAAAGCCGTCGAGCCGCCCGATACTTTCCCCCTCCACGGTGAGGTGCCCATCCGGTTCGATCGTGACCGGCAGTGCGCCTGTGTCCTGTCCCAGCGATTTCATCAATATCGTCGTCCTCCGGTTGACGAAGCGTTCGGTGAGCCGCGCGTGCAGCGCATCGGAAAGCTTCGCTTCGACGGCGCGCGCGCGTGCCGCCATCTCGTCGCGGGCGAGCACCCAGTCGGGCCGCTGGCAGATATACGCCCAGGATCGGATCGCCGCTATCCTCCCCTGCAGCGTATCGATATCGCCGCCGGTGCGATCGAGGTCGGAGATGCGCGCGGCGACAAAATCGGCGCCGAGATAGCCTTGCGCCAGATCCTGCCACAATCGCGCTACAAAGCGGGCGTGTGGGTCCACACCAAGACTGCGAAAATCGGGGAGCGAGCAGGCTTCCCAGAACCGTCGCACCGCGCCCGCGCCCTTGACGCCTTGCGCGATCGGATCGTCGGCGAGCCGCTTCAGGACGGCGAGGTCGATCGCTTCGGGTGCCGCGCGCAGGACGTCATCATCGGGCTTGGCCTCGAGATCGCCGATCAGCGTGGGGAGCGTATCGAAGCGCGGCTCGGCCTCGCGCCAGAACAGGTGGGTAACGGGCGCGAAGCGGTGCTCCTCAATCGCGTAGATCTCTTCATCGGTGAATTCGAGCGGCGCGCCCGAACGCGAGCCGCCACCGGTCAGCGTGCCGAAGCTGCCATCGCGCTGGTGCCGCCCCGCGCGCCCGGCGATCTGCGCCATTTCAGCCGGGGTCAGCCGCCGCTTGCGCTGTCCATCGAACTTGGTGAGGGCGGCGAAGGCGACATGATCGAGATCGAGGTTGAGCCCCATGCCGATCGCATCGGTTGCGACGATGTAGTCGACTTCGCCTGACTGAAACAGCTCGACCTGCCGGTTGCGTGTCTCCGGCGAAAGCGCGCCCATCACGACCGCCGCTCCACCGCGCAAGCGCCGCAAGGCTTCGGCCATGGCGTAGACCTGCTCGGTCGAGAACGCGACGATGGCGCTGCGCCGTGGCAGGCGCGAAAGCTTGGCAGTGCCGGCATGGGTCAGGGTCGAGAAGCGCGGGCGCTCAACCAGTTCGGCGCGCGGGATCAACTGCTTGACGATGGGGGTGATGGTCGCTGAACCCAGCACCATCGTCTCGTCCCGCCCGCGTGCGTTCAGCAGCCGGTCGGTGAAGATGTGGCCGCGTTCGGGATCGGCGCCGATCTGCGCTTCGTCGATGGCGACGAACGAATGGCCGCCGCCGGTGCGGTCCATCGCTTCCATGGTGCAGCAGAAATAGCGCGCGTGTTCGGGCTCGATCCGCTCCTCGCCGGTAATGAGGGCGACCGCTGTATCTCCCTTGATCGCGCGCACACGGTCATAGACCTCGCGCGCGAGCAGGCGCAGGGGAAAGCCCATCATCCCGCTCGAATGCGCGCACATCCGCTCAATCGCGAGGTGGGTCTTGCCGGTATTGGTCGGTCCGAGGACCGCCTTGACCATCGCTTGGCTGTGTCCGCTCACCTGCGCGTCTGTGTCAGGCCCGGCAACATGAGGCAAGCCACACTGGCATGGCCGGGCTGTTCGCGGCATATGAGAAACGGACTGTCGCGCCTGCGAGTCATCTGGTCGATGGTTAAGTGCATGTTTACCCTCCTTGGCGTTGAGTCCTGTCCGGGTCCAGCCCGCCATCGGTGGGCGCCACCAAACACAGCGAAGCACACGACATTGAACGCCGCTCAACCTTCCCCCGCATTTGATCCCTGCAAGGACGCGGTCACACCGCTTTCATCAGGCGGCAAGCTGGACGAAGAGACCGTCCGCTCGCTCGCGCCCTATTTGCGCAATGCAAGGGCAAACGCACGCCCGACCGGCAAGCGGAAGGCGAAGCGCGTCGTCCTCTCGCGCGTGCGCGGTATTGGCGAGCGCTACGACGAATGGAAGCTGTCCGCCGGGCGCTGGTTCGACCGGCTGGATATAGCGCCCGACCTTGCCGATAATATCGGCAGCCGACGCTGGTTGCGAGGGGTCGGCACGATGGTGGCGCTTGGCGCTGTCGCGCTTTCCTTCTGGCCCAATCTCACCCCGCTCGAAGCGCGCCCCGCAATGCCTGGCGGCGAGACGGTGCGCGAGGAACTGCGCAGCCAGATGATCATGCCGCTTGGTCTGGGCGGCGATACCGGGCGACGCATGGGGCCAACCGCAGCGGTCATCCCGCTCGCCAGCGCGCCCGAGCGCCCCCAGATCGAGCTGATCGCGACCCTCACCTCGGGGGACAGTTTCGCAGCCACCTTGCGGCGGGCAGGATTGGCAGCGAGCGACATCAGCTCGGTGAGCGCGCTGGTCGGCAGCGCCGTGCCGTTGAGCGAGCTCGAGCCGGGAACGCAGCTCGATATCGTGCTGGGCCGTCGTGCCGCGCCCGCCGAGCCACGTCCGCTCGATGAATTGCGCCTGCGCGCACGGTTCGATCTCGAGCTTGGTGTCGTCAGGCAGGGCGGTAGTCTGGCCGGTCCGCTCGCGCTCGAACGCAGGGTCATCCGAGTCGATGATACCCCGCTGCGGGTGCGCGGAACCGTTGGTCCCAGCCTTTACCGCTCGATGCGTGCGGCCGGCGTGCCCGCCAGCGCGGTCCAGTCCTTCTTGCGCACGCTCGACAATCAGATCGACCTGAGCCGCGAGGTGCAAAGTTCTGACGAATTCGATGTGATCATCGCCTATCGCCGCGCCGCTACGGGTGAGCGGCAGGCGGGCCAGCTGCTCTATGCCGGGATCGACCGCGCGGGCGAGCCGAAGACGCAGTTGATGCGCTGGGGCAAGGACGATCAGTTCTACGAAGCTTCAGGGGTGGGTGAGCAGCGCAGCGGCCTTATCGCGCCGGTACCCGGTGCGATATCCTCGCGCTACGGAATGCGGCGTCACCCGATCCTGGGCTATCGCCGGATGCATTCGGGCCAGGACTACCGCGCCCGCCACGGCACGCCGATCGCTGCGGTGACCGATGGGCGCGTGATTTCGGCGGGCCGTTCGGGCGGCTGCGGGAACGCGGTGCGGCTGCGCCATGGGGGCGGGCTCGACACGCGCTATTGCCACATGAGCCGCATGGCGGTGCGCCAGGGCCAGCAGGTCCGGCGGGGGCAGGTGATCGGCTATGTTGGCTCGACCGGCCTGTCGACCGGCCCGCATCTTCATTACGAGATGTATCGCAATGGCCGTCCGATCGATCCGGCGAGCGTTAGTTATGTTACGCGCGCGGTGTTGAGCGGCACGGAATTGTTCGATTTCCGCCAGAGGCTTTCCGCATTGAAAGAGGTGGAGCCCGGAGCAGCGCTCGCCGATCTCGAACAATTGCCGAGCGAGCGCAGCGAGCCTGTGCGCGAGATCGAGAAGCTCGATCTTGCTCAGCGGATCGATTAGGCATGCGGTCCGGCGGTCCTGCGCGATAACCCTCGCCCTGGAACAAATCGGTTCAGCGCGGCTTGCGCCGGGCGTGTCTTTCGCACAGGACTGCGCATCATGGCCCCCGCTTCACACCACGCTTCTCATCACGCCTCGTACCCTCTCACCCGCCTGCGCCGCTCCCGCGCGAGCGACTGGAGCCGCCGCCTACACCGCGAGACGACGCTTACCCCTGCCGACCTGATCTGGCCGCTATTCGTGACCGCAGGCAGCGGCGTGGAAGAGCCTGTCGCCACGCTGCCGGGCGTTTCGCGCTGGTCGGTCGATGGCATCGTTGCGCGTGCGAAGGAAGCGGTGGAGCTGGGCATCCCGGTGGTAGCGCTGTTCCCCAATACCCCGCCCGACAAACGCAGCGACGATGGCGCCGAAGCGCTCAATCCGGACAACCTCATGTGCCGCGCCATTCGTGCGATCCGCGATGCGTGCGGCCGCGATATCGGTATCCTGACGGACGTTGCGCTCGATCCTTACACCGCGCATGGCCAGGACGGGTTGCTCGATGACGCGGGCTACGTCACCAATGACGATACGGTAGCGGTGCTGGTCGATCAGGCGGTCAACCAGGCCGAGGCGGGCGCGGATATCATAGCCCCGTCTGACATGATGGACGGCCGCATCGGCGCAATCCGCCGCGCGCTCGAGGCAAGCGGCCATCCCAATGTCCAGATCATGAGCTACGCTGCCAAATATGCGAGTGCCTTCTACGGCCCGTTCCGCGATGCGGTCGGCTCTGGCGGACTGCTGAAGGGCGACAAGAAAAGCTACCAGATGGACCCCGCCAATGGCGACGAGGCAATCCGCGAGGTTGAACTTGATATTGCCGAAGGCGCAGACAGCATCATGGTGAAGCCGGGTCTGGCCTATCTCGATATCATCTACCGGGTGAAGCAGCGCTTCAACGTGCCGGTCTTCGCCTATCAGGTCAGCGGCGAATACGCGATGATCGAAGCCGCGCAAGCAGCCGGGATCGGCGACCGCGACGCGCTGCTGATGGAAAAGCTCATCGCCTTCAAGCGCGCGGGGTGCGCCGGGGTGCTGACCTACCACGCACCGGTCGCCGCACGCCTGCTCGGTGAGTGAGTTCCGGCACGAGACCGAGCGCTTGGTGCTGCGCGACTGGCGCGAGGAGGACTGGCCGGAATTCTGGCGAGTGACGAACACGCCCGCCGTCATGCGTTGGCTTGGCGGTGTGCTTGATGCCCAGGGGCGGGAAGCCAGCAGCACGCGGATGCTTGGCTATCGAAGCGATTTCGGCCACACCTTCTGGCCGGTCGAGCGGCGCGAGGATGGTGCAATCCTCGGCTTTTGCGGGCTGAAACGCTGTACCGATGCAAACGGCCCCTTCGGTATGGTGGAGATCGGCTGGCGGTTGCGCGAAGACGCATGGGGTCGCGGCTATGCAAGGGAGGCTGCAAGCGCGACGCTCGAACTCGCATTCGAAAGTTTCGGCGCGGACGAAGTCATCGCGCTCACGGTCTGGAAGAACGAATCGAGCTGGGGGCTTATGCGCCGGCTCGGCATGGCTCACCGACCCGATCTCGATTTTGGCCAAACGCACTGGTCGGGAACCGAGCGCGAAACCATCGTCCATTCGATTACAAAGGAGCAGTGGGAGAACCTGTAATGACCGCCAATCCCCAAAGACACCCCGGCGCCAACATCATCGCGATCCACGGCAAGACGCCCAAAATCCACGAAACCGCCTTCATCGCGCCCGGCTCCACCATTATCGGCGATGTCGAGATAGGGGCGAACAGCTCGATCTGGTACAATTGCGTGCTGCGCGCCGATGTCTTCACCATCCGTATCGGAGAGCGGACCAATGTGCAGGACGGCTCGATCCTCCACTGCGACCCGCCGCGCCCCGACGATCCCGGGGGCTCGCCGCTCATCATCGGGGACGGCGTGCTGATCGGGCACATGGCGATGGTCCATGGCTGCACGATCCACGATCGCGGCTT
>JAZBPE010000098.1:0-3268 GCA_036353345.1 Erythrobacter sp. | reverse complement strand
GCTACATTCTGTCGGCATCGGGGGCTTCCGGTCGTTCGGCGCAAGTGTCTGGTTGCGCTTACACTTTACCGTTCAGCCGCCCCGATGCGCCACACCTTCGTGAGATATGCGGGCTAAACCTCGACTGGGCGAGCCAGCGACCAACGGAAACAGAGTTAGGCATAACTTTAGTCCAGTTTGGGAGAAGTGGTGTGTCAGCAGGAGTATCTAAGCCGAAGTCACTCAAGCAACTGAATGCTTGGGCCGTGCGTTCCACGATATTTATGCACTTAGCTGCATTCGTCTCAATCACTTTCGCTTCAGAAGCGCAGATTATTCATGATCGGCTCACCAGTAGCTTCGGGCAATTGGAACTCGGTGAGATCGTCAGACTGATCGGCCCCTCGCTATCTGCGATCGCATTCGCTTCCGTGATTCTAATTCTTGTCCAATCTGTCCTCGGCGGTATCTGCGCGAACTTCGGCGAACTGCGGGATGCCTTTATCCATTGGCGCTGGCCGAGCCCTCTTCCAGGTCGCCGCGCGTTTACAGTCATTGGCTTTTCGTCAAGCCGCGTTGATCTCGCTGAACTTGAAGGCCGCTTCGGACAAATTCCGAAGGGTCCACGAGAACAAAACCAGTTATTTACAAAAGTTTATAGCCTCGTAAAGGATCAGCCCAGCGTCTTGGAATCGCACCAGCAGTATCTTCTGATGCGAGAAGTCGCGCTCGTTACGCTTTGGGCCGCTGTGACTCTGCCTATCGCAGTCGCCCTCCTGGGACATAGCGCTTTGTACGCTTGGACCTACGCAGGTCTGCTGTGGTTGTTGTTCCTCATTTTTGCATTTTCGGCGCAGGGCTACGGTCGACGCCTTGTAGAGAACGTCCTCGCCGAGGCGTCGTCGCACGCCTACCGATCCGCTTTGGACACGCCGCCCACCTCGTTTGCCCCTTCAGGGAGTGCTGGCTGATGTACCAGGATTTGCGTATCAATATTCACGACGTCGGTGAAGGGAGCTGTGCCGGCGTGGAACTACCCGGCGGAGAGTTCATGTTGTTGGACTGCGGTCGGCACTCCCAGTCGGGATGGTCGCCGAGCATCGCTTATGCTGGACGCAGGGTCGACCTTCTCGTCGTCCAGAATCTGGACGAGGATCATGTTCGTGATTTGAACGAGGTGCTGAGCCACTGTTCTGTGAAACGTTTTTTGAGCAATCCCACCGTGACCGCCCACGACCTGAAATGGATGAAGGACAGGCGCGACGGTATGGGGCAAGGCGTCAGAACGGCACATTGGCTGCTCAGCAACTGCGGCCCAGGGCTCTACGGTGGGCTGCTCTTAGAATCTGACGCTGCAATCATCTGCTTCTGGAACCATTTCTCAAATATACCGATGCTCCCGTGGCAGTTTGCGGACGAGAACGACCTGAGCGTTCCGGTGCTGATCAGCTGGCGCGGCTTCAAGATTCTCTTTTCTGGCGACATCACCGATATTGGTTGGCAGCCGATTCTCGACAATCCAGTCTGTTATAGTCTGCTCAAAGACGTTGATATCCTCGTTGCCGGCCATCATGGGCGCGATGATGGCCGCTCCGAGCGGCTGCTCAGCAATTGTCGTCCCTATGCCACTATATTTTCTGACGGCCGCATCCAGTACGACACGCAACAGGGCATGGTCGACTGGTATGGCCGACGAACAATAGGTGTCGTTCGATCAGGCCGATTTGCATACGAACCGCCAGACCGCCGTAAGGTTTTTACGACACGGAGAGATGGCTCAATCACGATTAGTGTCGATCCTCGTGGCAAATTCGGGATCGTTCCAGCACGAGATGAACGGGCGCTGATAGGCTCTGCCGCTTGACCGCAGTGCTGCGACCGACCTTTGCCTTCCATCTGAGGTAAGGTGTCGGCGCGGAAGGGATGTGTGTCCCGCTGGAGGCAGCGACAGCGCGAATAAGAGCCGCAGATTGAGCGCAAGAGCGGCGCCGATAGCGCTGACCGTTTGTGGCGCGGAACAAGCCCGGGGTGGCATCAACACCGACGACATAGGGCGACATGTCTGAATAGTGCCAGATCGAGTTCCGTCTGGTATCTCCTCGAGATGTGTCTCATTTCCGCGTCGAAGGCCCCATGATCGCTGACCACCTCACCGATATCACGCAGTTCGACGCAGACCTCTGGAAGGTTGCCGATGACCTGCGTGCAAACGCCAACATTCCGGCAAACGAATACTTCATGCCGATCATGGGGCTACTGTTCCTGCGTCAGGCGACCAACCGCTATTACGAAGCGCTCGCGGCGATCGAGGCGGACAAGGCCGCAGGCAAGATGCCCGATCGACCGCTGCGGGAAGCTGACTTTACGCGCCGCCGCGCGATGATGCTTCCCGAGGCCGCGCGCTACGACGTGATCCTCGACAGGCCCAAGGACGGCAAGCTCGGCGAGGCGCTGACCGCAGCCATGGATGCGGTCGAAGAGCATTTCGAACCGCTCAAGGGCCAGCTGCCCAAGGACTATCAACGCTTCGAGGATGACGTCCTCGAAAGCATGATGCGGAAGTTCGATACCGAGGCGCTTCGCACCGCCTCCGGCGACGTTTTCGGACGCATCTACGAGTACTTCCTTGCCGAGTTCGCCAAGCAGGGCGCCCATGACAATGGTGAATTTTACACGCCACCCTCAATTGTACAGACCATCGTCAACGTGATCGAGCCCGACCACGGCGTCGTCTTCGATCCAGCGTGTGGCTCGGGCGGCATGTTCGTGCAGTCGAGCCACTTCATCGAGGATGCGGGTCAGGACACGATGAAGCGCGTGACGTTCTACGGGCACGAGAAGATCGAAACCACGGCCAAGCTCGCCCAGATCAACCTCGCCGTCCACGGGCTGGAGGGCAAGATCCGGTCGGGCAACGAGGCCATCACCTACTACAAGGATCCGCACGAGCTGGTCGGCAAGTGCGACTTCGTGATGGCGAACCCCCCTTTCAATGTTGACGAGGTCGACGCCGAGAAGGCCAAGAACGACAGGGCGCGTCTGCCTTTCGGTCTGCCCGGCGTGAACAAGCACAAGAAGGTCTCGAACGCCAATTACCTCTGGCTCTCCTATTTCTACAGCTATCTGAACGAGAACGGCCGCGCCGGCGTCGTGATGTCCTCCCAGGCGTCCAGTGAACCGCACCGGGTTTGCCAGAGGCTGATTTTAGTTAGCTACGCGGCCATGGCTTCAGTTTCCAGAGCGGCATAGAAGTTGGCCTCGGCTTCTGCCGGCGGGATGTTCCCGATCG
>JAZBPE010000097.1:0-4354 GCA_036353345.1 Erythrobacter sp. | reverse complement strand
TCTTGGCCATGCGCAGGCAGCCGAGCGCCCACCACACGGTGCGATGCACCAGCCAATAACGGAAGCGCTCGCGGTCGACGGTGACGCCCGCCTCGGCCTCGTAAGCGGCGAAATAGTCCTCCAGCGACCCCAGGCCCAAAGCAGGCCGGTCGTATCGATGGAAGCGCCACACCGCCATGCAGCCGAAGGCGAGGTCCTCGTGATAATCGCCAAGATGCGCTAGCTCCCAATCGAGCACGCCGGTCAGCTTGCCCGGTGCTTCGACCAGCAGATTGCCCATGCGATAATCGCCGTGGATCAGCACCGGCTCACCAGCCTGCGGCGGGCAATTGTCCTCCATCCACTTGAGGCCGAGCGCGATGATCGGTCGGTCGCCGCCCGCCTCCTCGAACTGCACCTTGAGGTCGGCAATGGCTTCGCGGGTATCCATCACCGGCACGGCATCGGGCAGGTCGCCGGCACGCAGCGAGTGAATGCGTGCGAGATCGCGCGCCGCCTCGCGCAGCAATGCGACCGACTCTTCCATCTCCAATATCTCTTTCGGATTCGCCGTTCCAGACAGAGCCTCCATCACGAAACCCGATCCGATGCCGTCCTCCGGCTGCAATTCCGCGACGACAAGGGGCGCCGTCACCCCGACCTCGCGCGCTGCGCGGATGATCGCCGCCTCGACATCGTGGCCGAAGGGGCGCTCTTCCATGAAGGCAGGGCTGGGTGCGCGGCGCAAAACGTAGGGCCTGCCGCGCGCCTCGAAGCGCCAGCTCTCCATGGTGGCGCCGCCCGTCAGGCGCTCCAGTCGCGAAAGTGCCAAAAGGCCGGCGCGATCACAGACGCGCGCCAGCCCCTTGATCAGTTCATCAACAGTCGCATCGCCCATCGCTAGGCTATGCGACGACGTTGTCCCGCTTCACCGTGATGACCTGCGGATAGGTGAACTCCTTCAGGCCTTCCTTGCCGTATTCCGCACCGAAACCCGATTGCTTGTGCCCGCCAAACGGCGCGAAGGGGGATAGGTGCATGTATTCGTTGATCCACACCGTTCCGGTTTCGAGCTGCTCGGCAATGGCGACACCTTTTTCGGTATCGCCGGTCCACACCGCGCCCGCGAGCCCGTATTCAGACGCATTGGCGCGTCTGATCACCTCCTCCTCGGTCGAGAACTTCATCAGGGGCATCACCGGCCCGAACTGCTCTTCGGCCACAATCCGCGCATCTTCGGGCGGATTGTCGAGGATCGTCAGCGGCACGAAATAGCCCGTGCCACTCGGATCCTGATCGCCGCCGGTCAGAAACTTGTAGCCATTGTCCTTCGCGTCCTGGATCAGTTCGAGCACGCGCTCATACTGCTTCTTGTTCTGGATCGGGCCGACGCCCGTACCCTGTTGTGCACCGTCGCCGACCGTCACCGTCTTGGCGTAATCGGCGATCGCCTGGCTGAGTTCGTCGTAGATATCCTCGTGAATGTAGATGCGCTTCGCTGCGACGCAGATCTGGCCCGCATTGGAAAAGCTCGACCAGAACAGCTGCTCGGCCACTTTCTGCGGATCGGCATCGGGCAGCACGATCGAGGCATCGTTGCCGCCCAGCTCCAGCGTGATGCGCTTGAGGTCCGCGCTGGCGCCTTCCATGATCTTCTTGCCTGTCGCGGTCGAGCCGGTGAAGGTAATCTTGTCGATCCCCGGATGCGCGGTAATCATCGGGCCAAGATCGTCCTCGCCGGTAATGATATTGACGACGCCTGCAGGCACCTTGTCTACAATCAGCTCGGCTATTTTGAGCGTGGTGAGCGGGGTGAAGGGAGAGGGTTTGAGGATGATCGTGCAGCCCGAAAGCATCGCAGGCACGATCTTCTGGATCGCCATCATGACCGGGAAGTTCCACGGCACGATCCCGCCAACGACGCCCACCGGCACACGGCGGTGACGATGGAGGCGCGTCTCATCGTCCTGAATGATTTCCTCTTCGAGCTCGAGCGTCGACTGCGCGGCCGCAATCCCCGCGGAACCTGCGATTTCGCGCTTGGCCTGATCGTGCGGCTTGCCCTGCTCGCTCGTAAGCAGGCGATAGAGCTCCTCGGAGTTCTCCTTAATCACACCCGAGATTGCCATAATCGCGGCGCGGCGATCTTCTATCGGGGTGTTTTTCCAGCTCTTGAAAGCTTCGCGCGCGGCCGTAACGGCATCGTCGAGCTGGTCCTTCCCGCTGGCCGGAACCTGGCCGATGACCTGTTCGGTCGCCGGATTAACGACATCGAGCCATTCGCCCGTTTCGATCAGCTTTCCGTTGATGAGGTTCTTGTACTGGGTGACCATGGGCTGTCCTCTCTCGTGAGTATCAGATGGAATCGTTGTCGCGCTTCAAAGGGTGGACTTTTGCAAGGAAAAATCAATCGCGCATATGGATTCGGGCGGCAACGCGATGCGCGCCGGTTGCGCTGCGCGTTTGTGGCACTATCAGGCGGTAACACGCGCCAGCGGAGCGAATGACGATGTCCGAGACCCCAACCAGGCCCGACTTGCTGATCTACGGCAGTCCCGTTTCACCATTCACGCGAAAGGCCATGGCGTGCGCGCATGAAAAGGGCGTTGCTGTCGATTTGGAGGCGGTCGATATCCGCAACATGCCCGACTGGTTCCTCGAAATCTCGCCGATGCGCCGTATCCCGGTGCTGCGCGATCGCTCCATCGGCGACGAAGGCGTAGCCGGAACCATTGCGGATTCGAGTGCGATCTGCGCCTATATCGAACGCAAGCATGCAGAACCCGCTCTCTATCCTCATGCCGCCTATGATTACGGCCGCGCGCTCTCGATCGAGGAGTATGGCGACAGCGTGCTCGCACCCGCTGCCGGCATGGGCATTTTCCGCCCGATCTTCTTCGCGGTCATGCAGAAGGCCGATCCCGATGTCGCCGCCGCGCAGGAGGCTTGGGAGACCAAGCTGCCGCCCGTGCTCGACTTTCTCGACAGTGCGCTCGACGGGCGTGACTTCCTGGTGGGCGAGACCATGACCATCTCCGATATCGCAGTGACCTGCTGCTTTATGCAGATCGGGCTCGTCGCCAATGTCGACGTGTCAGGCTGGCCCAATTTCGCCGCGCATTGCGAGCGGATGCAGAAACGGGATTCGATCGCCGAGCCCTTCGCGCGCGCAGAACACTTCGTGCGCAAGGTCTTGCCCGAGCGCGTGTCGCTGACTTAGGGCGCACACGTTTATGGCCAAGGAATGGTGCATCGGGATCATCGGGGGATCCGGCCTCTACGATATTGAGGGGCTGGAGGATAAGCAATGGCTGCTGATCGATACGCCCTGGGGCGAACCGTCCGACGAAATCCTGTGCGGAAGGATCGGCTCGGTCAATGTGCGCTTCCTTCCCCGCCATGGGCGCGGCCATCCCATCAGCCCAGGTGAAGTGAATGCGCGCGCCAATATAGATGCGCTCAAACGCACCGGATGCACGGATATACTGGCAATCTCGGCAGTCGGATCGCTGCGCGAGGAGCTGGAGCCCGGTCGCTTCGCGGTGGTCGAGCAATTTGTCGATCGCACCGTCGGCCGCCCTTCGACCTATTTCACCAGCGGTTTTGTAACCCATGTCTCCATGGCGGACCCGGTTTGCCCGCGCCTGTCCAAGATGGCGGCCAAGGCGATCACCGCATGCAAGGGCAAGGCGGCGACCGGCGCGACCTATCTGGCGATGGAAGGCCCGCAATTCTCGACCCGTGCCGAAAGCCGTCTTTATCGCAGTTGGGGCGCGGATGTTATCGGCATGACCGCAATGCCCGAAGCCAAGCTCGCGCGCGAGGCGGAGCTTCCTTATGCGCTCATCGGCATGATCACCGATTACGATTGCTGGCGCGATGGTGAACAGGTGGACGTCGCGCAGGTCGTCGCGCAGATGAAGGAGAACGGCACGCTCGCCCGAGAGACTGTCGGCCAATTCATCGAAGCGCTGCCCAAGACGCGCAAACCCTCGCCAATCGACACCGCGCTCGATGATGCGGTCATCACCGCGCCGGACGAGCAGGACAGCGAGATCAAGACCCGGCTTGACGCCATCGCTGCGCGCGTTCTGGGCTGAAACATCCGCGCCCGGCACCTCGCCGCAATTGCTGCATTCTGTTATGATGACAGCTAAAGGCGCGGTAATTGCGACGCCGACCACGAACCCGCGCGCTCGCATTATTCATGACTTCAGGGAAACACAACTCGACGTGACGAAACCAAGCCTCCCCCGCTACACCGCCCGCTTTATCGACCGCAGCGACCTGCGCGCCGCCTATCGCGAAGAGGAAGAGACCTGCATCGCCGAGCGCTTGAGGCAAGCGGAACCCGCGCGGCAGGTAAGCGCAGATG
>JAZBPE010000096.1:0-4136 GCA_036353345.1 Erythrobacter sp. | reverse complement strand
TGCCACTCCGTTAAGGACGCCAAGCTGCCTTCCTGTCAAACTGACTATGAATGTCCGGAAAAGGGCCTTTAGCGGAAGGTCGGCTTTCGACCAGTCCAACTTCTTGAGCAAACTTTCGGCGATTATGCACTTGACGACACCAATCGCTGTGGTTAAAAGGGTGCATGACCTGTGAAAAAGACCTGACCCTTCTGGAAATCATGCGCCGCTACTCGACGGAAGAATCCGCTCGGGAATACTTCGAGCGCGTGCGCTGGCCGAACGGTCCCGTCTGCCCTCACTGCGGTGGCAAGGATAAGAACTATGCCCTGACGCCCAACAAAAAGGCGCGCATTCGTGAGGGCCTCTATAAGTGCGGAACGTGCGACGGGCGTTTCAGTGTGACGGTCGGGACCGTCATGGAATCGTCCAAGGTTCCGCTGCACAAATGGCTGCTCGGCTTCTACATCATGTGTGCCAGCAAGACGCAGGTTTCGGCATTGCAGTTACAGCGCCAGCTTGAAATCGGCTCATATCGCACTGCGCACTTCCTCTGCCATCGCATCCGCTACGCCCTAAAGGACTCGTTTCCAATCGGTGTGCTCGGCGGTGAAGTTGAGGCTGACGAAACCTACATCGGCGGGAAAGCGAAGGGTAAGGGGCGCGGCTACAAGGGCAACAAGATGGCAATGGTCTCGCTGGTCGAGCGTGACGGTCAGGTTCGCTCGACCGTCGCCAAACGGGTCAACAGTAAGATGATCGACGGGATGCTTCGCAAGCACGTCTCGCAAGATGCTCACCTGAACACTGACGAGTCCCCGCTCTACAATAAGCCGGGTCAGCGTTTCGCTTCTCACGCGCGAGTCAATCACTCGAAAGAGGAATACGGCTACTACGACTATCGCTCTGGTCGCACTGTCACGACCAACACGGTCGAAGGCTTCTTCGGTAACAGCAAGCGCAGTCTCGACGGGACGCATCACAACGTCAGCCCGCAGCATCTTCACCTGTATGCGGCTGAACTCGACTTCAAATACAACACCCGCAAGGAAACCGATGGTGAGCGGACGCGCATTGGGATTGGTCGCATTGAGGGGAAGCGTCTCATGTATAAGCCGAAGGCGTCATAATGTCGGCCTCGCGGGTATCGGAGGTTAGGGCCGAGGTCCTCTTGACTGAATTGCTTGTCGCCCAAGGTTGGGACACGCGCCGTCCGCCTAACGGCGAAATGCTGCGCCAGCACGAATACAAGGATCACGCGCATCTGCGCGATGTGTTTCTCAAGCGCAGCAAAGTGACCAAGATTGGGCACGGCCTGCCCGAAGCTGTCCTTGTCGATCAATCGCTACAGCCGCTACTCGTGGTCGAAGCCAAGGCTTCGGTCGATGATCTGGACAAGGCGGTATCAGAGGCAACACTGGTCTATGGGAATGCCTGCATCGACGCGGGTTACTCGCCGCTGGCGGTTGCGCTCGCGGGGACCAGTGAGGATGATTTCGCGGTTCGCGTGTTCAAGTGGAATGGGCGCGAATGGCAGACGGTCACCTATGAAGGTGAGCCGATCGGTTGGATACCCAACCGCAAGGATGTCGATAAGCTACGGACGCCTTCAACGGCTCCCGAATTGCGCCCGTCCATCCCCAGCCCCGAAGTCCTTGCTGGCTTCGCTGATGAGATCAATCGGCTGCTACGGGAGTCCAGCGTCAATGACCGCTCGCGGCCTTCTGTGGTCGGGGCGTGTATGCTGGCACTTTGGCAGTCGCGCGGGAGCCTTCGGCGAGACCCCTCCTATATTCTGCAAGACATAAATCAGGCTTGCGGAGAAGCGTTCTGGAAAGCTGGCAAGCCAGAACTCGCCAAAAGTCTGCGCGTCGATGAGGCCAACGAGCGTCTAGCTGTCAAAGCGCGGCGCATTGTCAGCATTCTTGAGCGCCTGAACGTATCTGTCCTGACCGCCGAGCACGACTATCTTGGGCAGCTCTACGAGACGTTCTTCCGCTACGCTGGCGGCAATACAATCGGGCAGTATTTCACCCCCCGACACGTTGCTGCCTTCTGCGCTGACCTTGCGGGCGTAACTGGCGAAGACATTACGCTCGACCCGACTTGCGGCACAGGCGGCTTCCTGATTGCCTCTATGGAGCGGATGCAACGCGAGGGGCAGATGTCTCGCTCCGAGATGGTCAAGATGGTCAGCACCCGCCTGATTGGCTTTGATGATGAGCCGATGACTGCGGCCCTGTGCGTTGCCAACATGATCCTACGCGGTGACGGGTCTTCGAGCGTCTATCGCGGCAACGCCTTCAACGCGCCAGAATATCCGAAGGGCACGGCGTCGGTCGTTCTGATGAACCCGCCCTATCCGCACAAGAAGACAGACGAACCGACCGAAGATTTCGTCGACCGTGGCTTCGAGGGGTTGGCGCAAGGCGGGCGTCTCGTTGCGATCATTCCGCAATCAAGGCTGGTGAAGGGCGGGAAGGTCAAGAAGTGGCGTTCGGGGCTGTTGGCCAAGCACACGCTCGAAGCGGTTGTGCAGATGCCCGATTACCTTTTTCAGCCTTATGCCAGCGCGACCACAGCCATTGTCTATCTGCGCAAGGGCATACCGCACCCCAAGAACAAGCGGGTTTTCTTCGCGAGGGTCGAGAATGACGGCTTTCGCCTCAAGAAGGGCGTTCGGATTGCCTGTGATGGTGACCAACTTCCCGCTGCACTCGACCATTTTCAGGGCGCGCTGAGCGAAGAAGGTTTCTCCGGCTGGGCTTCGCTCGACAGCGAGGTTAGCTTCGCTCCTGGCGCTTACATTCCCGCGCGAGAGCTCGGCGAAGTCGAAATCGACGCGGGCATTCAGCAGGTCATTCGCGGACGGACTGCCTTCACCGCGCTGCACGCTTCGGAACTGGTGGAGGCAAATACTGACAATGCGGTGGAGCCTCTCAAGATCAAGAAGCCAGCGAAGCTCCAACCGTCAGGCAACGCCACAGTCGGATCGTATTTCGACATCGTTTATGGCCAGAAATCACTGCACAGCAAGGAAGGGCTAATGTCTGGTAAGTCGCTGGTCATATCTTCGAGCGGCGTGGATAACGGTTGCTACGGCTTCTATGACTTCGACGACCTCTTGAAGCCGCCATTTGTAACTGTCCCCAGCACCGGCTCAATTGCGATTGCGCACGTTCAGGAGTGGCCATGTGGGGTGACCGACGATTGCCTTCTGCTTTTGCCCAAAGAGGGTGTCCCACACGCGATGCTTTACATCGCTGCCGCAGCGATCAGGGAAGAGCGCTGGCGGTTCAGCTATGGACGGAAAGCAACGCCTGCTCGTGTCGCACAATTCCCGCTTCCGCACTCCGAAGAGCTTATTGAGCGCGTGAACACCTATTTGGAGCGCGCGGCGAAGGTCGAGGATCAAATGCTTGTCGATGCAGAGGATGCGCTCGACGCGCAGGTCGCCAGAGAGCGCCTTGATGAGATCGGCGCAGGCACATTGAATCTCGTTTCGGACGCTGCGCTCGATGCTAGACTGTCTGCGATACTGGACGATTAAGGGATGCCCTATGTGGCCTTTGCGTTCACAGAACGGGCGCTTGCCTTCCTTGAGGGCCTGCCGCCCAAGATCAGGAAGCAAGTGGCGAAGCGCGCAAAGAACCTCATCCACAACCCACACCCGCCTTCATCAAAGCGGCTGATTGATGTAGAGACTGACGAGGGCGATCCCGTGTTTCGGGAACGATCAGGCGATTATCGAATCCTCTACATCGTTCGCTCAAATCCCGATGAGGTGATAATTCTCGACATCGGACACCGGAAGGAAATCTACCGCATGGGCAAGACCAAGACCGAAACGACAGACGACTTGAAGATGGACGAGGCCAGCTTCGATGAGATCATGGCCAAGGCGTTAGGAACGCCGCCACCGGAGGATGAAAAGGCCAAGCGGCTTAGCTCATACCCTCGCAAGCAGAAGGGCTGACTGGCAAGACGTCAGCTTTGAACGCCACCATTTTATCGACGTGTGTCGCAAAGTGCATAATCGCCAAACTTTCCGCTCGAGAGTGGACCATATAGGGCATTCTCATAGTGCGATGAGAACGGTGCGCTTGCTCCGCTTGACCAAGCTCAATATCAAAGCGTTCGGGCTCTGTCTCAGGCAT
>JAZBPE010000007.1:0-4807 GCA_036353345.1 Erythrobacter sp. | reverse complement strand
TGTCGCCGGGGAATGCGCCATTATGGAAATCAGATCGTTCTTCGGTTCTTCGTTGATGCGCTGCTCCCACAGGCCTTTGAAATACATCGCGCACTCGATGAGTTCTTCACGCCTCGCTTCGTACGATTCGACAATGCCGGTTTCAGGAGCGGCGGTGGTGACATCGGACCAGCGCGTGAGCTTGCGGCGTTCTTCCCACGGGAAGTCGAATAGGGTGGCAAGGGTCATCGTGGTCAATTCAACCGAGACCTTGTCAACCCAATCGAATTCCTCGCCTATCGGCAAATCATCGAGAATCTGACACGCTCGTTCGCGGATTGTCGGTTCGAGCAACAGCAAGTTGGACGGCGCTACAGCGGGGGTGACGGCCTTGCGTTGCTGGTCGTGCTTTGGGGGATCCATGGCGATGAACATTTCAAGTTCGAGCGCGCCTTCCACCGAATGCATGTCCTGAATGGCGATACCGCCGAGCTTTGCCTCCGACGAAAAGACTTTGTGGTTGGTGTCGACAGCCATGATGTCGTCGAACTTGGTGATCGACCAGTAAGGCCCAACATAGCTTTCGCGGCAATAGTGGACCGGCTCCTCCTTGCGCAGCCGGTCGAAATACAGGCCGATCGTGTCCTGCTGAAAAAGACTCGGCCGTGCGACATCAATTTCGTCGATCGGAATGGCTGCAACTTTTCCGGCAGTATCCAGCTCCATCGTGTCGAAGCTCATGTCTCGTCCTCCATCCCAGGCAAGCAGACTCGCCTCGCTTTCAAACAGGTAGATGTTTTGCAGGGTGTGGTCAATAAAGCTTATAAGGATTGTTGCGACATTTAACCGCACTGCAAACTTCATAGACTGATGCTGGACATGTCATCCGATAAACTCTTATAAGGTTTTATCAGAGGAGCGATTCCCAGAGATGCAACCGAAGGTCGATGATTCGAGGAAGGCCAAGCGTGCGCTCACGCTTGCACAGGACATCGTACGCGATATCGAAGCCGGGGCGCATGTTGCGGGCGACAGGTTGGCGCGCGAGGACGAAATGCTTGCGCGATACGATGTCGCCCGAGCGACCTTGCGCGAAGCGCTTCGCTTCCTTGAACTCCAAGGCGTTATCCATCTTCAACTAGGTCGCGGTGGCGGGCCGGTGGTCGCCCGCCCGCAGACTGGCGATTTCGCAAACAGCCTCTCGCTGATCCTGCATTTCATGGAGGCGGACTTGAGGGGCTTGCTCGAATTGCGCGAAGCGATTGCGGCGGATGTTGCAGCCTATGCCGCCCAGCGCGCGACCACGGGTGATTTGAGCGCACTTGCCGATTGCCTCAAAGAGCTGGAGCGAAACGAAGCGAGCAGCCAGTTCGAGGAACTGAATCGCCGTTTTCACGATATGCTCGGCTGGGCCAGCGGTAATCCGCTTTTCGGCCTTCTGACTTCCGCGTTGCACATGCTTACCCGCGAATTCTCGCTCTCGCTGGGGTATTCGGCCCAAGAGCGTGCGGTCCAGTTGCGTTTCTTGCGCCGCGTCCTTGAAGCTGTGCGCAAGGGCGATGCCGAAGGAGCGCGGCAGGCTATGGCGCGTCTCGTGGCGGGCTCCGCCTCCTATCTCGCACAGAGAAGCCCTGAGCTTGTGTCCCAGAAGGTCAGGTGGGGACAGACGTAAAAAACGGGCGCCGGTGGGTGGCGCTGGATGGAGAGGGTATTACGATGGCACTCAAGAGCCGCATATGCGAAATTCTCGGGATCGAATACCCGATCCTTCTGGCCGGAATGGGCGGGGCGAGTGTCCCCGCGCTCGCGGCCGCAGTATCGAATGCCGGGGGACTTGGCGTTCTTGGCGCTGCGGCCTGCTCGCCAGACCAGTTGCGCAGCTGGATCCGCCAGACCCGCGAACTGACCGATCAGCCATTTGGGGTCGACACCCTTCTGCCTGCCTCCGTCAGGCGCGGTTCGGCACCGCAGAGCGGCGCCTCGCCCGAAAACCCGATGGCACTGCTTGGCGAATATCAGCAGTTCACCCGCGATTTCATGGAACGCGAGGATCTGCCCGAAGTGGATGCCGCAATGGCCATGCGCGCGGCTGGCGCGCCGGAAATGGGCAAGGGCGGTCCGCAGCTGTTCACACGGGAGTTTTTCGAGGCGCAGATGGAAGTGGTAATCGAGGAAAAGGTGCCAGTCTATGCCGCCGGCCTCGGCAATCCCGGACCGTGGATGGACCGCCTTCATTCCAATGGCACCAGGGTCATGGCGGTGATCGGCAAGGTCAAGCACGCCCAGCAGGTGGTCGATTCCGGCATCGACATGATTGTGGCGCAGGGCCACGATGGCGGCGGGCACAACTCCCCGATCGGAACCTTCTCGCTGATTCCGCAGGTAGTCGACGCGGTGGGCGATCGGGTTCCCGTGATCGGAGCAGGTGGAATCTCCGATGGCCGCGGAGTCGCCGCAGCGATGATGCTGGGCGCTCTGGGCGCGTGGGTCGGAACGGCGTTCCTAGCAACCGAAGAGGCAGGGATTGAACGGTTCCAGAAGGAAGCAATAACCGACGGCGGCGATGCAGATACCGTCGTTAGCCGTTCGTTGACCGGCAAGCCTGCGCGGATGATCCGCAACAAATGGGCCGATGCCTGGGTTGCGGCGGGCAAGGAGCCGCTTCCCATGCCTTACCAGTCGATGATTTCAGGGCCGGTCATGGCTTCGGGCATAAAGGCTCAGCGCAAGGATATCATGCCCGGCTTCGCGGGGCAGGGAATTGGATTGATCCATTCGATCCGTCCAGCGGCAGAGGTCATGCGCGATCTTGTCGAAGGGGCCGAAAGGGCGCTGGCCGATGCCAGATTCTATTCCTGAATTGCGGCAAGACGGGTACGCTGTATGAACGCTTCGCAGACCTTATCCTTTGCCGACAAGGCCGCCATAACCGGTGTGGGCGAAACCGCATTCGCCAAGGGCACGGAACGGACCGCGGTGGACATGATGCTGGAAGCCTCGCGCCGCGCAATCGCAGATGCCGGGCTGAAACCTTCCGACATCGACGGCATGGTGCCGCCGCCGATCTATACGACCTCGGAGGAAATGGCCGCCAATCTCGGCATTGATGTGCTGCGCTATGCGGCCACCGTTCACATGGGCGGCGCCAGCCCGACGACGGCGCTGCAGAACGCGGCAATGGCGATCGCCAGCGGGCTTTGCGATCACGTGCTGGTGACGCTCGGTTGGAACGGCTATTCGGCCCTCAGGCCCAAGCCGGGTGCCCCGCCCACTCGGGCGATGAACATGAACACGCTGACCAATACCATCCAGGGCTATTACATCCCCTATGGTGTGTTCCTGCCGGTGCAGATGTATGCTTGGCTGGCGACCCGTCACTCGAAGCTTTACGGCGTGGGCGCGGATGCGATGGCAGCGGTAGCGCTAGCCTGCCGGCGTCACGCGCAGTTGAATCCGCGCGCCTTTACCTATGGGCGCGAACTCGACGCGGAAACCTATCATTCGGCGCGCTGGATATCCGAGCCCTTCCGCCTTTACGATTGCTGCCTTGAAACCGATGGGGCCTGCGCGGTAGTCATATCGCGAATGGATCGGGCCAGGGATATGCCGCATGTGCCTGTGAGCATCGCCGGTGCCGCAGAAGGCCACCCCTATCCCGCCGACGACATCCCTTCGCGGCCCGATCCCTTCAAGATCGGCCTCAGCTATGCCGCCCCGCGCGCTTTCGATATGGCAGGCGTCAAGCGCGAGGACATGGATTTCCTGCAGATCTACGACTGCTTTACCTATGTCGTTTTGCTGCAACTGGAAGCGATGGGGTATTGCGAACCGGGCGGACAGGCCGAATTCGTCGCCAATGGCCAGATTGAGCTGGGCGGCCGCTATCCGATCAACACCCATGGCGGCTTGCTCAGTGAGGCGCATGTATGGGGCCTCAACCACGTGGTCGAGGCGGTGCGTCAGCTTCGTCACGACTGCGGCGAGCGCCAGGTGCTGGGAGCCCAAACTGGTCTTGTGACCGGTTGGGGCGACCTCGGCGACGGCAGCATCGCCATTCTCAGGAGGTTCACATGAGCAGCGAGAGCGATCTGCCCCCCAAAATGCGGCCCTCCGCGCAGAATGTACCACCCAAACCGCGACCTCGCCCGCAAGACCCGGTTGAGCAGGAATTCTGGAAGCGGTGCCAGGACGGCAATCTCTATTTCCAGCGCTGCAGTGGTTGCGGCTGCTTCCGCCACCTGCCGCGCTATATGTGCGCAAAGTGCGGCTCGCCGGAGTTTTCCTGGGGACGCAGCAGCGGCAAGGGCACACTGTTTTCCTGGACCGTTACCCACCAGGCCCTCCACCCGGCTTTTGCCGCCGAAATTCCCTTCGTGGCGGCGGTGGTGGAATTGGAAGAGGGCGTACGCATGGCCACGCGCCTGATTGGTTGCGATCACGAGCGCCTAGCGCTCGACCTTCCGGTGGAAGTGGAATTCGAATTGATCGGTGAGGACTTCCGTCTTCCTGTTTTCCGCCTGCGTGAAAGTTAGAAGCGTCATGGATCTTGATTACGGGCCCGAATACGATGTCTTCCGCAAGCAAGTGCGGGCTTTCATCGAAGCGCACAGCCATCTCGCGCCGCCTTCTGCTGACCGGGCGGCCCGACCTTCGTCCAAGGCAGTCCAATGGCAGAAGTTGTTGATCGAGCATGGGTATGCCGCGCGAACGGTCCCGCAGGAGTATGGCGGCTATGGAGCGGAGCCGGACATTCTCCAATCGCGTATCATCGCAGAGGAATTTGCGCGGGCCAGGGTGCCGGGCGGGCTTGCTAATCAGGGAATCTCGA
>JAZBPE010000095.1:0-13990 GCA_036353345.1 Erythrobacter sp. | reverse complement strand
GAAAGTTTGCTCAAGAAGTTGGACTGGTCGAAAGCCGACCTTCCGCTAAAGGCCCTTTTCCGGACATTCATAGTCAGTTTGACAGGAAGGCAGCTTGGCGTCCTTAACGGAGTGGCAGCTTTTAGAGAAATTTAGCCAAAGGCAGACGGACCGCTAACGGCCCAACAAAGGACCGTACAATGGGGCCAGCCCCTGCATAGGCCCTCGTTTTGCTAATCGCCCAGTTGCAGTATTATTTCGATTCCTAGATGCTTGTTGCATCCAGTATCACGCGAACGGTTTCCTCTGGCTGATCCCACATCGGGAAGTGTCCGCTACGCTCGAACCAATGCACCGTCGCTTCAGGGAAGGCTTTGGTCGCGCGATCCGCCTGCTGAGGTAGACACAGCCGATCCTTGCGTCCCCAGCCGATGACGACCCGCGCAGCCGTGTTTGCAGGGCCCTCCTGCATTGCGCCGTTGGCGAGGTCCTTCACAAGCGAATTGATGGTGCGCGTATTAGCCAATGACTTCAGTTCACGCGCAACGAATGCCGGGTCGAGCGCCCACGGCCTTGGAGAGAGCTGGGCCATGAGCGCGGTCCGTCCTGCGACATTTCCGGTAATAGCAGGAAGCACCGGTCGCAGCGCGCGAACCAGAGCAACTGATGGCGTTATGGTGGCTTTGAAGAAGGTGCGCTCCCACCCCTGCCAGAAGCCGCCCGGATCCAGCGCGACAACCGCGCCCGCTCGGCCGCGCCGCGCCATCTCGAGCACTAGGCGAGCACCCAGCGAGCTGCCAACCATATCAATACCTGTGAAATTCTCCGCGCCGAGCCATTCGTCCAGACTGCGCGCGAGTCCTTCGAACGTGCCGCTGTCGGCCTCTTCGCGTGTCTGCCCATGGCCAGGCAGATCTACGGCAATTACATCCCTGACTTGAGAAAGCGCAGGCGAGATAGTTTCCCACGAGCCGGCGGTTGCCCCCAGTCCGTGGACAAGTAGAAGGGGTTTTCCGCGCCCCGTGCGCGTGTAGTGCATGGTCATGTAATGGTAACGTCTCGCGCCGACTTATGGGCCCGTGGATGTCTACATTGCCGAAGGTGAAGCCAAGAGCGGACGGTCCGCTATCGGCCCAGCTTCAGACGCTAGAAGGCGAGATGCGCAAATGAACCAGCTGCGCTCACGAGGCGGATCAATCTCCAAATCCGATACCGTTCGGCAAAGGAAATCTGCCTGACACTGGACCCGAGACCTTCGGTTCTTCGCCTTCGGACTTGGCTCGGATAGGTTCGCTCACGCCGCTCGGAGCGCCATCGAACACGCGCGCGAGTAAGCGAGATGCTCTCTCGGTAAGCGCCTGCTGGTCGCCATCGCCGATCGCAGGAAGGCTCGAAAGCTCGCTAAGCGCGTCTTGTACCTGCGCATCGGACTGCCAGTGGTAGATCGCCCGACGGACAGGTTCAGGCGCCGTCGAGACAAGCCTCCAACCGCCAGCCTTTCGGACCAGGCGATTGCCAGGATCCTTCACTACGAAACTGGCGAGCTCTTGCAGCTCTGCACGTTGCATGGCGGCTTGCTGCTCAAGAACCTTCTGCAAGGGGCCCGTCGCTATCTGTTCGACTGTCAGACCTGCTTCTTTCAGAAGGTCGCCTGAGACGCTCCATAGCCCGCAAGGCGTCTTCCGTATCGCCGAGCGTCTCTCCGCGAGTATCGCGAGCAAGAGCCATGGAGAGCTCGACGGAGGGAGCGGCTTCGAATGAGATCGACGGGCCTCAGGCTCGCTCTTCTCGGCAGTAGCCGATGTGGCCGAGAGGAAGCGCTTCGCGGACTCCATCCTCGTTTGCAGCCGTTCAAAACTGCTGCTGCTGACACTTCGCAGGACTTCGCGCACACCGAGACGAAAGGCGTCGGGTGTGTGGGACCTTGGCACCGCGGTAGGTCGCGGAGCCGCGGATACTGAAGCTCGCGATCGTATCCGCGAGACTGCATTCGCTGACACGTTCGCAACTCGTGGCGATTCGTAGGTCGTCCGGAGAGGACGGGGGAACGAGAGTGAGAACCGCGCTTCGACTCCTGACCGTCTGAAGATTTGGCCCTTTTGCGGCCCACTACCGACGCTTCTAGCTGTGTAGGCTGGTCCAAGCCTTCCGGTACGGGGCATAATCGGTTTGGCGGCTCGTGGAATGCGCGCCACTTCCGGCGGCGAAGTCATCGCCGTGGCATGCAAAGCGGGCCTGAGCCTTGGCGCAAAGGCCGAGCGCGGCACCCGCAGTCGGGAGAATATCTTCGTGCGCCGCGGAGCCGCGAAGCCGACGAAAACCGGCACCGGCGACAATCTTGGGAACTTGGCAGCCAGCATCGCCTTCTTCGGCGGACTGATGCGGCGCAGCTTGGCCCTGAATGGGTGCGGACGGCTTTGCGGCTCTGGTGGAGCAGACGGTCCATTGATCGACCCCAACCTGGAAATTCGCAAATTTGCGAATTTCCGACCGAGGCTCAATAGGCGAGGTGCGTCCCAATGCACAGGAACGTAGGACCTGAACGGGGCTGGTAGAGAAATGGCTGGCGCCCTGGCCGTGATCCTTCGCCATCTCGCCGCTGCGATCGCTAGAGATGGAATTGCCTTGGGCATCGCTGCGATCACGAACTTTGGCGATGGCGGACGGACCTTCTTCGAAGCGCTGTGCCGGCTGGCTCGCATCGCCAGATTTGGGGTCTTCGGCAGGTGCAGTTTGCCGGTCACGAAGGGGAGCGACAATGCCGGGAAGGACGGCTTCACCTTCGCAGCCCCCAGCACCGAGGAGGGGCGCAGCCTGGTTCGAAGAGGCTGATGCGGGCTGACAGCTTTCGGCGGGACACTGACGGCGGCTGCCGACGAGAAGGCCGAAATTCGCAAATTTGCGAATTTCGTACTCCGGAGCGCCTCGCCGGGGGGGCGTAGCCTCTGTGACAGCCAGTCAGCTTGGCGCGGACCAGCCATCGCTGGAACCTTGGGGAACCGTGCGTTTGCGGTGCTCGAGGCTTGCCGGATTCGCGCGGACACCTTCCGAAGCGTTGCCGACAAATCCGCGGGTTTAAAGGGCATTGAAGGAGCCTTGAACGCACGCAAATTCTTGGCGACCTTCGCTGCAGATCGTCGGATGAATTCGGCCTCGCTAGCAAGCCGTTCGTCCTCCCTTCGAAGATCGTCGTCGATCAGGGCGGCCTTCGAGCGCAGCACCCGCTCGTGGTTCTCCTCGTTGTCCCGCACAAACTCGCCTGCCCGCGCACGCCGGGTTTTCTCTTCGTACAGCTTCGTCTGTGGTTCGATCGGAAGGCCACGCGCCGCATGCGATAAGCCGGTATAGACATCGCACTCGCCGCGCTGAAACGACATGGCGGTCGAAAGGGCCGCGAAACGCTCGCGAAGAAGCCTGAGGCCCTCCTGGCCGTCGAGCTCCGTCCGAAGGGTCTCCGAAATCAACCATTCGTAGTCACCGACCCATTCGAGAGGGCGCCAGCTCCAGAGCGCATGAATATGCCAATTGCGTTCATCGCCGTCCGGCGGCGGCTCGTGGAGTGCGATTGCGAAAGGCAGCCCGTACTGGCCGAACCGCTCCTGCGCCCAGGCTTCGCCCACCTCGACCATTTGCTCCGGGGTCCAGCGGTGATCCATGGCGAGCACGGCGGTGTTGAGGATCTTCGCGCCCTTCTGTGCGGCGCGATTGACCTGCTCCAGGTGATCGAGACCGCAGACCACCTCCTCGATCGTCGCTCCGATGTTGCTCCGGAATACCGGCGCTCCATCGGCATCGAGCGCCGCTCCGTTCCAGATGTACTTGGCGTTCCGCATAGCGACGCCCGGCTTTGCCGTGCGGCTCGAGTAGTATTTGATATCTAGGAAGACCCCGATCCGGTTCTGCCGATCTCGAATGAACCCGCCATAGCTGGGCAAGGCCGACATGCCGCGCGAAGGTTTTATTATCCTCGGCTTGGGCGGCTTGTGCTTGAGCTTCCCGGTCGGTGGCTCAACGGTCCGGACCTTCCTCCGGAAGAAGCGAGCGATGCTGCGATCGGTTTCTCTTTCCTGCTTGCGCAGCTTTCGGATCGCTTTTGCCGTTTCGCGGTCGCCGACCTCGATCGCCCGGTCCATTTCCCGATCGGCCTTCTGCGCGCGAGCACGCGAGGCTGCCCCAAGCTTCTTCTTGCAGAATGACTTCGCGGTTTCGACCGTCAGTGCGCGATCCCGGCCGTAATCGTCCACGAAAACGGCTCGCACGTACTCGTGCTTCTTGGGTTGGGGGGTATTCCGAACCGCGCTGCGGGAGGATTTGGGTTTCGGCATAGCTGAAACATTTCTTGCGCCAAAGTTACCCCCCAACCCTAACCCTGCTCAAAAGCCAAAAATCCTCGCAGAAGTCGGGCAAATATCCTCACGTGTCTGGCCAAGCTGCGCGCCAAGCGATCCCCAGCCTGAAAACAATCGAGTTTTGCGAGGATTATTCGCACGCCCGAATCGGCATGACGTCTTCGAAAGGAGAAAGCCGATGAATTCGCAAATTTGCGAAAACCCCGACGAGCCCCGGAAGAACGACACCCCGATTGCGGATGCTGATCGCCGGATCGAGGAGCTCAAAGCCCATCGCGCCGCGATCGCAGAACGTCGCCGGGCCCTCATCGAGCCCACTGAGAAGGTAGTCGCCGCGAATCCAAGTGCGATGCACCATAAGACGACCGTGGGCGGTGTAATGGTCAATGCAGGCTTCCAGGCTGCGGATGCCGATGCGCTGGCTGGGCTCCTGGATTTAAAAGCTACCGCGCTCGCTGCGCGCTTCCACGAAGCGGCAAAAAGGCAGCCCGACAAAACGGCAGCAGGCGTCATCGCCGACCTGCTCGACACAAACCAGCGTGAGCTCGCAGCCCGCGGGCTTTTCCTGACATGGCAGAAAAGGCTGGCCCTTTACCTCGAGGATCGCGCCGAGTGGCTCGCGCGAGACAAAGAATTCCGCCTCCATGGTGAATGGCGAGAAGCAGAAATGACGGCTGATCAACGATGGCTGATCCGGGCGACCTGCCGCGTCCTGCGCATCGCCATGCCCGGCCATCTGCGGCGCGGCCAAGCTGCGGACTGGCTGGAGGAAAACGGAGCCAACCTGAATTACGGAGATTTTCTGTGAGTGCGTTCAACTGGACCGATCGCCACGGCAAAGAGCATCATCTCGAAGCACCGAATGCGATCGATGATGAGGCTGAGGAAATTGCCACCGAGATAGATGCATGTTTTGCAAGGGCCCGCGAAGGATCGCCGGATGAGGTCGGGACAATACGCGAACAAATCAGACAGCTACTGACGAGGCACAACAAACTGGCCGAAGACGCGGAGCGCTGGAATGAGTTCGCGCTCCATAAGGCTAAAGCCGCCGCGCATCGTCTCGTCACGGAAATCTGCGACTTCCTCGAGAAGTTGGGCCCAATGATGCTTCGGACAGCTTTGCATGAAGAATGCGCGGAGGAACTCTCCGATCCCGCAACGCGCGCTGAACTTCTCGATGGTCCGATGACCGACTTACAGAGAGACGCGATCGAATACTCGCAGATCGAACCCAAGCCGCCGAAGGATGCAACGCGTGGTGAGGCGCTCGAATGGCTGGCCAGTGATCCCGCCTTGTTCCGGCCCTTCAGCGACGAAGGAGGGTGGTTTGAATGGCAAGATGCTGATGGGGTAATTCATCGGCTCGTAAGTCCACTGAGGATTGAACAAGAGAGCGTATTGATCGCGGCTTCGCTAGATGAACTGGTGACGGAGTTGACCGAAAAGCTGATCCCAAATGGCAGCTTGGAAGATCTTACGCATGAGCTCGAATCCGCCAATTCTTTGGTTGCGCGACTTCACGTTCTACAAAGAGATTTAGAGCGCTTCGCGCGAGAAGAGGAAGACGAAGAGTGGAAACGGGTCGAGAACGAGTGGACACAGTTCAGATCGGCGCCGCAATGACCGGCAACGGTAAGTTTACGGCCGGGCAGCTGGACGATTTCTCAAAGCTGCTCACGGCATGCGGCGGTTTGGAAGGATCTGTCGAGGCAATCGCTTCGGAGCTATCGCAGTTGCGACCAGTTGTGAGCAACGGAAAGCGCCTCAACGAGGACGCCGCAGCCAAGTCCGCGAGTTGGGAACCGTTCGAAGAAATCGAGGAGGAGTTCTCCGGCCATTCGCCGCGACCCGGAATTGGCGCTTACGGCAACCGGCAAGCTGGAATGCGGGAGCCGTGGACGGCAGGCGACCCCGAAGTGATACGCATCAGGTCCGAAATTCTCAATTCTGGCAAGCCGATCCCGCGGCCCCATTCCGCATTGATCGATCAATTTCGCGAGCTCGGCGAGATCGAGCAATCTGGAAACCTCGTCACCTGCGACGGCATGCCGCTTCCCCTTGGCCAAGACCAGATTAAACACTTAGTCGAGATCAGATGGCCCTATGTAAGAGATGAGTTGCTCGTTTACGCAAGCCACAGCAAGGCCGTTTCGGTCAGCCATGATTGTCTCGAGAGATTGCTGACCCACAGCCCCCGGATCCACTGGGAAAACCTCATTTTGCTGCAGAAGCACCATCCAGCGTTGTTCTGGGCTGTCTGGCGGCGGGATTTCAAAGCCATTGAAATGATCCTGAAGAAAGTCGGTTGGAACCAACTACGAAAGGGGCTTACCTCGGCAGGCTTAGTCAAAGATAAAGATCGCAAGGGCAAGGATCGTAAAGAAAGGCAGATCAAGAAAGACGTATCTAAATGGATCTATCGCTTGATGTGTGGCACTGCGCTACTCAGCGAACTTGAGCGTCTTTCCGAAATTATTGCCTGCCTCCACCTCAACTGGATGGTTACGCGGGAGGGGATCAAGCGGTTTCTGAAAGCGAGCACGTCGATCAAGGAGATCGTTGAAAGCGACAAACCTGTTGCGACCTACCTCGCTGCTAGCGCGGCACAGATCCGGGGCTCACACCCCTCCATGAATGGACTTGTGGAAAGCAAGCACTCGGATCCTGGTCTTAGAAATATTGACCAGATTGCTCAGAACACGGCCGCTTATGAATCAGACAAACCGCGCTTGAGTAAGCCGTTTGGGCAAAAACCTGCGCTCTATTTCATAGGTATCGAGCAGGAGCTTATCCCGCTCGTGGCGATCATAATGCTTGTTGAAGATATGAAGCAAATTAAGAGGAATTACCGGTATCGGGTAAAGAAAGGATCGAGCGGCAATACTAACAATATCGAGAATGAGGTCGTTACGTTAGCAGCCGTAATCGCAGCCCATGTGCATATTCGCTGGGCTCGGGCTTTGCTGAACTCGCTCAGCAAATCAGAAGAGGATAGGGAATGGCTCGAAGCCGGCATGCCAGGAAAGCCCGTTCGGAAGCCTAAAGAGGACGAACTCAAAAAGCTTGAAGAGGCTGAGCGGCCCTTCGTCGGACAACGCAATCACACGAGACTCTATGCGCGCGCCCGGGAACGAGTCGAACAGTTGCCGGGGCTCTTCGAGATGGGATGGAGCCGGGGCTTCTTTTTCTCAGCCTGGATGATGGACATTCCGGAGAAGTCCTTCCTCACGAAGTGTGCGACCTTGCAAAAGTTCAGCGATGAGGGGCGAATTGCCCACGACCGGCAAATGAGAAAGACGGCTGCGGCACCCTTCGACGGCTTCTCAGGGGCGGCAGATACGACCTGGACCGGACTGCCGAGGGAAAACCCGGTCGAGACGCAGCACGACCGGATGAGGCGTTTCATCAACCAGATTCAGGTGCCCGACAAAATCCCGCGGCGCTTTCGCAAAGCGTTCAACAGAGAACGAGATATTTTTGTGGCTGAAGTGGCAAAGGTGTTCCCGGCGGTTACGCCCTTCACGCTCGACCCGTATCTCCACGATCAGATTACTGTTCCAATCGACGAGAGGCTTATCGAATTCGCCGTCGAGGGGGCGTGGTATACGACATTCGATCCATCTGCACGTGGACCGTCACTGGCAAAGGCGTTGAAAGCTTCCGAAGATTCGCGCCCTGCCGCGCGAAGAACAAAGCGAGGTTCGCGAAAGGCTGAACGCTCGCCCGGTTCGAAAGCCTGACCACCAAAACCGATCGAGTTCTGCGAGGATTATTCAGACCGAATCAGCGCGAAAAGCGACTCGTAGACGGCCGCATGGTGCGACCGTCTTACGAGGAGAAACAGCATGGCTGACAAAGACGACAAGAACCCCGAAAACTACGATGAATATCTGCCCAGCGAGGAGGAAGTTGAGGCTTGGCTCAGCTCCGAGGAATTCGACAGTGATGAGGGCGAAGAGCCCATAGCTGCCGAGGCCAACGAGGCCAACGCCAAGGACGATCCGAATTCCTCCAAAGAGGCATCGTGGGACGACGATGAAGAGGTCAACCCCAACAAGGGCCTCTCCTTCTCGGTGCCCGCCAAGGAGGAAGGCGAGGTGCTGGTGCCCCTCAAGGACCTGAAGGTGTGGAAGCATCACCCGGCTGCCCATTCACGGATGCGTGCGGCCAACTTCGAGGCTCTCTGCGCCAGCGCAAACGAAGTGGCCAATATCCCTCCTCTCGAGATTATCGAGACTGAGAACGGCTACGGGATCATCAATGGTCGGCTCAGGTGGATCGCGGCTGCCACGGTCCACGGCACTACCAGCGATGTCTCCCTCCGGTGCCGGATTTTCAACGGCACCGAAAAGGAAGCGCTCGAGAAGCTGGCCGACTCCGCAGTCGGCGGCATCCCTCGCTCTCCGATCGAGCAGGCGCGGGCGATCTACAACCTGCAGCTCGTCGCTGGAATCAGTCAGAAGGCGATCGCCGAGCGTTACCCGGTTCTCAAGAAGGACCAGGTCAGTCGGATGACGATCTCGGCACGCACGGTTGCGCGATTCCCGAGCGTCTTCGATTTGCTGGCCGAACCTGACAGGGTGCCGATCGACACGTGCGTGAAGTTCGCGCAGTGGGTCAAGGCCGCCAGCCCAGAGATGCGCGCCGAGATGCTCAAGGCCGCCGAGGCGCTGGAAAGCGAGTTCACGGCGCGCAACGGATCGGGAGACGGCGAGCCTGGCCTCCTGAAGCCTGCCGATCTCTTCGATGCGCTCGGAATCGAGATCGAAGGCGGCGGTTCGAAACCCAAGGCGTCGTCTTCTGCCGAGGTCTCGGACGTTCTCGAATCGATCGATATCTTCGGCGAGGATGACACGCCCGTCGGCGTCGTCGAGAAGCTGGACGAGCGTGTCATGCGCTTCCAGTTGCCCGACCCTTCATCGATGTCGCCCGACCAGCGCGAGGCCGCAGCGCAGGGCTACATCCGGCAGATCCTCGACTATTTCGGTCTGAAGGGCACCGCCTGAGGTAGTTGGCAAGGGCTTCACCATGCCCGCGCCTCGATCTGAGGAGGTCAAGGACGGCGCCCCGCCTGCTTCGAGGCGGCGGGGCGTCGCTCGGCGCGTCCCGGTCAGAAGCGACCTGCCTTTGGACTTGCCAATCACGGCTGAGGAGATTCAAATAGTCGCAGAGGCGCTCGGTGCGGAGATCGCGGCGCTATTTACCGAGGACGAGTGATGCGCGTGAAATCGCCGCAGTGCCGCGAGGCGCTCAAAGCCTATCTTTATCTAAGGCTCTCGGTCGACGAGGAGGGCGGAAAGGCGTTGTCCATTGAGGCGCAGCGTCACGCTGGTCGTCAATACGCCAAGCAGAACGGCATCGTGATCGTCGGCGAGTACGTCGACGCTGGCGTGAGCGGAACGCTTAGCAAGCGCCCCCAGTTCGACCGCATGATCGCCGACGCGATCGGACCAGAGCGACCGGTCGATATCATCCTGATTTATCGTCAGAGCCGGTTTGCCCGAAACACGCGGCTGTTCCTCAATACCCTGCACCAACTCGCCGAACACGGGATCGAGATGGTCTCCGTGACTGAGAACTTCGGCGAGGGCCGGACCAAGCGCGTCGGTCAGACCCTCGTTGCCCTGATGGACGAGCAGCGAGCGATAGAGGACGCCATCCAGACCCGAAAAAGCCGCCGAGCCAATGCCCGAGCAGGATTCTGGAATGGCGGACCTGTTCCGTTCGGCTACGAAACCTACGCCGCCAAAACGGACGGCAAGAAGCAGCGGATGAAGCTTCGGATTATCGAGGGCGAAGCCGACGTCGTGCGGCAGATCTTCGACTGGGCCGATCAGGGCCGGGGCGGTCGCTGGATCTGCAAGACGCTGAACGATCGCGGCATCACGATGCGTGGTGCCAAGTTCAGCAATGGCAACCTCGCCGGTCTCCTCGCCCGTGAGCATTATACCGGGCGCTATTTCGATCGCACCGCCGACGACGACGGCAACGTCCCCGAGCGGGAGGATTGGATCGAGGTGCCTTGCCCACAGATTATCTCGCGGGAGCAGTTCGAACGCGTGGCTGCGCTGCGTGCCTCGCGAGCGCCGACGCAGATGGCGCCGCACGAGGCTGCCGGAACGACCCTCCTCAGCGGCATAGCTAAGTGCGCCATGCCCGGCTGCGGCGCTGGAATGACGATTGGAAGCGGAACCTCGCGATCCCGCCAGAAATACTACTACTATCGCTGCAACGAGCGGACGAACGTTGGACAGCGCTGCAAGCGCCCCAACATCCGCCGCGAAAAGCTCGATCAGGCCGTGCTGCAGGCCGTCGAGAAGCGCATACTTAGCCCCGGAAGGCTCAAGCAGCTTCTTAAGGACGTGATCGAGCTCTCGGATGGCAAGCGCGAAAAGCTGCAACAGGAACTGACGCAGGCCAATGCCGAGCGCACGAGACGCCGGACCGCTATCGACCGCCTCCTTGTGCTCATCGAGGAGGGTGTGATGAAGGCCAGCGATCCCGAGTTCGCGAACCGACTCTTGGAGAACCGGACTGCGGTTGCGGCCCTCACGGCGCGGATCGAGGTGCTCGAAAGTCAGCTGGCCCGAGGGTCGCGAAAGATCACGCCCGAAGTGCTCGAGAAGTTCTCGCGGCAACTGCGCGAAAAGCTGCACGACGACGACCCCACCCTGCGCAAGGCCTACCTGCGAATGCTGGTGGACCGCGTGGAAGTGTCCAACGACCAGATCCTCATCAGCGGCTCGAAAGCGGTTCTGGAACGAGGGATCGCCAGAGGCGCTTCGCGCCTCGAGGGCGCGGTTCCCATCTTTGACCGGAAATGGTGCCAGAAGAGGCATCACATTCGAACTTCTTTTCCGTTTAATTTCTGATGTTTAGATATTTCGGTCAAGCTGAAAAGCCCGCAAAAGGCCCGCAAAATCCCTCTAATGTATTGGTTCGATGCCTTTTTTAGGACTCGGAATTTCAATTTCAAACTTGACCGCGGAGTAGGTCGTTATCCGCTTTGCGCTCCAATCTCCGCTATTCTACGGGCTGCGCGCTCTGCCCGGAAGCAGTCATCCGTTCGGTTTACTTTAAATCATCGATATTCGTTCCAGCTTCTCTTCTTTTTGGCCGATAGTCTGGGAGGGGAGGATTTGATGTAATTCCCTCAACCTGAATATCTTCGATTTTTTCACTGAGAGGAGCAAGTTCGCGACTAAGCTCGCGAAGGTCCGTTTCACCTTCAACCAAAGAATCTTCGACCGCCGGAATGCCACTCCTTATCTGGGAAAGTTTGTTTTCAGCGTTCTGCACCCCCTCCCTGAATTGGCGAAGGCGTCGTTGCGCGATAGCAGAAGCGCTCCGCCCTGAGATCCGCCGATCTGCATCTCGAAGATTATTTCCCCATCCACCAACCCTTTGCCCTAAGTCTAACAATCTTCCTTTTGTTGAGGCCAATCGTTCGTCCCAACCTTCGGCGTCCGATGCGAGTGCGGCCGTCGTGACTCGAAGCCGGACAAGATCGGAGGTGATCACCCGTTGCTTTTCTGGCTCCAGTCCTTCGTTCAGAGCGCGAATGCTATTTGCCACGGTCTCTACAGTGGCGGTCGCATCCCTCCCCAATAGTCCGGTTTCGTCCGCGGCGGGAATGATCTTTTTTCCTGACTTGTCGGTGTAAATGCCCTGACGACCCCGTCGGCCCTCGAGCACGAGCGCAGCCTCTCCAGTTATCAGATCCGTGCTGATTGTCGCTTCAAGGCCGTGGACTTTCGCCGCAGAAGGATCGAGAGTCAGAACAACGACCACGTTTTCCGGTTCATTTTCCGCCAGACGGACCGATGTTACCTGTCCCACAGGGACTCCCGATAGTGTTACAGTCGATCCCGACTGAAGGCCTTCCACGGAGCGATCAAACTTGATCTGATATGTTTCCTGATTTGGTCTGGGATCGATTAGCCACATCGCGAAAGCGATGGTCGTAAGCATCAGAATGCCAACGATCCACGCCACTAGGGAGAAGTTTGCGTTAGTTTCCATCTAGCACGCCGCCAGCGGTTTGTTCGTCCGGCAGAGGGCCGGTGCAATGAAAGTTCGCGTCCCGCATGCTCCATTCGGTTGTCCGCTATAGAACATGACCGAGGTTCGTCCCCTGGCGCAATCGCCACGAGCGGGGCATCCGGGCGCGTCGAATGTGTTTTGGTTTGAGATCGGCCTAGTCCCAACACGGGCGTGATGCCGCCCCGCCCGTGGCGACCGAATATTGCTATGACTTGCGCAAGCCGCGTCCGGTCACTCAAGCGCGAAGGCGTCATGTCTTCCAGGCCGCTGCTGGAGGATGTGATTTCAAGTCTCCTGGCGATGTCCGTCTGGTTCAGGGCAGGAGCTCTGATGAGCTGCGCCAACACACGCCACTGCGTACGATTGAGGCTCAGCGGCTGTGCTCGGTCATCGAATGCCTTGCGCGCGGCGCGGCTGATCTGGTCCATCATGAAGATCGCTCGATCATCGTGGGTGATGACATTGTCGAGTGCGAGAGTGCCCTCATCTTCTGGCATGAGACATTCCTATCGATCGGAGAAAAATAGTAAAGGACTTTCGCATTTTGTTTTGGCCGCTATATCGCTCGCGCAGCGGCTCAAACGATGGCGAGGAGCGAAATAATCATGGCGGACGAGACAGCAGGGGCTAGCGATGAAGGCGCACGTCCGACGGGGTTGTCCAGTCCGCGGGTCCGGCTGGGTCTGCTGATCGCCGGCATTCTGGTCCTGCTCGCCGGGAGCTACTGGTATTACAATCATCAGACGTACGGCAGATTCCAGCAGTCCACCGACAACGCTTATATTGCCGCCGACAGCGTCATCATCTCCCCCAAAATTGCGGGCTACGTCGAGCGCGTATTAGTGACGGAGAATCAAACGGTCGCGTCGGGCGATGCACTTGTCCAGCTGGACGTGCGAGATTATCGTGCCCAAACGAACCAGGTCGAAGCCCAGATCGCCGCGTCGCTCGCCGGAGCAGATACGGTACGCGCCCAGCAACAAGAGCAGGACGCGGCAATTGCCCAGGCCCGTGCACAGCTCGCAGCAGCATCTGCACAGGCTGGTCTCGCTGCTGAGCAGGTTGTCCGGTACCGCCCCCTTGCCGCTTCGGGAGCGGAGCCGCGCGAGAGGCTCGATCAGCTGGAGGCCCAGGCCAGAGAAGCGCAGGCTCAAGTCGCGGCAGCGCGCGCCGCGCTCACGGCGGCACAGCGCCGACAGAACACGCTTAGCGAGCAGATAGACCAGGCCAATTCGCAAGCCAACGCCGCTCGTGCGCAACTCGAGGCCGCCCGTCTGAACCTGTCATCGACCACGCTCCAGGCCAGTATTTCCGGGCGGGTGGGTGACCTCACGGTCCGACCTGGACAATTTGTCCAGCCTGGCCAACGCCTTATGAGCCTCGTACCGACCGACCGCCTCTACGTGACAGCAAATTTCAAGGAAACGCAGCTCGGACTTGTCCGCCCGGGGCAACCCGTCACCTTGGAAATCGACGCGCTGCCGGACCTCGAGCTATTAGGAAGAGTGGAAAGCATCGCCCCCGGGACCGGGGCAGAATTCTCGATCCTACCTCCGCAAAACGCGACGGGTAATTTCACCAAGATCGTTCAGCGCGTCCCGGTGCGCATATCCATT
>JAZBPE010000094.1:0-7540 GCA_036353345.1 Erythrobacter sp. | reverse complement strand
CTCCGGCGGCATCACCATCGCCAACGCACCGGGCACCGGGGTCTCGGATGACAAGGCGATTTATTCGTTCATGCCCGAAATCGTCGAATTCTATACGGGCGAAAAACCGCTGCTGCCCAATGTGGAGACCTGGCGGTGTGCTGATGCGGACAGTCTCGCCTACGTGCTCGACAACCTTGACGAACTCGTGGTCAAGGAGGTTCACGGATCGGGCGGTTACGGGATGCTGATCGGACCCGCCGCTTCGAAAAAGGAACTGCGCACTTTTCGCGACAAGCTCAAGGAAACGCCGGAAAACTATATCGCGCAGCCAACACTCTCGCTTTCGACCTGTCCGATCTATACCCGCAAGGGCCTTGCCCCGCGCCATGTGGACCTGCGCCCCTTCGTGCTGGTTTCGCCGGGTGGGATCGACATCACGCCGGGCGGTCTTACCCGTGTGGCACTGAAAGAAGGGTCGCTGGTCGTCAATTCGAGCCAGGGGGGCGGCACCAAGGACACCTGGGTGCTCAAGGATTAGGGTTGAGATGAGGCAGGCTCACTGATGCTTGGCAGGACCGCCAACGGTCTGTTCTGGATGTTCCGCTATCTGGAGCGGGCGGAGAACACCGCGCGTCTGCTCGAAGCCGGTTTGCGCATGGCGCTGACCCGTGACGTGGCGACCGCGCAGTCCGAATGGCGCTCGGTCATTGCGACGCTCGGTCTTGAGCAGCGATACAACGCAACGCACGACAAATATGACGGTTCGTCGGTCTGGAACTTTGTCCTGCGTGACGCGGCGAACCCGGCGAATGTGCGCGAAATGTTTTCCTCTGTGCGCCAGAATGCGCGCACCGCTCGCACCAATATTTCGGACGAGGTGTGGGAGGCGGTCAACGGCAACTGGATGAAGCTGGAAAAGATGCTGACTCGGCCCGTGCCGCAAAGCGCCGTGGGCGACGTGGTAACGCGCATCCGGCGCGCCGGCACGCAGGTCCATGGCGCGATCGATGGTTCGATGCTGCGCAATGCCGGCTATTATTTTGCGCGCGCGGGCACTTTTATCGAGCGTGCCGAGAGCACCGCGCGCATTCTCGACATGAAATATTACCTGCTGCTCCCCAGCCTCAGCCATGTGGGATCGAGCGTGGATAGCGGGCAGTGGGATCAGGTTCTGCGCTCGGTCGCTGGCGGGCGTGCCTTTAGCTGGCTCAATGCCGGGAACATCACTTCGCGCGCGATCGTGGAGTTTCTCGTGCTGGACGATCGCTTTCCGCGCAGCCTTGCCTTTTGTCGCAGCGCGTTGCGCGACAATCTCGCCGCACTCGCCCGGCTGCACGGGACCGAGGGGCGCTCGAACGAGCTTATGCGGGCCGCCGACATTCACATTTCCGAACTCACGGTGGAGCGGATTTTCGATCTGGGGCTGCACGAATTCCTGACCGACTTCATGGCTCGCAACGTCGCTATCGGCGAAGCGATCGGCGAAGACTACCGGTTCCTGGCCTGAAGGAGCGGCCACATTCATGCGACTTTCGATCAGCCATACCACGCATTACTCCTTTACCGATCCGGTGGTGCACGCGCTCCAGCGTTTGCGTCTGACGCCCAAGGGGACACAGGGCCAGTCGATCCTGTCATGGTCGATGGAATATGAGAACGCCGCCCCCGAGCTCCAATATGACGACCAGAACTACAATACCGTCACGCTGGTTTCGGTCGAACCGGGTGCGCATGAGGTCACTGTGACGTGCAGGGGCGAGGTCCAGACACAGGACAATGCCGGCGTAATAGGCCAGCATTCTGGCCACCTGCCGCTTTGGGCTTTCCTGTCGCAAACCTCGTTGACCAAACCGGGCGCGAAGATGCGGGCGCTGATGCGCGATGTCGAACAGCTCGAAGGGGGCTCAAAGCTTGATTTTCTGCATGCGCTGCTCGCCGTCATCCGCGAGCAGGTTACCTACAAGACCGGCACAACCGACGTGACCACCACCGCCGAAGAAGCGACAGCAAACGGAAATGGCGTATGCCAGGATCATGCGCACATCTTCATTGGTGCGGCGCGCGCCTGCGACATTCCGGCGCGCTATGTCAGCGGGTATCTGATGATGGACGATCGGATCGAGCAGGAAGCGACCCACGCCTGGGCCGAAGCGCATATCGATGGACTTGGCTGGGTCGGCTTCGACATATCGAACGGCATCAGCCCCGATCCGCGTTATGTTCGCGTCGCTACGGGCAGGGACTACCGGGACGCAGCGCCCGTGACCGGGATCAGCTTTGGTTCGACCGAACAGATGCTGACGGTCGATGTCACGGTCGAACAGCAGGTCGACCAGCAACAACAATAGACATCAGGAACGCATGCCATTCGTCCGGTTGAGGCGGTGTGTTTTCGACCAGGAGAAATCGAAGTGACTTATTGCGTTGGAATGATCCTTAATAAGGGCCTCGTTCTCATGAGCGATACGCGCACCAATTCGGGCGTCGACAATATCTCGGTGTTTCGCAAGATGTTCCACTGGCAAGTGCCGGGTGAACGAATGATCGCCGTGATGACAGCGGGCAATCTGGCAACCACCCAGGCTGTCGTCAGTGAGCTGGAAGAGCGGACCAAGGAGCCGGACGAGCGCGAGACGACACTGATCAACGGACCAACCATGTTCAATGTCGCCACGGAAATCGGCAAGCTCCTGCGCTCGACGATCGAAAAGCGGCAGCGCGCGAACGGCGAGCGCGGAAAGGGCAAGTTCACCGCCTCGATGATTGTGGCCGGGCAGATTGCAGGCATGGAACCGCGATTGTTCATGGTCTATCCGGAAGGCAATTTCATCGAAGCGAGCTGGGACACTCCCTTCTTCCAGATCGGTGAGACCAAGTATGGTCGCCCGATCCTGATCCGTGGCTACGATCGTGACATGAGTTTCGAAGATGCCGTGAAGCTGCTCACGGTGTCGTTCGATTCAACTTTGAAGGCGAACCTTTCGGTCGGCCTGCCGCTGGACCTGCTGGTGATCGGCCGTGACGAATTTGTCCCGACGCACGAGCACCGCTTCACCCATGACGATCCTTACTTCGAGTTGATTTCATCGGGCTGGGGTGATGCTCTGAAGTCTGCATTCCACTCGCTGCCCGCCTATCGGTTTGATGCACAAGACACGGGTTTTGGCCCGGAAAAGATTGTTACCTAAGGGTAAACCCTTGGGTATTGTCACCGATCCGGAGGTAATGCTCCGCGAAATTGCTGGGCTCGCGATCACAGCTATGCCGATCGCTCCGAAATGAATGTTAGTCTTGTTGTGCGAGCTCGATAACGGGCGCAGCAATGGGGCATGCAGAACTCAGCCACACTCCATTTCATCGATCCGAACACCCGCCACCGTGCCGAACTGGCCCGGATCGGCTTTCAGCTCGGGCACCATGCCGAAGTTTACGGCGACACCTCGGAACTCTCGATGCACCCGCCAAGGGACGGCATCATCATCGCTCGCGACATGCCTGAAGAAGGCGGGGTCGCCATGATCCTGGAGCGGCTTGGTCGCCTCGGTATCTGGCTTCCGGTCATCGCTTGCGAAGAATCTCCGCGACCCAGTCGTATTGTCGAGGCGATCAAGGCAGGCGCGCTCGATTACCTTTCCCTGCCTCTCGATCCGGAGCGGTTTGCCCGCTGCCTTGACCGGATCGAGCAGGAAGCCGCGGTGTTCGGCGCGGCACGTCGAAAGATGATCGAGGCGCGCGACCGGATCGCCAATCTTTCGACCCGAGAGCGGCAGGTACTAGAATGGCTGGCGGAAGGCAGCAGCAACAAAGTCATCGCGCGCGAACTCGAAATCAGCCCGCGCACGGTCGAGATCCACCGTGCCAACATGATGAACAAGCTCGGCGCACGCCATGCCGCCGAAGCGGTGCGGGTCAAACTGGAGGCGAAGATCGAGCCACGGGTCGTTGCATAGCGTGAGGCGCGGCGTTTCGGCGCCGGGTTCCTAGCGGGCCTGGGCAGGCTATGCCGGGTTCGCTCATCCGTTACGTTGTCGCAGCATCCTTGAAAAGCGCAACGCTCTCGGGAGGTGCACGGCGCACACGCGCAACGATCGCCTCGTCCAACCCGGTTCTTTATCGGAATGATAAATTTGATGCTGCAACGCCGGAAACGGCAATGCCTCCGAGGAGAGGCGACAGGCAGGACTTGCAGGTCTTCCACGAGACTGGCGGGAAAAAACAGGTCCCTGTGGGCTGCATCGCGTTGGACAACATATTCGCAATTGAACCGGGACATCGCGTTTGACAATCAGGATCGTTCCGGAAGCGCTTCTTTCCGAGTATCACCAGGGGCGGCAGAGGGGGCGGTGTCAGAAGGGGCGCGCCTCGTCGCTTTGCTCACCACGACAATCGCCAGACAGGCGGCGACGAAACCGGGGACGATCTCATACAAACCCTCCCCGCCCAGAAAGCGCTGGTTCCAGCGTAGCGCGAGCCACAGGCCCACGACGCCCGCGCCGGTAACCAGTCCCGCAACCGCACCGGCGCCGGTCATTCCGCGCCCCGGCCCACTTTTCCACGTGAGGCTGAGGAGGATCAGCGGACCAAAGGCTGCGCCAAAGCCCGCCCAGGCATTCGCGACCAGGCCGAGGACCTGACTTTCAGGATCGCTCGCCACAACGATCGCTGCAATGGCGACCAGGGCAACGCAGAGGCGCCCGACATTCACCGCCTCACGCTCGCTTGCGCGCTTGCGCAGGAACAGGCGGTAGAAATCCTCCGTCAGCGAACTGGAGGAGACCAGCAGCTGCGAAGAGATCGTGCTCATGATCGCGGCGAGCAGGGCTGCGAACAGGAAACCGGTGACAAGCGGATGGAACAGCAGTTCCGCCAGAATGATGAAGATCGTCTCGGCATCCTCGACCGCCAGCGCGTTGCGTTCGGCAAAGGCGCGTCCGGCCAGGCCCATGCCGACCGCCCCCAACAGCGATACCGCCATCCATGACAGGCCGTACGTCCTCGCGCGCGCGACCTTTTCGACCGTGTCAATTGCCATAAAGCGCACGATGATGTGCGGCTGGCCGAAATAGCCCAGACCCCAGGTCACCGCGCTGATGAAGCCGATCAGCGTCAGCCCTTGGGTAAGGCTCAAAAACCCCTCGACCGGCACATTGCCGAGCGAGGCACCCGCGCTCCCTCCCTCACCAAAGATCACGACCAACGGCATGATGACCAGCGCCAGCATCATGATGATGCCTTGCACGAAATCGGTAAGACTGACGGCCAGAAACCCGCCGACCATCGTGTAGGCAAGGACGATACCGGCGGTAATGAGGATGCCCAGCATGTAATCGCCTAGCCCCATATCAGGCAAGATCCCGGCGAAAGCAGTTTCGAACAGCTTGCCTCCGCCAACCAGCCCGGCGGCGGTGTAGACCGTGAAGAACACCACGATCACGAGGCCCGCAATCACCCGCAGCGCCGTCGCCTGGTCGGGGAAGCGGTTGGCGAGGAATTGCGGGATGGTCAGCGCGTTGCCGTAACGCTCGCTCTGTTCGCGCAGGCGCGGGGCGACGACGATCCAGTTGACCACCGCGCCCGCGAACAGCCCGATGCCGATCCATGCCGCGGACAGACCTGTCAGATACAGCGCGCCCGGCAGGCCGAGCAGCAGCCAGCCCGACATATCGCTCGCCCCCGCGGAGAGCGCGGCGACCGAAGGCGGCAGGTTGCGCCCGGCGAGCAGGTAACCCTCAGACGTGTCGGTCGATTTGCGCCAGGCGTAAAGCCCGATGCCGATCATGGCGATGAAATAGAGCGCGAGGCTCGCGAGTGAGGCGGTATTCATGTGACGATCCCTCTTGGCCGCGCCTGCTAACAGCCGCGCCTGGCCTTGGCCACCGTAGGGAATGCGACAGACAGTTGGATGAGGCCTCGCCGATGAGATGGTGCGCCGAACCGCTGACCCTTACAGGAGCTGCGCCTGCCTATCCGGTTTCTGACTGCGCTGCGCCTTTTTGTAGGGGCTGACGATCCACGGCAGATCAGGGCGCTTGCCCGCGAAGATTTCGGCAAGGGTGAGGATTTGCAGGCGTTGATGCTTGCGCCCCGTAACTTCGGATTCGAACAGGCCGACCTTGGCCGCTTCGTTCAGCATCGGCTTGGTCGGCAGCGCCTTGGTGACGAACACCGCGGCACTCGCCTTCTCGCGCTCCATGGTCGAGTGCAGATCGCGGATCATGCCGACGCCGACATTCTCGCCGCCCTTGACCGAGAGGATCGCCTTTTCGGTCTTCTTGCCATCGGGCTTGAAGTAGATGAAGCCGTCGATCCCGCCATCCGCGCCCTTGCGTCCGCCTTCGAACAGATGGCCATCGAGCTTGGGGACGATCCACAGCGAATATCTAGGCAAACTCTAGCTGTTTAAGTTCTCGAGTGAACGAGAACCTATCGCATTCATCCAGTGGCGTTCGCGACCGATCACATCACTATTGCTGATTGTCGGCAAAATCGGCTCCAACAGAGTTAGGGAAACATTTTTTCGAGCGAAATTGATGGGAGCAGCTCCGAAGGCTCGTATGGTAAGAGCATTCCCACCATGTCCCGACGACACGTATTCGGCCCATCGGCTCCAAACACCTCCCGATCCATACGCGGCGCCTACGTAATTTGAGTTCGTACTCTCAACACGCAGAAGGTAAATTCCATTTATGGCAGACAACGGTTCACGCCATTCGAGGACGTTGTGATACACAATTCCTTCCAGTTCCGAGAAATCGACTGTTAAACTCTGGAGTCCCGGAAAAGGTCTCGCCGCATAAGGTTGGTGTGAAATCTGATCGACAACAAAATTATCAAAGTAGCTTTCCATCTTGCAACGGGTCGCGCGATCTCGGTGATCGATTTTGAGCCATAAGCGTTTTATCAATGGCAGAAGCTCCTCGGATAGTTCGACCTCGTAGCGATCGTCGAGCCTTTCGGTGACACGCCAGATGCCCCCGAAAAGCCATCGGTCGGACTGACGATAATCCTGAGCAAGCGCGAAAATGAATTCGCGGTTGAAGTCATTTCTCTGGCCACGCCATTCTTGCCAACTGCGCCACTCACCGTCGAAATCAGCGGCGATCGAATCCAGTGGCTGGTATCCGTCTTTATTTTTGCGCGCAAAGTGGATTTTGTAGGCGTCTATCGGCCTGGGATGCCAAAGAAAGTCGAGGTGCAAAAGATCACTCATGAAACCGTCCTCGGCAGCTTCAGGTAATGGCTCGCCGTCGGGTCGCAGTGCAGATAGAGCGAGCCGGTATTCTTCAGCACACGGTGCAATTCGATCAGCCGGGCGGCCATCATGGCGAGATAGGCCATCATGTCGTTCTCGCCCAGGAAGCCGCGCATCGTGTCGAGCAGGTCGAAGGTCTTGTGGTGTCCGCTGTCGCGCACCCAGTCGACCGCTTCCTCCGCGCTCTGGCCCCAGCTCCACGTATCGTCGAAGGCGTTGATCTGCGCGTCGCTGTCCGACCCGTCAGGCGACTTGAACAGCATGTTGTAATTGGCGTTCGAATTGAACGGAGGGTCGAGATAGATG
>JAZBPE010000093.1:0-20126 GCA_036353345.1 Erythrobacter sp. | reverse complement strand
GCAAGCCCGCGTACCTTCTCGATCCCGGCGATGATTGTGCTGGAATTGCGTTCGCTCGCGCGCTCGTAGGGTTGGTGCAGCGCACGGCGGTAGATTTCGGTGCCAAGCTCATGCGCCACATTCTCGACCAGCCGGACCCGGGTCACCAGAAGCGCAAGGCGCAGCGCGGCACTTGCCAGGATCAGCGCTGCAATCACCGGCGCGAGGGTGCCCAGGCTTGCGGCCAAGTCGATCCCGGCCAGCGCGCTCAACGTCGCCGACGCCCCGCCTTCCAGCGCCTCTCCTGCTCCTGCGAGAATGGCGAGGAACGGGACCAGCAGCACGATGGTGAGCGCCTCGGCCATCGCACCGATGATTGCAAGCGCGAGCAGCCAGCGCAGGCGCGCACGATCGCGAGACGGCAACCAGCCATGGAGCCGCCGCAGCTCGCGCGCAAGCATCTTGGGACGAAGCGCCGCATGCCGTCCGTCGGTGTGACGTTGAGGTGCTGCATCAAAAATGGTGTTTTCCGCCATCAGTCCGTCACTTCTATCAAACGAACTCGCTGTCTGATAGCGGCAGCGCGAGCAGGGATGGTGACGTGAGCGAAACTCCGATTACGGTTGTGCTGATGGGTACGCTAAGCGCGGCGGTCCGGTGCTTCGACTTCTGCCTCGCATCCCCTCAGATCGATCTGATCGGCGTCGTGTGCCGCGACGATGATCCGCGCCAATCAGGCGAGACCTATGTCATCGACAAGGCGCGGACGCACGGCATAACCCGCTTTTCGCTGGATGAAATGCCCGCGACTGATATCGGGCTTGCCATCCGGTTCGATCAGCTCCTCACATCAGCCCACAGGGCGCGTTTCGCGCATGGCGTACTCAATCTGCATGGCGCACCGCTGCCGGATATGCGCGGGTCCCTGTGCGAGGTCGCCGCAATTCTGGAACGCCGCATCGAATTTGGCGTATCGCTGCATGTTATGGAGGACGGGGTGGATACAGGGCCGCTGCTATGCGTCGAACGCTTCGCAATCCCGACTGGCGCGACCGCGGGCGAACTGCTGCGCGAAGCCAACCGGCGCGGTGTGGAGCTGGTAGAGACCTACTTGGTGCCCTTCGTGCGCGGAGACATCGATCCGACGCCGCAGGACCTGTCGCGCGGGCGCAGCTATCGTCGCAGCGAAGTCCTGGAGCAGGCTGCTCGGCTTGATGGTTTCGCGCCTTTCGCTCGAAGTCGCAAGGTGCGCGCGCTGCATTACGGACGGGAACGCTTGCCGCGCCGCCATGCGATCCTGGCAAAGATTGAAGAGTGGATCGCCCCGCGCAGCTCTCCTTGCAACCTGGAGACTTCATCTTGAGCAAAAATACGCTCGCCTTTGGCGTCGTGGGCTGCGGCCAGATCGGTCGGCGGCACCTCTCCGCGATCCAGCAGGAACCAGGCGCAAGCGTAAGCGCCATTTGCGACGTGGACGACGCGGCACTCGCGCGGGCCGAAGAAGCCTTGCCCGGCATTGCCGCCTATCGCGACCCGGACGCATTGCTCGCCGACGACGCGGTCGATATCGTTTCGATCTGCACGCCGCACAGCTCGCATGCGACGCTCGCGATCGCGGCGGCGCGGGCGGGCAAACACGTGCTCGTCGAAAAGCCGATGGCGCTGGATCAGACGCAGGCGCAAGCGATGATCAAGGCGGCGAATGAACACGGCGTCCAGCTGGTTGTGGTGAAGCAGAACCGCTTCAACGCACCTGTACGCCTGGTCCACGAAGCCTTGAGCGCCAACCGCCTCGGGCGCATCCGGATGGTTCAGTGCAATGTGTTCTGGAACCGCTATCCGGGCTATTATGCGCACTCGCCCTGGCGCGGCACTAGTGAACATGAAGCTGGCGCCTTGCACACGCAGGTCAGCCATTTCATCGATTTGCTGGTATGGTGGCTCGGCCCGGTAAGCGAGGCGCGCACTATCATCGATACGCTGCACCACGATATCGAGATCGAGGATTGCGGGGTGGCCGCTGTTCGCTTCGAAAGCGGCGCGATTGGCTCTGTCAACTGGTCGACCACTGTCTACAACGTCAACTTCGAGGGCAGCATCACGCTGATCGGCGAAAAAGGGACCATCAAGATCGGGGGGCGCTATCTCAACCAGATCGAGTTCTGGGACGTCGAATCCTATCCTGAACCCGCGCTCGATGGGCCGCCCGATGCGCCCAACGATTATGGCGACTATCTTGGGTCGAGTGCCAATCACGGCGAAATCTTCCGACAGGTGACCCGCCATGTGATTGCAGCGCGGGGCGGGGTGGTCGAAGGCGCCGAAGGGATCAAGACGGTCGCTGCGATTGAGCGGATCTACGAAGGTTCGCGGTGATTTCCGAGCGCGCTCCTGCTGAACCCGTAGCTGGCACTGCGCAGGGTGCTGATACGTCCGCGCCGAACCTCTTCGTCTCACCGCGATGGCGAGAGGTGATGGAGCGCACTTACGGCTTCGGCTTTCACGAGGTACAAGGGCTGTGGTTCGCGCTGGTCGATGATGCGCTGGGTCCGCGTATGGTTGCCCCGGCATTCGGTGATTATGCCGAGCGCCATGCAGGTGATGGCATGCCTGCGCGGATCGAAGCCGCGCGCGCCGCCTTCCCGGGCGCCAGCTTCACGATCAAGGTCGCAGGCGGCCGGGAACTGCCCGAAGAGCGGCGTATCCGCAGCAGCCTGCTTCATGAGATCGAGCCGACCGCCGGTCTCGATCAGGCTAGGCCTTCTTTCCGCCGTTTGGTGGCGCAGGCGCAGCGCGCGGGCCTCGCTGTGAGAACACGCCGGGATCACGATGCGCTTGTGGAATTCTATCGGCTCTATGCCAGCCAGCGGATTCACAAGTTTCGTGCGTTGCCTCAGCCATTTGGCTTCTTCAAGAACGTGGCAGACGCTTTCTTCGGCGATGATGGTTTCTTGATCGAAGTGCATCTTGGCGGACAACCGGCGGCCTTCGTGATGGCACTGCGCCATGAACAAGTGCTCTACTACAAGTTCGGCGCCAGCGATCCCGACGCGCTTGCAATGCGTCCCAACAACCTGGCGATGGCGGCGCTGGTCGAACGCGCCCGTGACATGGGGATGGAGCGGCTCGATCTCGGGCTGACCCCGCGGGAAGGCGGGCTGGCCGCGTTCAAGCGGGGGCTTGGCGCGCGCGAACTGCCGCTTGGCACCTATCGCTGGCCTGCGCTTGATGGCGGCGATCAAGACGTAGCGGGAAAGCGTGTCCTCCTCACTGAAGCAACGCGGGCTCTGGTTTCCAGCGATCCCGGCCCCGATGCGGCTAGCGCCATGGGTGCAGCGTTTTACCGGTATTTCGTATGAGAGTGCCACTATTCGATCTCACCGCGCAGCATGCAGCGCTGGGCAGGGAGCTGGAGCAGGTGTGGCGCGATACGCTTGGCACTTCGGGCTTTGTCGCAGGCGCGGCAGTGGCGGCGTTCGAAGCGCAGCTTGCGAGCTATTTGGGCGGCGGGAACGTGGTGTCCTGTGGCAATGGCACCGATGCGCTCGAGATTGCGATGGAGGCGCTTGGCATTGGCGAAGGCGACGAGGTCATCGTCCCCGCCATGACCTGGATTTCTACCGCAGAGGCCGTCGCGCGGATCGGCGCGCGCCCGGTTTTTGCCGACATCCTGCCGGGGCAATGGACCATTGATCCGGGCCGTGTGGCCGAGGCAATCACTCCGCAAACGCGTGCGATCCTGCCGGTGCACCTTTACGGCCGCCCGGCGCGAATGAAGGAGCTTCGCGCGCTCTGCGATCGCCATGATCTTCTAGTGATAGAGGATTGTGCGCAGTCGCTGGGTGCCGATATTGCGGGCGAAAAGACCGGGACGCTCGGGGACGCGGCAATTGTCAGCTTCTTCCCGACCAAGAATATCGGCGCGCTCGGCGATGGCGGGGCGATGGTGTTTCGCGATGCTGATATCGCCCGGCGCGCCCGGCTGATCGCCAATCACGGCCAGAGCGAACGTCATCACCATGTCCTGATCGGGCGCAACAGCCGCCTCGATGCGCTCAATGCAGCAGTCCTATCGCTCAAGCTCCCGCTGCTCGATGGCTGGATCGAGGCGAAGGCCGGTATTGCGCGTCTTTATACCAATATGCTCGCAGATTGTGGTTTGGGCCTCCCCCCCCAAGCGAAGGGGGCGCGCCATGGCTGGCACCTTTACACCGTGACCCATCCGGACCGCAACGCGCTTTCCGATCATCTCGCCGCTCGCGGGATCGCAAGCGCGGTTCACTATCCGACTGCTTTGCCAGAACAGCCCGCTTTCGCACCCTTCGATCCCGATCCATCAAAATGTCCGGTGGCCAGCCGACTGGGGCAAAGCGTACTCAGCCTACCGCTTTATCCAGAGCTTGAGGAAAGTCAGCAAGCCTATGTGATCGAAGCGGTGCGGGAGTTTGCCGCATGAAAACACGGCTCCTGAAATTCGATATCGTGCACCCTGTCGCCTATCTCGAACGCGCCAAACGGGAGCGTGGCGATCTTGCCGCGATGAGCTTGGCAGAATATCGCACATGGCTGATCGGGCTGCGCAGCAATTACTCCGATTTCTATACACATTGGCTCAATGAAACCGGCGAGTGGGCGGCGGAGGAATTCTTCCTTCTCGATCCGGTTTTCCTGAACAAGGTTGTGCGAGAGGTCTTTGATGGCCCCACCCACCGACTGAAGGCGCGTATCGCGGCCCGGGCAAAGGGATGGACCTGGACCGAGGCGGTGATTGCCGCCTATGTCGAGCACTTCTGCCCCGATGCGATCTTCGCGCGCTCCAACCCGATCCGCAGCGCATTCTGGCCTCAGATGGGGGCGCTAAACATATCGCGCCTGTCAGCCCGGTTGCCGTGGAACTGGCATCCTGAGCATTTCGATCTCCTCTTCGTTGATGATCCGGTGTTCCGCGAATTCTTCCAGATGCACGGGGTGCGCACGCTGTTGAACCGGCAGGGGATCGACCCGCGCATACCCGGCGAGCTGGCGCCGCGCTCGGCCCGGTTCGCAACGACGTTCGTCGGCGGCCTTGGTGTACGCAATTTTGCGCGGCGAACGCGCTTTCTCGCAGAGCTTGCCGCGCGAACCGAGCTCGACCTGTGGGGTTACTGGTGGGACGAGACCGGCCCGCAATCCTCGATCCAGACTGTCCCCGTGCTTGCCCAGCGGTTTCACGGAGTCACTTCCGGCCTTGAAATGTATCAGATATTTCGGGACAGCGCGGTGGTCGTGAACGATTACGTGGATCTCGACACCCATACCGGTATCGGATACAACCAGCGCATGTTCGAAGTCATGGGGGCAGGGGGCTTCCTACTCACGCGCGCGGCCAGAAACCTCTCGGCAGACTTTCCTGCCGGCATTTTCGTAACTTACGAGTGCGTAGAGGATTGCATCGACAAGATCGCATATTTCACGCGCAACACAGCTGAGCGAGACGAAATCGCGGCTGCGGGCCGCGCGCATGTGCTTGAAAACGCGAGCTTTCGCGATATCGCTCTTGACTTTGGGCGCGAGGTGCGCCGCTCGCTCGATTTGCGCGAGCAAAGGGGGGCGGGTCCATGCTGATGACCCGGACGCCCGGACCCTACCGGCTGACAGTGACCAGGCCTGCACTGCCTCCGCGCGTTACCTACGAAGCTTTGATCGACCGGATCTGGGACAGCGGCTGGCTGACCAATAACGGGCCGCTTGAGCGTGAATTGACGGCCAGGCTCACCGAATATCTTGGCGCGCCGCATCTGCAGCTGGTCTCCTCGGGCACATCGGCGTTGCAGGTCGCCCTTGCCGCGCTGGAGTGCACTGGCGAGGTGATCACCACTCCGTATTCTTTTGCCGCAACCCGCAACGCGGTGATCCGGCAGGGGTGCGAGCCCGTCTATTGCGACATCGACCCGGTAAGCTTCACGCTCGACCCGCAAGCGATCGAGGCAAGCTTGACGCCGCGCACCTCGGCAATCGTCATCACAACGGCTTACGGCCTTCCTGCCAATTTCGATGCGATTCAGGAGCTTGCGGACGTTCATGGCATCCCGACGCTCTACGATCACGCCCACGCAACCGGCGCACGCTATCGCGGCCGGGCACTCGCGACCTATGGCGATATTGGCGCGCTTTCGTTCCATGCGACGAAAGTCTTTCACACCGGCGAGGGCGGGGCTCTGATCTCACACGATCCCGAACTCGATGAGAAAATCAGTTTGATGAAGGCCAACGGGATCGATGGCGACGCGGTGCCCCATGTGGGTTTCAACGCCAAGATGAGCGAGGTGCATGCCGCCATGGGGCTGGCGCTTCTGCCCGAACTCGATGCGCTGATCGCGCGGCGAAAGGCATGCTTTACTGCTTATGTCAAAGCGCTCGCCGATGCGCCGGTGCGGCTGATCGATCCCGATGCCTTCGGCGATTTTTCATGGAATTACGCCTATTTCCCGGTCGTAACGCGCGCGGGCGAGGTGGTGGAGCGCATTCAGGCTGCGCTCGCTGACGAGGGCATCGAAAGCCGCCGCTATTTTCGCCCCTCTTTCGACAGCGTCGACAATGCACGGCCTTGTCCGGTCGCCCGCGATATCGCCAGCCGGGTGCTGAGCCTGCCGTTCAGCCCGTTCCTGACCGAAGACGAGATAGCGCAGGTGGCAGCGATTGTTCGGCGGCAGGCGTGAGTTTGGCCGCGCCCTCGGTTTCTTCTAAGCGGGCTAGCGAAACGGCTCCCGCTCCCATTGTTGCGGTGATGCAGCCCTATTTCTTTCCCGCGCCGCGCTATTTCGCGCTGGTTGATGCTGCGGACATCTTCGTATTCTTCGACGATGTACAATTCGTGACCAAGCGCTGGACCCATCGCAATCGCCTGCCCGGACCGGATGGCGAATATCGTTTCACCGTCCCGCTCGAAGGGCGCAGCCAGTCCCGGAGCATCGCCGATATCGCGGTGCATCCGGGCGAATATCCCCGCTGGCGGCGCAAGTTTCTCGCGACCCTTCGTGCCTTTTACGGGCGGAGCGAGCGCCTTGATGGATTGGCCGATTTGCTTGCGCCGGAGACGCAAAGCCTCGCCGACCTAGCCGCGCGCAGCGTTCAATGGGCAAGTAATATCATGCGGATCCGCACCGACTTTCGTAGGAGTTCCGCGATGGAATATGCTCGCGATGGCGATGGAAGCACCAAGATACGCTCGATTTCCCGCATGCTCGGCGCCGGGACTTACGCCAACGCAGCCGGCGGGCGGGCGCTCTACGATCATCAGGCGTTCCAAGCCGATGGCGTGGCACTGCGCTTTGTCGAGCCTGCGCCGGACACTGGCGATGCTGGCGACTATTCGATCCTGCACGCGCTTCTGACCCGCTCGCCCGTCGAGGCGCGCGCGTTGTGCACCGCCTACACGCTGGAGGCCTGACGCGATGCCGGGCAAACCCATCGTCATCTTTGGCACCAGCCAACTTGCTGACCTGGCGCAATTCTACTTCCTTCATGATAGTGAGCGCGAGGTTGCTGCATTCACGCTCGACGCCGGTTATATCGAAGGGGACAGGCACAATGGACTGCCCGTCATTCCCTTCGAGGGCATCACGGAACGATATCCGCCGGGCGAGTTCGAGCTGTTCCTGCCCATCAGCTTCAAGCGGATGAACCAGGTGCGACGCGATCGCTTCCGTGCGGCCAAGGCGCAGGGCTATCGCTGCGCCAGCTATGTCAGTTCGAAAGCGACGACCTGGCCCGATCTCGACATCGGCGAAAATTGCTTCATCTTTGAAGACAACACGATCCAGCCCTTCGTGTCCATCGGCGACAATTGCGTGTTGTGGAGCGGCAACCATATCGGCCATCACACACGGATCGGCGATCATGTCTTTATCACCAGCCATGCCGTTATTTCCGGCGCGTGCACGATCGGCGAAGAGAGCTTTATCGGCGTTAACGCGACTATCCGCGATGAGACGGTGATTGCCCCGCGCTCGCTGATCGGCATGGGCGCTACCATCACGAAAGACACCGCCGAGGGCGAGGTCTGGCTTGCACCGCGCTCCGTCCGCGCGAAGTTTGCAAGCGACCGCATCGACAGCATCAGCCATAAATCCGGTGGTTGAACCGATCCGCTGGGAGCCGCGCGGACTGATCTGGCGCCCCGAACACCAGCGACGCTGGATCGCCAGCCATGGCTGTACGCCGACCGCTTTCGCCCTTGATGACGAGCGCCTGCGCATCCTGTTTGCTCCGCGTGACGAAGCGGGGCGCAGCATCCCAACCTATATCGACGCCGATGCCAGCGATCCCGCGCGCATTCTTGCTATCGGTGAGCGTCCGATCATGGAGCTGGGCGAAACCGGCACGTTCGATGACGGGGGCATCATGCCCTGTTCGATCGTGCGTGCGGACGGGGCGCTCTACCTCTATTATGTCGGCTGGAACGCCAGTGTCTCGGTGCCCTATCGCAACGCCATCGGGCTTGCGGTAAGCCGGGACGACGGGGCAAGCTTCGAGCGACTGTTCCCGGGCGCGGTAGTCGATCGCAGCCGGACCGAACCGTTCTTCACCGCCTCACCATGCGTCTGGCGGGAGGGGAACGATTGGCGGATGGTCTACGCCTCGACGATCCGGTTTATCGATGTCGGCGGCCGGCCTGAGCCGATCTACGTCCTGATGTCCGCTTCGTCGCAGGACGGCATCGTCTGGGAACGTCCGGGCGAACCGATCCTGCCGCAGCACGACCGCGAGGAGGCAATTGCGCGGCCCACGATCTGGCGCGGCGATGATGGGTTCCACCTGTGGTTCTGCTATCGCGGCAGCCGCGATTTTCGCGATGGGGCGGACAGCTACCAGATTGGCTACGCCTTCTCGCCGGACGGTGACACCTGGCAGCGCGAGGATAAAAAGGCGGGCCTGCCACTGCCCGAGCCGCAAGCCTTCGATGCGCAGATGCGCTGCTACCCCAATGTCATCGAACATCGTGGGACCCTGCACATGTTCTACAATGGCGATGGTTTCGGGCGTGAGGGGATCGGCTATGCGCAGGGGCACCGATGATTCGCATCGCCCGCTTCGACACATCGCGCTTTGCCTTCGACGCAGCGCTGCGCGCGATCCTCGATGTGGGGGACCTCACCCGAATGCAGAGCGACGTGCGGCCTCCGCCCGACTGGTCGATCTACAAGGCGATGGAGCATTCAGCGCTTTACCGCCGCCTGACGGGCGCGCTGCTCGGCGAGGAGGGGCGGCACTTTCGTGCGCTCTACCATCGCTTTATTCGTGAAGAGATCGCGCTGCTTCACCAGCGATCCTTCCTCTATCAGGCATGTCCTACCGTGCGCCTGCATTTCCGCGACGCGCTGGGAGCCGAGCGGTTCCACCGCGATATCGATTACGGACACGATCCGCGCGAGGTGAATTACTGCCTGGCGGTTACTGCGATGTTCGGAGCCAACGCGATCTGGATCGAGAGCGCACCGGGTGCGAATGACCACGCTCCGCTTGAGCTGGAAGCTGGTGAATATGCCCGGTTCGACGGCGCGAATTGCAGCCACGGGACGCGCCGCAACATCACGCGCGCAACCCGCGTCTCTTTCGATTTCCGAGTGCTGGAAGAAGCCGCCGGGACCGGCCTGCGCGAAATCAGCGAGAGCGATCCGCCCGAACGGCTCGATGCGCGAATCATGGCCCGGTGCGCAATATGACGCGTCCGGAGGTCAGCGTCGCGATCATCACTTACAACCACCGCCGCTTCATCGCCGAAGCGATCGAGAGCGTGCTGGCGCAGGAAACGCGCTTCCCCGTGCGCATTCATATCGGCGACGATCATTCGACCGATGGCACGCGCGAAATCCTGTATCACTATCAAGAGCGTTTTCCCGAACGCATCGTGCTCAATCTGCAGCCCGAGCATCCGCCCGGTATACCGGGCCGGGTAAATAACATCACGAACCTGCAAAGCTGCGATGGCGACTATATCGCGCTACTCGACGGAGACGATTACTGGACCGATCCCCGCAAACTCCAGACGCAGGTGGATTTCCTCGAAGCGCATCCGGGCCATGCGGGCTCGGCGCATGATGCGACCATTGTGGGTAGCGCGGCAAGCACCTGCACGGTGGCGGAACTCAGTCCGCAAGGCCGCCCCGATGCAGCGATCGATCTTGGGACCGAAGATATTCTCGACCGCCGATTGTACCAGACCTCGACCTTTCTGTTTCGGCGCAAGGCCCTGACGCTCCCGCCGTGGTTTTCTAAAGTATATTCGGCGGATTATGCATTGTTCCTGCTCGCCTCGCAGCATGGCCCCATACGCTTCGATCCGGCTGCGCGCTCGGCTTACCGGGTGCACGGCACATCGGTGATGGCGGGCTCTGGCGATGCGCGTTGGGCGCGGCAATTCGTGGTCGATGCGCCGATCTTCTTCGATGCGTTCCCCGGCAGTGCAACCTTTCGCCAGCGCATGATATTGCTGCGCGCGCAGCGGATCGCGGCAGCTACGGACGGGCGGTGGATTGCGGCATTTATATGCGGGGCGCGTCTGCTTGCGAGCGATCCGCGCGCATTGCTCCGGCTGGTTCGCGAACGGCTCGGCCGCGGCTGATCAGCCCGCAGGCCCCCTCAGGCGCAAGGCGGCCAGAAGGGTGAGGAGCCCGCAAATGGCCAGCACTCCCGTCAGGCCCAGCCCGTCCCCCGGACGCAGCAGCGATACCGCGAGCGCTCCGATACACCCGCCGCCAAAGTTCATCGCGCCTACGAAGGCCGATGCACCGCCCGCCTCGCGCATCGCTGCCTTGATTGCGCCCGTCATCGCATTGGCGACGATCAGCCCCGCCATCGCCATATAGCCCATCAATGCGGCGATCAGCACCGCAACCATGCTCGGGAATAATACGTTGGCGAGCAACGCGGCCAACCCCGAAGCCGCGCAGATCGTAGCGCCAAGCCGTAGCGCCGCAACGGTCCCGATCGCGCCGATCAGTCGCACATTAACCAGGTTCGCCGCAATCACGCAGGCCGTTCCGAGCGCGAGCAGACCGGCAAATAGGCTCGGCGAGAAGCCATAGCCCTTCATGAAGACAGCAGGCCCGGCTGCGATAAAGGCGAACAGCCCAGCATAAAAGCAACTGCCCGTGATACTGAAGCGCAGGACCAACGGCGTCGTGGCGATCGCGCCATAGCGGTTTAGCGCTCTGCGAATGTTCGCGCTGCGCTGCCTTGGCGGAAGCGTCTCAGGCAGATTTGCAGCCAGCGCGAGCGCGAGTGCCGCGATGATGCACAGCGCCCAGAAAATTGCGGGCCATTCGCCCCATCGCAGGATCTGCGCGCCGATCAGAGGGCCGATCATGGGGGCGATGGCCATTACCGCGATCAGGCTTGACATGGTTTTGGCAGCGTCGTCCTTGTCGAACAGGTCGCTGACCATCGCACGCGCGATTACGACGGCCGCGCTCCCGCCAAAGCCCTGTAGTGTTCGCCACGCCAGGATTGCCTCGCCCGACTGAGCGAGCGCGCACCCCGCGCAGCTTGCAATGAACAGGGCAATGCCAATCAGGAGCGGGCCTTTGCGACCCTTCGCATCACTGACCGGTCCCCAGAACAACTGACCAAGGACGAAGCCGGCAAGAAAACTCGCAACGCTCGCCTCGATCAAGCCGGGGGCTGCGTCGAGGGCGCGTGTCATTTCGGGAATAGCCGGGAGATAGAGGTCGGTCGCGATGGACGAGAACGCCATCATCACGGCCAGAGTGCCCAAGGTGATCGGCGATGCGAGCCTAGCGGACGCCATGGCGAGGCTATTCACCCTTGCGCAGACCCTGACAAGTGGGCAACCGCCCCGTGATGCACGGCACACAGGCTGTCGTTCGGGGATCTGAACCAGGTGAAGGCGGAACCGATCAGCGATCTAGGCGCGTCGGCGGCGCATACCAGCGCGCAGGCTTGGGCCGCGTTGTGGCTGGTGATTGCGATCGCCTTGCTCTGGCCCGCAGCGATCAATGGCGGCGCGTTCTGGTTTCCCGATACCAGCAGCTATATCCGCGGAGCGGATGCAGCTTTCGTGACCGCGACGGGGAGCCCTTCGGACTGGTCGGACCGGATCGTGCTTTCTACCAGCAGCGCCGATGCCGGGGTGGCGAACGAGGGCTCGGCGAAAAGAGCGTCAGGACCTTATCCTGTTAACGGCAAGATGGTCATCTCCGGTCGCTCGATCTATTACGGATTTCTCATTTACCTTCCGATCCGCTTTGCCGGGCCATGGGCAGCCATCGCCATTCAGGCGGCGCTGATTGCGGGCGGACTCACGCTGTTTCTCGCTGTCGCAACGCGGGCCATGACGCAGCGGCGCATATTTGTCGCAAGCGTTGCGGCAGCCACGCTCGTGGTGCTGACGCCGATGGCGTTTTACACCTGCATGCTGATGCCTGACATCTGGTCCGGGATGGCCGCGGCGATGATCGCGCTGATTGCGGCCATGCGTGTACAGATGCGTAAAGTCGAGATCGCGGTCGCATGGGCGCTGGCGGCGGCTGCGGCGAGCTTTCATTCCTCCCACATACTCATTGCGCTTGGAGTGGGCGTAGCCGCGCTCGCGCTTGCACCGAACTGGCGTGGACGCGGGGCCGGATTTGTCGCCGGTATCGCGGCGGCCGGGATGGGCCTTGCCACTTCGGCCATCTTCAGCACGACTGTTGAAGCGCAGCTGGGTCAAAAGCCGATTTCGCCACCGTTTCTTTCCGCGCGTTTGACCTCGTCGGGACCGGGCATGACTTTCCTCGACAATCACTGTTCGAAGGCTTTGCGGGACAAGCGCTTTGCACTGTGCGAAGTGCTGGATCAGCTTCCGCGCCCGTCGGACGAATTTCTCTGGAGCGAGCAACGCGATAGCGGTGTGTTTCAGCTTGCCGCCAAGCCGCTTCAGCGCCGGATCGCAGCCGAGGACAAGCAGTTCTACCTCGCTGTCATAGCGCACGACCCGCTCGCTTACGTAGGCTCTTTCGTTGCAGCGACAGCCGAAACGCTGACAAGCTTCAACATGATCAATTTCAACTATTCGGATTTGCGGCGCACCGGGATCGCGAGGAACCTGCCCGAACCGGTTGCGCAAGATGCGCTCGCCACTCGGGCGGTGGCGAACACCATGCCGACCGGCTTCACCTTGTGGGCGACGGTGGCGATCAGCCTTCTGTCGCTGATCATCGTGGTAGCAGGCCTGTGGCGGGAAATGCGCGCGGGCCGCGGCCTTGGGGGGCGGAGCCAGCGCTTGGCGCTGCTGCTGATCGCCGGGCTGCTGGCCAATGCGGTTATCTGCGGCGCGTTGTCCAAGCCCGATGCGCGCTACCAGATGCGGCTGGAATGGTTGCTCCCACTGGCGGCGGCCTGCACCATGATCGGGTGGCAATCACCGGTGAGGGGGACGGCTACCAAAGCCCGCCGCCTCGGCTAGCTCGAACGCTTGTCGATCATGTCGGCCAGAAGCGTGAACATACCGGTGTTGAGTGCAAACAAGAACAATAGCAGCGTCTTTTCGGTCAGGTCCTGATAATAGAGATCGAAGCCGAGGCTGACGATAGCAGCAAGCAGCAAAACCCCGATAATCGGAAGGAACGCGCGGATCGGGGCAAAATACGTTCCGGTGCGAAGAATGATCTGCAAAAACCGCATCGTGTCGCGGATGGGCTGGATCTTCGACTTTCCCTGTCGGTGCGCATAATTGATCGGCACAAATTCGACCTGCCGCCCGGTCGTCAGCATCGCTAGCGTGATCGTAATGGTGAAACTGAACCCGTCGGGAAAGATCCCGGCAAATTCGCGGGCGACATCGCGGCGAAAGACCCGCAGTCCCGAATTGATGTCCGGCACCTGCTGCTTTGCAATCCAGGATACCCAGCGCGTGAGGAAGATCTTCGGGACAGCGCGTATCTTGGAATATTTGACATCGGCCCCGATCCGCGCGCCAACCACCATGTCCTTGTTTTCACACAGACGCGCCAGCTCCATAAGGCGCTCATTGGGGTAGGTACCGTCGGCATCGGTGATCGCGACAAGCTCTGTGGTCGCAGCCCGCAGGCCGGTTTTCAGCGCCGCGCCGTAGCCCTTGTTCACTGGCACGTTGACGACCGTCAGGCGGGGACGGTCGGCTGCATGCTCGGCGAGAATTTCGGCGGTTCGGTCTGTCGAGCCGTCATTCACCACCATCAACGTGACGCCGTCGGTTTCGGTGTAGGGATAGAGCTCCGCGATTGTCTGCGCGATCGACTCCTCTTCGTCAAAGGCAGGTACGATGATGGTCAGGCTGATCGCGGACATATGTGGTAACCCCTCCCGGACATGTCCCCGCACCCTTCGCGCAGTAATGCCTGATTGATGCTGCGCCAATGCGTTCACGCTCAGCGAAAAATGGTGCGATAGGCGAAGAATTTCGCGAAGGTTGCCACGCCCAGTACTATGACAAGAGCGGCGGCGTAATGAAGCTCCAGCATTTGCGCAAGCACGACGAAGAGCCCGTACTCCGCAACCCGAAGCGCGCCGTTTGCCAGCATGTAGACGACAAGATCGCGGGCCCAGTGCGACCGGCTGCGGAACACGAAAGTGCGCAGAACGACAAGGTTGAAGAGATAAGCGCTAACGAGCCCGATCTGCACCGCGCGGGTTTGCGCGAAGTCGAAGAATTCGATGAGAACGACCGGAAGGCCCAGCGACAGGCAGGCGCTCAATCCCGTCGTCAGCGCGAACCGCAGGGCCTGGCGCGCAATCGGACGCTGCGCGAATTCGCTCAAATCGCCGCGGATGCCGGTCTTGCGGGGAATGGGGTTGGCCTTGATCTCACCCATGACGGCTTGTGTAGCGCTAGAGCGCGCCCGTGCCATCAGCCAAGAGCGTGCCCGCCTGCTCATCGGCGCGCAGCCGCCCGGCCGTGGCCTTGTCAGGCAGGCGCAGGGCAGGCGTGGGGCCCAGCGCTGGTGGCTCGCCGCCGATCGCCGGAAGCTGATCGGCGATGATGCGAGAGCGTGCCGGCGCTGGTACGGTTATATCAGGCGGGGCATAGCTGGCCGAAGCGTCCGCCAAGTCCTCCAGCGCGAGCGGCTCGGCCGGAATATCCGCGACGAGCGCCTGCGAGAACGCTGCGCGTCGACCCAGCGAACCCTTCCACTGATAAAAGATGTGCGAGCCATGCAATGCGACCTTGTCGAGCGACCCCGCCCAATAGGGCACGACGTAATTCGCGTGGTAATGCGTCGCCATTCCCACGCTTGTCTCCACTCCGCCAGAGAGCGATTCGCGCGCAAGCTCGCGCGCTGATGCCCAGGCAGCGGGGGCAGGACGACGCGCAAGGCTGCCATCGCAGGTAAAGGTAAATTGGCAACCGGTCCGGCGTTCGGCCCCTTCGTAAACGACTGCACAGACCGAATTGGGAAACAGGGGATGGCGCACGCGGTTGAGCACCACCTGCGCGACCGCGCGGCGTCCCGCAAGCGGCTCGTAACCCGCTTCGTAATAGATTGCCGCGGTCAGGCATTCGAGGGCGGTGTCCCGCGCGAGCGTATCGTAGTGGGCGGAGAAGAGGTTCACGCCGCGCGCCGATTCGAGCGATACGGTTGCGAAAGGAAGGGCGGCGTTTGCGGCAAGCGGATCATCGACTTCGACGAGATCGAGTGGGCGCGCGATCACCTCTCGCGGTTGGTGCAAGGGGAAGCTTATGACACCAGACGGGCGCGCTGCGCCGGCGTTTGTGCCCACGTCTGATGGGATGAAGGCCAGCAGCACGAGTGCCGCGCACAGGGCGAGGCCCCGTACGAACAGCGTAATCCTCGTGGCTATTTGTTGCATGATATACTAGCGGTTCCGCATTCGCTCGCAGGGTTCAACGTCTTTGGGCGAACCGTGCAATTAAAGGACACTTGTGCGAAAGCATGATCGATTCGCTTTGCCTCGTGCGGCTAACGCGATAACAGACAAGATCGTACAAGTTTAGAGCCATGGCCACCACAACGAGCACCATACCAGCAGCCGGGCCCGCAGCGGCCTCCGGCAACGCGACCGGCACCGCTGGACCTGCGAAAGCGTCGCCGGCTGGCCCGCGGGCGCCCGGCAAAGTTGCGCATCGCGACCGGGTAAGCGCTTTCGGCCTTGTGTTCATCGCCGGGATCATCGCTTTCGCAGTGCCCACCATGATCTTCGTCGTGCGCGAGGGATGGTCGGGTGAAGAGGGCGCCCACGGTCCGATCGTATTGGCGACGGGACTATGGCTGCTGTGGCAGCGCTGGACCCGTTCGAAGGAGCATGTCGAAGAGGCGTCTGCGTGGGTCGTCTTCGGTCTGCTGGCCGTCCTGATTCCGCTGACCGTGCTGGCGCGCATCACGCAGATCGTCGAGCTGGAGGGATACTTGATGTATCTCTGCCTGCTGACAGCGCTTTACAGCGTGGTCGGGCTCGAGGTGATGAAGCGGATGTGGTTCCCGCTGCTGTATCTGGCGTTCATCTTCCCGCCGCCTGACACCGTTGTCGCATTCGCAACGGTCCCGATGAAGATCTGGTTGTCGGAAAGCGCGATACTGTTCCTGCGAGCGCTCGACTATCCCATCAGCGGCGTGGGCGTCTCGATCTATATCGGGCAGTACGAATTGCTGGTGGCAGCGGCATGCAGCGGCATCAATTCGATCGTGTCACTGTCGGCCATTTCGCTGTTCTACATCTACATGCGACACGAAGCGCAGTGGCAATATGCAGCGCTGCTCGTCCTTTTGATTGTACCGGTAGCGCTGGTCGCAAATTTCTTCCGGGTTCTCACGCTCATCCTTCTCACCTATCATGCGGGCGAGGCAGCGGCGCAGGGGTTCCTGCACGATTTTGCCGGGATTTTCATGTTTGCAATCGCGATGGTCACGATCTTCCTGATCGATCTTGCGCTCAAGCCGATCTACGACCGCGTTACCGGTCAAAGGAGCCCGCAACATGGCTGAAGCCGCTGGCAAGAAACGTATCCAGATCACGCGCCGCGACGCGGTAATCGGCGGGACATTCGCGCTTGCATCAGGCTTTGCCTATGCACGAACGCCACAGGTATATGCCCCGGTCGTTGATCCGGAGGAGTTCGAAAGCTGGGTTCCGGCGAATGTCGGTCGCTGGCGCGAGATCGGAGCGTCCGGCGTGATCCTGCCGCCGCCCGACGAAACGCGTGACCGGCTGTATGATAGCGTGGTCACGCGGACCTATGCTGCGCCGGGGTTAGAGCCGGTAATGTTGCTGCTCGCCTACAACAACATGCAGGACGGGGTGCTACAGGTGCACCGGCCGGAAATATGCTATTCGGTCGGCGGACACGAGATTACGGATACGCAGGAAACCCGAATGACGCTCGGCCAGCGTGTGGTCCCGGCGAACCGCTTCACCGCGATCGGCCCGCAGGGCGCGGAGGAAGTCGAGTACTTTACCCGGCTCGGTAATGCCTTCCCGACCTCGTGGGCGCAGCAGCGGCTCGCCGTGATGCGTGCCAATATTGCGGGCGACATCCCTGACGGCATGATGATGCGCGTATCGCAGCTTGGTACTGATCGCGACAAGAAGCGCCTGGTGATGGGCGAATTCGCAAACGAATTTTTCAATCGAACGCCGGAGCCATTGCGCCGGCTTCTCGTGGGGACGACGGCATGATCAAGGCGGGCTATCCTATACTTCTGGCGAGCGCTGCAGCACTCGCCCTTTCCGCCTGCTCGAAGGAGGCAACAGGGCAGGTCGTCGCCGTGGTCAACGGTGAGGAAATTACGCTGCAGGAAGTGAATGCCGAGTTGCAGGGCGCCAATCTTCCTGAAGGAGCAGACCGCGAAGCCGCTCAGCGGGCAGCGTTGCAGCGGGTGGTGGACCGCCGCGTGCTTGCTCAGGCGGCGCGCGAAGAAGGCCTTGACGAAACGCCCGAATATTACCTGCGCCAACGCCAGTTGAGCGAAACGCTGCTGTTGCAGATGCTCTCGCAGAAGGTCGAGCAAACGACCGAAGTGCCCGAACAGGACGAGATCGATCAGTATATCAGCGACAATCCTGCTTTGTTCGCTGATCGGCAGATATTTCTGCTCGACCGAATCCAGTTTCCGGCGCCAGGTGACATGAGCCAGCTTTCCGTGCTTGAGAACGATATGAGCATGGACGCCGTAGTCGCATCGCTTAACCAACTCGGGATCGAATTCCAGCGCGGACAAGCGCAGATGGATTCCGCCCAGGTCGGCCAGGAGCGCCTAGACCGGATTAGATCGCTTCCCGATGGCGAACCCTTCGTGGTTGTCGAAAACGGTATGGTCTATATCGCCGACGTCATTGCGTCAGAGCCAGCACCGATGGAGGCCGAGCAACTCCGTCCGGCCGCGGTCGCCACGTTGCGTCGTCAGCGGCTGGCCGACACTATGCGTGCTCGTCTGGAAGCGGAAAAGTCCGGAGCGGAAATCTCCTATCAGGACGGGTTTGCACCCTCAGACGGCGAAGAAACGCCGGCGACCGCGTCGGCAGATAGCTGAAATAACGGATAGTCGGCGCGGCGGGGAACGCCCAAGATCAGGCTCTCAGTTTTGAACAGGCTCAAGCGCTTGTTTGAAATACGCGATCGTGCGTTCCAGCCCCTCTCGCAGCTCGATCGTCGGTTTCCACGACAGAACTTCGTGCGCGCGGGAGATATCGGGGCGGCGCTGCATCGGATCATCCTGCGGCAACGGCATCTGGATGATCTTCGACTTCGTTCCGGTCATCTCGATCACCTGCTCGGCGAGCTGGCGGATCGTGAATTCGTTCGGATTGCCCAAGTTCACTGGGCCGGTGAAACCTCTCTCGGTATCCATCAGCCGCAATAATCCTTCGACCAGATCATCGACATAGCAGAAGCTTCGGGTTTGCGATCCGTCGCCGTAAATCGTGATATCCTCACCTTGCAAAGCCTGGACGATGAAGTTCGAGACCACGCGCCCATCAGCTGCATGCATGCGCGGGCCGTAGGTGTTGAAGATGCGCGCGACCTTGATGTCGATATCGTGTTGGCGATGATAATCGAAAAACAGCGTCTCTGCACAGCGCTTCCCCTCGTCATAGCAGGAACGAAGGCCAATCGGATTGACGTTGCCCCAGTAGCTTTCTGTCTGAGGGTGTTCCTTGGGATCGCCGTAGATCTCGCTGGTCGAGGCTTGCAGGATCGGCACGCCCACGCGTTTGGCTAGGCCTAGCATGTTGATCGCGCCAATGACTGAAACCTTGGTTGTTTGGACCGGATCGTGTTGGTAATGAAACGGCGAAGCAGGGCAGGCGAGATTGAAGATCGCGTCGACTTCGACGAATAGCGGGAAGCAGATGTCATGGCGCATGAATTCAAAGCGCGGATGCGACAACAGATGCGCGATATTGCTTTTCGCGCCGGTGAAGAGGTTGTCGACGCACAGGACTTCGTCGCCACGTTCGATGAGCCGATCGATGAGATTCGACCCGACGAAGCCCGCGCCGCCGGTGACCAAAACCCGCCTGTTGGTCGAATAATTGCGAACCATCTCGAACTTCCCCCTGTGATCCGTGACATGGTGGATCGATTGCTGCGCACAGGCTGCCCGTGCTGGCAGACGAGCGTGACATGACGCAAGCGCGGCCATGACTTACGCGCTGATTAGTTTCCAGTGGGTTTTTGCACTGCCGTTAACAGTGGCGCTCGTCTATTTCGCGCTGGAGACGTTGCTGGGGCTCAAACCATTGGGCCAACGCCCGCCCAAAACCAGTGGCGCGGCCGAGGAGCATACCGCCGTCCTGATCCCTGCGCATAACGAGGCCGCGGTCATCATCGAGACCGTGACGGCTCTGCGCGCTTCCGCACCGCTTGCACGTATCCTTGTTGTCGCAGACAATTGCTCTGACGAAACGGCCAGATATGCGCGCGCGGCCGGGGCCGAAGTTGCCGAGCGGCACGATCTGGTAAAGCGCGGCAAGGGCTACGCGCTCGACCATGGCCGCGCGAGGCTGGCGAGCGATCCGCCGGCATGTGTCGTGATACTCGACGCCGATTGTCGAATTGTCGAGCACGGGGTGGCAGCGCTCGCCAGCGAGGTTGCGCGGACTGGCGGCGCGGTACAAGCCGCCAACCTTGTCATCGGCGATGCCGAAGGACGCAGTCAGGCGGCGATCTC
>JAZBPE010000092.1:0-2651 GCA_036353345.1 Erythrobacter sp. | reverse complement strand
GAAGAGGTGGATGTCGACGAGCTCGAGGTGATCGAGGGGGCGATCCCCGACGACATCGACGGCATCTACCTGCGCAACACCGAAAATCCGGTGCACCAGCCGCTTGGCCGCCATCATCCCTTCGATGGCGATGCGATGATCCACCAGGTCAGCATTTCGGGCGGCAAGGCCAGCTATCGCAACCGGTTCGTGCGCACCCAGTGCTTCGAGGCGGAACAGATTGCTGGGCAATCGCTGTGGGGCGGGCTGATGGACCCGGTGGGCACCAGCCTGCGCCCCGGTTTCGGCGCGCATGGCGGCCTCAAGGATACGGGCTCCACCGACATCATCGTCCATGCCGGGGTGGCCTATGCGACGCTCTACCAGTGCGGGGAAGCCTGGATGGTCGATCCGGTCACGCTGGAGACGCTCGGCAAGGCGCCGTGGGGGCCGCTCGACGGGGTCTCGGCCCATCCCAAGGTGGACGAGGCGACGGGCGAAATGATGTTCTTCAACTATTCCAAGCACGCGCCGTTCATGCATTACGGCGTGGTCGACCGCGCCGGGCGGCTGGTGCATTACGTGCCGATCCCCCTGCCCGGCCCGCGCCTGCCGCATGACATGGCGATCACGAAGAACTTCTCGATCCTCAACGACATGCCGCTGTTCTGGGACGCGAAGCTGCTGGAGCGCAACATCCACGCCGCGCGCATCCATGAAGGGCTGCCGACCCGGTTCGCTCTGATCCCGCGCCATGGCGAGGCGAAGGACATCCGCTGGTTCGAGGCCGCGCCGACCTACGTGCTGCACTGGACCAACGCCTACGAGAATGGCGACGAGGTGGTGCTGGAGGGCTATTTTCAGGACAAGCCGATGCCCGACCCGATCGAGGAAGCGGGCGAATACAGCCACATGATGGCCTATGTCGACGAACACTCCTTCCAGTGCCGCCTGCATCGCTGGCGCTTCAACCTGGCCACCGGCGAAACCCGCGAGGAACGGCTTTCTGACCGGATCGTGGAATTCGGGATGATCAATCCCGATTATCTGATGAAGCGCCACCGCTATACTTGGTCGACGACGACCAGGCCCGGTTGGTTCCTGTTCAACGGCTATGTCCGCCACGACAGCGAGACGGGTGAGGAGCAGGTCTACCAGCTGCCAGAAGGCGTCTATGCGAGCGAGAGCCCGGTCGTGCCGAAGAAGGGCGCGGGCGCGGAGGAGGATGCCTGGCTCGTCACCTTCCTGATCGACGAGAATGGCGGCACTTCAAGCCTCGCGATCCTCGATGCCGCCGATATCGCAAAGGGGCCGGTTGCGCGCGCGGCGTTGCCGCACAAGATTTCGAGCGGGGTCCATTCGACCTGGGTCGAGCACGCGCAGCTGCGCGCGGACGCGGCGCACGGGCGCGGATCGGTGCAGCAAGCCTCGGGCTAGGTCTCGTCCGCGTCCTTCCCGGCTTGCTGGTCGGGCTGCGGGTCGCCCTGCGGCGGCTTGCGCAGGGTGGGCAGGAACCGGCCCCAGCGCATCGCCATCGTCAGCCTGCCAAGGACGCGATCGGGATCGACATTGTCGAGCTTGCGCGTCCCCGGCGCGGACCGCGAAAAGCGGGCGAGCGAGACGCGCCCGATCCGGCTGATCGCCGCAACCCGGCGCACAAGAATTCCCGCGTCGGGATGATCGACCAGCACAATATCGCCGCGCTTCACGTATTCGACGCGCTTGAACAGTGCAAAGCTATTGTATGGTAGAACGGGTTCCATCGCATGGTCCCGCACTCTCGTGATCCTCACCCCGAACATCGGAAGATTGTGCCTTATTCTGCGTCCCGGGATTTTCTTATCATCGGCGACAGGACTCTCAAGACAAGGTTCGCATTTTTTGCGCAGGAATTGTTTTACAGCCCCCTCGGGACGATTGCCTGCGTTGCGCACGAAATCGCGCCGGGGCGCGCCCGATCAGCGTTCGGCAGCGGCAGAAAATTGCAACTTTTGTTTGCTGCGCGCATTGCTATGGGAGACACCAAGAACCTACCAGCAACAGAGGCTCAAACCATGGCTTTCAACCTTATCGACCTCCCCTATGACGACACCGCGCTTGCGCCGGCCATCTCGGCGGAGACGCTGTCCTACCACCATGGCAAGCACCACCAGGCCTATATCGACAAGACGAACGCCGCGATCGAGGGAACGGATCATGCCGATGCCGCGCTCGAAGCGGTCGTTTCGGCGGCGCGCGGCAGCAACCAGGGCCTGTTCAACAACGCCGCGCAGAGCTGGAACCACGGCTTTTACTGGCACTCGCTCGCGCCTTCGGAAACCGCGCCCTCAGCCGAGCTTTCGGCAAAGATCAACGAGGCCTTCGGTTCGATGGACAAGCTCAAGGAAGAGCTCAAGTCGCGCGGCGCGGGCCACTTCGCGAGCGGATGGGTGTGGCTGGCCGAAAAGGGTGGCAAGCTCTCGATCGAGGAAACCCACGATGGCGACACGCTGGCCGACAGCGACTTCAACCCGCTGCTGACGATCGACGTGTGGGAACACGCCTATTACCTCGATCACCAGAACAAGCGTCCGGCCTATCTCGATGCCGTGGTCGACGGAAGGCTGAACTGGGCGTTCGCTTCGGAAAACCTCGCACGCGGTTCGGCCTGGAAATACCCCAACTAAGCCGCT
>JAZBPE010000091.1:0-3396 GCA_036353345.1 Erythrobacter sp. | reverse complement strand
TTGGCGGATTTCTCGGGATCCTTGTAATAACCTGCGGGAATCGCACCCATGAGAGCGATAAATCCCGGTACGCCGCTTCCCGGCGTCACTTTCTGGTCGTTTTCGTCAAAGACATCGCAGAATTCGCCAATCGCAAATTTCGCGGTGTTGGTGCCCCCTTGCGCGGTTGTGATGGAGCGGCCGAAGCCGAGCCCTTCGGAAGCGCCGAAGCTGTCCATCAGCACCACCTGGGGGATATGCTTGCACAGCCCAGCCTTGACTTCCTTGCTCCACATCACGCCGGATGAAACGATGGTAACGAGGCTGCTGGTATCCCAGCGGCCGGGATTCTCGTCCAGCGCTTGCAGCATCGGCTTGGCAAATGCATCGCCCACAATTGCGATGCTTTGCACCTTGTGCTTATCGACTGTTTCCCACAATTCCGTCGCATCGAAGGACGGGTCTGCAAGTGTAACGATGGCGCCGCCCGACATAAGTGTGCCGATCGCGGTGATGAAGCCGGTCCCGTGCATCATCGGGCAGGAGGGCAGAGTGCGGTTGCCGGGCCCTTGACTTGTGATCAACGTGACGTGCTCTTCGAGTGTCTTAGGAACGGGGGCGAGCAGCTTCTGGGCCTCGAGCTGTGCTTTGCGCATTTGGTCGTGATGCCACATCACGCCCTTGGGCATGCCGGTCGTGCCGCCGGTATAGATGAAGAGCTGATCTTCGGGTGAGCGCACGATGCCGAGCGCCGATCCGTCGCCTTCTTGCGCGAGTGTCTCGTAAGGGATCGCAAAAGGCGCGATTTGCGACGCCTCGCCAATTTCCACGAAGGTGTGAACCTTCCCGAGCCGATCCTTGAGCTCGACGATACAGTCGCGGAATTCCGAGCTGTAGACGATCACTTCGCTGTCGGAATCGTCGAAGATGTAGAAGACCTCCTCGGCGACATAGCGGTAATTGATGTTCACATGGATCAGGCGCCCCTTGAAGCAGGCTGCCATCAACTCGCCGTATTCGGGTCGGTTGCGCATATAGAAGGCAACCTTGGCCCCATTGCCGGCTCCGCGTTGACGCAGCGCGCGGGCGACATTGTTCGAACGCGCGGACATTTCGGGCCAGGTAATGATCCGGTCACCGTGGATCAGGGCCGGCGCATCCTTTGGCATGGCAGGCTCGAAAGCGTCGAGAATGTCGCCGAGATTCCAGTCGGTCACATCAGTTCTCCTCTCCGAACGGGGCGGCTGCTTTAGCGCGCGCGTCTCCCGGTAGAAACATCAAGCAGCCTTGGCCCAGCCCTGAAGTGCCGCAGCCTCTGCCCGTACCGCTTCTGGCCCACCCAGGACCTGCCGGTCGAATCCGATCCGTTTGAACCAGTAGTGCAGGCCAAGCAGGTCGGTGAATCCCATTCCGCCATGCACTTCGGTGGAAGTGCGTGCGACAAATCGATGGACCTCGGCCGTGTGCGATTTGACATGGCAGGCAACCAGCGATGCCTCATTCGGCACCGCGTCGAAGGCGTGGGCGGCGTACCAGACGAGCGAGCGGCACGGTTCATGCCGCGCGGCCATCTCGGCGCACATATGCTTTACGGCCTGGAAACTGCCGATCAGGCGGCCGAACTGTTCGCGCTGGCCAGCATAATCAACAGCCATTTCGATCATGGCCTGACCAGCGCCAAGACTGTCGGCGGCGAGGATAACACGACCCGCAGCGCGCAACCGGGCCGTTGCAACTCCGCCATCGTCAGCCAATGGTTCCGCCGCGGTTCCATCAAAACGCAATTCCCCGACGCTGCGGGTGCGATCGATGGTCGTCAGCGCGATAGCTTCAAACCCGGACGCTTTGGCACCGACAAGGTGCAGTCTGCCACCGGAATCGGCGACGATGTAGGCATCGGCTCCTTCGAAATCGAGCGCGAACAGGGCGGTGCCGTTGAGCTTCCCGCCGGCAGAGGAAACCCCCGCGCCGTCGCGCACCTCGATCGTCTCGGAAATCGCGACACCGATACGCGCCTCGCCGCTCGCGATCTTTGGCAGCCAGTGGGCCTTTTGCTGCTCGTTGCCCGCATCGCGCAAGGCGATCGGTGCGAGAACCTGACTGGCGAGAAACGGCACCGGGGCGACCGCATAGCCAAGCTGTTCCGCCACCACCGCCGCGTCGAGCAGGGTCATGCCGAGCCCGCCATGCTCTTCGGGGACCAGCATTCCGGCAACGCCCAGATCGTTGAGGGCCCGCAGCACCTGGTCGCTCAACGGATTGTCCCGCTCCGCACATTCGCGGACGTGACTGAGCGGGCCGGTATCGGCAAGGCACCGCGAAACCGCGTCGCGCAACATTTGCTGGTCCTGCGAAAGTCCAAAGTCCATCAGTCTGCTCCCTGCTTCTGACGCGCCATGTCCGCGGTTTTCGGCTCACGTGGCATTTCAAGGCCGCGTTCGGCGATGATGTTCTTCTGAATCTGAGCGGTCCCGCCGCCGATGATGAGACCGAGCTGGAACATATAGTTCCATTGCCACGCCCCGCCGTCCCGCTCACGCGGACTGTTGTGATAGAGAATGCCCAGTTCGCCCATGGCGTCGATTGCCAGCGCGGATATCTGGTGAGCGAGTTCACAGCTTTGCAACTTGACGATCAGCTTCGCCATGCCACCCGGCTCTCCCCTAAGGCTGTTCGAAAGGATCCGCATCCCATTGTATTTCATCGCCGCCACTTCGGCCTGAAGTGCCACCAACCGGTCGCGCAGTACCGGATTGTCGATCGCGCGACCCTGGCCCAGACGCTCTTCCTGCATCAGTGCGATCAGTGCCTGCAGCCGGTTTTCGAGCGCGTCGGGATCGCCCAGCATTCCGCGCTCATGGCCAAGGGTTGCATTCGCGACGAACCAGCCCTGGCCCCGCTGGCCGACAATCTGGTGCATCGGGACGCGCACATCCGTGAAGAACGTCTCGTTGAACTCGGCGTGACCGGTCATCGTCTTCAAGGGGCGAACCTCGATGCCCGGCGTGTCCATCGAAAAGATCAGGTAGGAAATGCCGCCATGCTTGGGCGCGTCAGGTTCGGTCCTGACCAGGCAAAAGATCATGTCGGCCTGCTTGGCGGTGCTGGTCCAGATCTTCTGGCCATTGATAACAAATTCGCCGTTCTCGATGTGCGCGCTGGTCTTGAGGTTGGCGAGGTCCGACCCGGCACCGGGTTCGGAATAGCCCTGGCACCAGACGATATCGCCTTTCAACGTGGGTTCGATCCAGCGCCGTTTCTGTTCCTCGGTGCCGAGTTCGAGCAGGGTCGGCACGAACATCGAGATTCCCTGATTAGCAAGCCCGCCCGGCACCCTGGCCCGCGCAAATTCCTCTGCGATGATACGCGATTGGAGAATGTCCGGCTCCGCTCCATAGCCGCCATACTCCTGCGGGA
>JAZBPE010000090.1:0-2975 GCA_036353345.1 Erythrobacter sp. | reverse complement strand
CGTCGAGGTTGACCGCCGCAATCATCGCCGGCAAAAAGCGGGTTCGTCCTTTCGGACCAAGCGGCGTTCGTGAATGGAAGCGGAGCGCCGGAGATGCGGCGAGGATGCCGCGGCTTTCAAGATATGCCTTTGCCGGACTGGCACGCAGTGGCTGTGCATCGCGCCAGATCCTCAGCGCTGCCGCCGAAGGTTTGCGGGTGCTGGTCGATTCGGGCTCGTTGGTGGTCGCAGAACCTGAAAAAAGCGCCGGTGCCTCGAAACCTTCACGCGCCAATGCAGACAATACGCTCTGCTGATCGCATCCCGCAAAGCAATGGAAAAGGATAGCCTGTCGACCGAGCGACACACCGAGTGACGGCGTGCGGTCATCATGCGCAGGGCAGCAGGCCATGCCCCTTGTGCCTGACCATTTGCCCCCTCGCGATTCACAAATGCGACGGGCGGTCCCGGCAAGCGACCGGTTGGGATGAGCTTGGACAGACAGGGACATGCGAGCTCCTCAGCAAGCAAAGTGGCCCCCTCATCAGCGTTCCTCTCCTCTCCCGAAGGCAGGCATTCGCTGCTTTCCTACAGGCATATGTTCTACTTATGTTCTATATCGATTCGAATCAATGGAGCACCACTCGAGATGACCCGCCTCAATCGTCGGACCGCGATAGCGGTCGCCTGTTTGGGAATGATCGCGACCTCCTCTCAGCAAGTCCGCGCCCAGGATTTCACCTTGTTCGAACACGCGGTCGTTCCGCCGAAGACGGACCAGCAGCCGGCAAGGCAATATCTTCCTGCAATCTACCAGGCCGAGCCAGCAAACATATCCTATCGGGAAAGCCTGTATATGGCGGCGATAGCCGAGGCTGAGCGCCGTTACGGGCTTCCGACCAACCTGCTTCGTGCTCTTATCTGGGCTGAATCCCGCTTTAATCCGATGGCTGTGAGTCCAGCCGGTGCTGCCGGGCTGGCGCAGCTTATGCCGGCCACGGCGCGCGAACTGGGCGTCCGGAACCGTCATGACCCTCTTGCATCGATCGACGGTGGCGCCCGGTATCTTCGCGATATGTTGGACCGGTTCGACGCGGTCCACCTGGCCTTGGCTGCTTACAATGCGGGCCCAGGTGCCGTCTCCCGATCACGCGGCATTCCCAGCAACGGTGAAACACCGCAATATGTCCGGTCCGTGTTGGGACGTTGGCAAGCAATTGGTACGTACAATTGACGAAACTGCCTGATTTCCGGCTATTGTCTGAAATCATGTGCCGGAATGAAAACGGACAACGCTAGTGAATGAGACCCCCGGTGAGCCGTTCGATTTTCGCAAGTCGTTGAAGGCACAGAAGCGCCGGAAGCTGAGAAAGGAGATCGCGTTGGGATTGGGAGCATTCGCGATCGTATTTGCTGGAGGGATGCTGGCACTCACCTGGCCAGTCCATGATGCCAGCATTGCTAACGACGATCAGCAGCCTCAAACTTTATTCCAGCAAGCGAGCTTCCCACAATTCGACATTTGCGGATCCGTCCGGCGCACATGCGTCGTGGATGGAGATACCTTCTGGCTTGATGGCGTAAAGATCCGCATTGCTGACATCGATACACCAGAGATCAGCGAGCCTCGTTGCGATTATGAATACCAACTCGGCATGCGCGCGACGCATCGCCTTGTCGAATTGCTCAATGGCGGACCCTTTGAACTGAGGACCATCGGAAGCAGAGATGAGGATCAGTACGGTCGTAAACTGCGGGTCGTAACGCGCGGCGGCCGCTCGCTTGGCGATCAGTTGGTCAGCGAAGGGCTGGCGCGGACCTGGACCGGGCGACGTGAACCATGGTGCTGAACCGCGATCAAGAATTGTGGGCCGTTGCACTTTGGGTCGAAAAGAACCATGGCGAAGAGGGAGCCGCGTTTATCGCAAAGCAGATCCAGCGACTTTCCAACGAAGGGGACGAGGCAGGCATAGCAACGTGGAAGACTGTTGCTGAACGGTTCGATCAGCTTAGCTGCCAAAGCTCTGCGAACTGAGGCTCAGCACGATGCGGAAGTGGCTTAAAGTCTGGGGCATCAGAATTGAGTTCGCCTTGCTCGCGTCAGTGTCCCTGATAGGGCTCGTCCTGAGCCTTCAATCCTGCACTGGCTGAGAAGAAATTCGTTCTTCCGATCAACCATTCGCAAACTTTCCCATGATGACCTTTCCTCCTGTCCGGAGCTCATCGAGGTAGTCGCTCCACCATTGAGCCATGCGCACGCGCTCTTCCCAATGTTTGCCGCGATGGTAGATGCCACGCACAACATTGCTGTCGCCATGTGCCAGGGCACGCTCGATCGCATCGGGATTCCAAAGGCCCGACTCGTTCAGGAATGTCGATGCTGTCGCCCGGAGTCCATGCGCGGTGACTTCTTCCTTCGAATATCCCATGCGACGAAATGCGGCATTGAGCGTGTTTTCACTCATGGGACGCTTGGAGCTGCGCGCAGACGGGAAGACATATCCTTCGCGGCCGAGCATCTCGGCCAGGTCTGTGAGATAACCTCTAACTTGCTTGGACAGCGGGACGGCATGCGCTCGGCGCGCTTTCATTTTACCGGCAGGGATCTTCCAGACCCCATCGACCAGGTCGATCTCATGCCATTCGGCGTGGCGGAGTTCGCCGGGACGTACGAACACATGCGGCGCGATCTGCAAAGCAAACTTGGTCACCATGTAGCCAGTGAAGTCGTCGATTGCGCGCAGCAGCCCGCCTAGCTCGGTGGGCTCGAGGATTGCTGCATAATGCGTGGCTCTCGGCGTTACGAGAGCGCCCTTCAGCATACTGGTCGGATCGGATTTGCAGCGGGTGGTAGCGACACCGTAACGAAACACGCGGCCTGCGAACGAGCGGCATTTCTTCGCAGTCTCGTGCTTACCAGTGGCTTCCAGTCGTTTCAGAGGAGCCAGGACTTCGAACGGCTCGATCTCGTGGATGGGTCGGTTACCGATGGCAGG
>JAZBPE010000089.1:0-12485 GCA_036353345.1 Erythrobacter sp. | reverse complement strand
GCTCGCATGGTGGTGCAGAGCTTCCAGGCGATGATGTAGCGCGAGTAATCGTCGAGCACGGTCGAGAGGTAAACCCAGCCCCACCCGATGATCTTGAAGTAGGTAAAGTCGGTCTGCCACATCTCGTTGGGGCGGGAGGTTTGTGTGTGGAACGCATCTGCCGCCTTGATCACGGTGTAGGACGGGCTGGTGATCAGATCATGAGCCTTGAGCAGCCGGTAAACCGTAGCTTCGGACACGAAGTAGCGCTTCTCGTCGGTGAAGCGCACCGCCAGTTCTCGCGGGGATAGCTCGGTCTGTTCCAGCGCCATCTCGACGATCTTCTGCTGGATATCGTCCCCGATGCGGTTCCATATCCGGCTTGGCGTCGATGGCCGGTCTGCCAGTGCTTCGGGCCCGCCTTCGAGATAGCGATCATACCAACGATAGAAGGTCCGTCGGGCGATGCCGAGCTGGTCCAGCGTGCGTTTGGTGGGAAGATGCGATTGCTCGACGATACGGATGATCTCCAGCTTCTCGGATGCCGGGTATCTCATTCGTCGTCTCCCCCAAGCCCGGTCATGCTTTTTTTGAGCAGACGGTTCTCCAGGGTGAGATCGGCCACACATTCCTTCAGATCGCGGGCCTCACGGCGCAGGTCCTTCACCTCGTCCGTGGTCGCAGCACGGGCTGTATCGCCAGCAAGCCTGCGCTTGCCGGCTTCCATGAACTCCTTGGACCAGGTGTAATACAGGCTCTGGGCGATACCTTCACGGCGGCACAACTCGGCAATGGAGTCATCGCCGCGCAGGCCATCGAGCACGATGCGAATCTTGTCTTCAGCAGAGAAGTGCCGACGGGTCTTGCGGCGGATGTCCTTTACCACCTGCTCGGCAGGCAATTTGGACCTTAAGGATTTGGGCTTCATCTTCGTTCCTTCGTCACTACGACGAAGCCCAAATCCTCCTTAAATCACAACCTCAAATCTGTGCCATAGGTGCTGACGGGGGACAATGCCGATAACTCAGAGCTGATTAAACTCGCGGGTGGCTTGATTGGACTAGCATTGGTTCGGATTGAAATCTCGGTCGTCGTCTGGACCAAAAATATTCATACCTGAAAACCGTGCTTCGAGGCCGCTTGGCGTCAGCAGGCCCCGGATTTCATCGACGTGACGTTGCAGCCATGCTCTGAACTGCTGCACTCGGTAATCGTCAACAGGCCCCGGATCGGCATGAGTACAGGCAAGCAGTCTCTCAAGGCGATTGAGCCGTTGATGTGCGTCCAGTAACTTCGAGGGTTATTCGGCCCGACGATCCTCGATGTATTTGAGCCTGGCATCTATTTCGCGACGCTGTCGCTGTTCCTCGTATCTCTGGGCTTGCTCGTCATTTTCCCGCTTCCGCTCTGCCTTTGCAGCAGCGACAACCGCGATCCCAATCGCAATCTTGTCCGCCAAGTCTTCGAGGCGCTGGCGCTTGCCATCGTTGAAAGAGCGGCGTGGCGTAGGGTGACGATAGTACCAGACGGGCTCGAATGAGACCGAAAGCCGACCCGTTGGGCTATAGTCCCAGTCGGCGAAAATCGGGTGCGGGTCACCATGCTCATAGCGCCAGCCGCGCCTTTCGCTCCGCTTTTCGAACGCGGCTAGTTCAGCCTTCTCGCTTCGGGTCAGTTCGTGCTTTTCCCGTGTGTAGCCTTCCGTGATCTCGAATTTGACCGTCTGTGTCCCGTCCGAAAAGCGACTGGGCTCACCGTCATTTGTTAGCTTGAAGCCCTGTAGCTCTGCTGCGGCTTCTAGCTTAGGCAGGAGTTCAGAGACATGGCCTATCGATTGCTTCGCAACGCTGCAGGGCACCAGCCCGGCAGCGCGAACACAGATCAGCCCTTGCTCACTCGCCTTTCCGCGTCGCAAGGCTGTCAGCGTGTTCCGCACAATGACGCTACCGCGTTTTGGCATTTCCGCAGATGGTCTCGGCGCGGACCTTGCCTTCTCCTCGGCCACTTCGATCGCCTGTGTTTTCCAGTCTGCTGCCGGCGCATTCCGAATGAAGATCGCATTGGGCCTCTCGCTTTCAAATTCAGGCAAGGGGATCTGCTCGACGGCCTTTCCCGCAGCCTTTTTGGCCCACCCGCCCAGCGGAGGATTGGGGATATTGTGCTTGCGGCAAATCTTGTGGAGAGCGACGTCGGAGACCCCAAATTCTTCGGCAAGGTGGATCATGGGTTTCGACCAGAAGAGGTCGTAGAATTCGCGGCGCGTGAAGCTTAGGCTCATTTAGGTCTTTCAGGAAATTCGGTCTTGTTCGCTTGTTGGCATTCGCCATGGCTTTGAATCGTAGGGTTTTATCCCGCATTTTCTGATTTTTCGAAATTGCGAGATAAAACCGGTCAGGCCGGGTCAAATTTCGATCACAAGATTCTCGTCGAATTGGTCGTTCTCGATGCGGCCACCGGGCGATTGCGGTCCATAGCCCTTGGGGTTGCAGACCACGCGTGTGCTGCCAGCGATGTAGTCGCAACTCGCATGGGTGTGGCCATGCACCCACAGCGCTGCCCCGGAGCCCTCGACCAGTTCTGACAGGTCGCTGCAGAATGCAGGTGTCAGCGGATCGTTGGCAAAGCGCGGGTGAATCGAACGGGGATGCGGAAGGTGGTGGGTGACCACCACAGTCGTGCCATCAAACCCGGATTTGAAGTGCTCATCCAGCCACGCTTTAGATTGCAAATGCCATTCTAGGGCTTCCGTGGGATCGAGCGGTTTACCGATCTCGATGGGGAAGATCACCCGATGATCGTTCATCCAACTTTTCGCATGGCGTATGTAGAGCGTGCCGCCGCCGAAGATCTGGTAGTCCGTCCAGAGCGTGCTTCCCAGAAACCGCACTCCGTCAATCTCGACTTCTGAATCCTGCAACAGGTGAATGCCGAGCTCTTCGGCGAGCGCGGTTGCACGCGTGTTTTCGTCATTGATCGTGAACCGTTGCCGGTGAGCGTACCATTCATGGTTGCCCGGAACATAAATAACTGGGCGACCCCTTGCTCGTTCGGCAAGCCAGCGAACACCGTCGCTCAACGGGTCATGAATATCACCGGCCGCGATGAGCACATCGAAGTCTGGCTCCGGGTCCGGCAGATCCCAGCAGCATTGCTCAATATGAAGGTCAGAAAGAATCCAGATGCGCATTAGAGCATCTTAGGCCCGTGAACCCGGTCATCCTAGATTGGATGCAACCCGCTCATATGATGTCAGTTTGCCGTTCGGCAAACCGGTACCCAGAGCGAAGCATGAACACCAACCTTGAGAGGCCCAAACTTGCACTGCGGACGTGAAAGGGATGGTATTTCGGAGGGGAACTGTGTAAGTTCTGACTTCATAAAACGTCGATAAAACAATGTTTTATGAAGTCTGTTGGGCCTATTTGCGGGCTTTCTGGTCTGGCAAAGAGAAGTTTGAACTATATTTCAATATCTTAAAGCGTCAGTGCGATGCCTCTCCTGGCACCATCAATGTGATTTGCAGGCACCGCTGGGCCGTGCCGGATCAAATCGTCCTGCATTGCATCAGCACGATTCCAGCGCGCCTGTTCGCGGGCTTTTGCGGATGTAGCCTTTCAAGGCCCGCATTCTCCTTGATATGAAGACTGCCGTCCATGCGCGCGCGCCGCGTTCAACTTATCATGCGCAGAGTTGAGCAAGGGCTCGTGAATGAGTGCCGGTCTTCAGCGCTCGACAGCCGCAACGGATTATGCGCGCTGCCAAAGGCGGCACGCCGTCAACCGTGATCTCTTGAGAACTTCAATGCCGAGAGAAAGCCTTTCGCGGCCCGGGTCATCGGTCCTTTCGATGAGCGATGAACGCTGAGCCTTGCCGCGATTTCAGGCTCGACGATCGGAACGGCATTGACAGCGCCCGCAACCACCAGCGAGCGCACGGCCATTTCCGGGGCGATCGTATCGGCCATCCCCTCCAGCGCCAGACCGATACACGTCGGAAAGGAATCGATCTGATGTTCCGGTGCCAGCGCCAGTCCGCGCGCCGACGCCAGTTTGTCGAGATGCCGCCGCATCCCGCTGTCGCGGCCCGGCAGCACGAGGGCGCCGCTGCACACGGTTGCAAACGGGATGACGTCCTCGGCGATGGTGCGATTGGTAATCAGGCACAGCCGCTCATCGACCAGCACTTCTGCAAGCTCATGATCGCCGATCTGTGCCGGCGGGATGTAGGTGAGGGCGAGGTCCACCGTCCCCTCGCCCAGCCAGTTGATGATTGCCGTTCCGTTTCCTTCAAGAACCCGCAGTTCCACTTCTGGATGGTCGCTCCGCATCAGGTCGATGGCCTCGGCAACGATCGTCTGGCCAACCATGGGCGTGATCCCGACGGTGATCCGCCCCGAAACGATCCCCTGCGCCGCCCGCAGGCTGTCGCGCGTTTCCGCGAGGCTCGTCAGGAAAGCTTCGATGGCAACCAACGCGGTCTTTCCCGCCTGCGTCGTCGCCACACCGCGCCCCGTCCGGTGGAGCAGTTTGGTCCCGAAATAGTCCTCCATACCGGCAACCGTTCGGCTGACGGCCGGCTGGGCGATATTCAGTTCCGCGGCCGCCCGCGTAATACTTCCCAGGTTCGCCACGAGCGCGAAGGTTTCGAAATCGCGGATCTTCATTGGGCAATGATATAACGGATTCGTCATATCGCAAATGCCGAAATGCTCTCTTCTTGCGGCCTCCACATCGGAACATGCTTCATGCAGCGATTTTTTCGTGAATGGAGGGGACGATGAAGCACCAGCACCTACTCGCCACTGTTGCGCTCTGCGCGATATCCGCCGGGAGCCCGGCGTCACTGGCGGCACAAGAGACGCCGCCGGAAGAGGCTGGCGCAGCGCAGGACGATGATGTCATCATCGTGACTGCCCGCCTGCGCGAAGAGAATGTGCAGGACGTTCCGATTTCGATCACCCAGCTTGATAACGAAACGCTCGAACGGGCAGAGATCATCGACCTGCAGGACATTGCGGCGCTGGTGCCTGGTTTGACAAGCTCGTCGCCTTTTGGCCGCATCAACGCCTCACCGTCCATTCGCGGCATCGTCAACGCAGGCCTCGGCGAAGAGCAGCCCGTCGCCTTCTTTCTCGACGGCGTCTACATTTCCGGCCGGACGGCGCTCAATTCGACCCTGTTCGGGCTGGAGCGCGTCGAGGTCGCACGCGGACCGCAAAGCGCTCTTTACGGCCGCAACGCGTTCGCGGGCGCGGTGAACTATGTTACGAAACGCCCCGGCTCGGAATTCGAAGGCCGCGCCGAAGCGACGGCAGGAACACAGGATCTGCTCCGGGGGCAGCTCGAAGTCAGCGGCCCTGTTTCAGATACATTGTCGCTCGGCGGCGGCATTTTCTACCGCGATGACGGCGGCTTCTTCGAAAACGCGGTGCCTGACGGCCCGGCGGTCGGCAGCAATGAAACGTTCGCAGCCCTCGGTGCGATCAACTGGGAACCGACGGACAACGTCACCGTCTATCTGAAAGCGCTCTATTCCGACGAGAAAGACGGTGCGCCGCCCCATTTCCTCGTACCGGCCAACAGCCAGCCCGATTCCCGGACCGGCTTTCCGCGCTATTTCACGGGTGAATTGTCTGAGGAGGGGGCCGGATTCTTCACCAATCCAGAGCATCAGGGCGTCGAGCGCGAAACGCTGCGGCTGTCTTCGAACATCGATCTTCGCCTGGGCGACAACATGTTGCTGCAGTCCCTGACCGGGTTCAACACCAACGAGGGGTTCTACGATTTCGATGCGGACTACACCGCGCTGTTCTTTAACCGCACGTTCGAGGAGTTCGACAAACGCGACTTCTCACAGGATCTGCGGCTGAGCGGTGAAAGCGAAAGCGGCAACCTGCTCTGGCTCGTCGGCGGAAGCTATTATCGCCTCGACGATGAACTGCGCGCCCGGAACTACACGCCGGGCTTCGGGGGCACGCTGCCGACGCCGGGCGCACTGACCGAGCGTTCGACCACGACATGGGCGGCCTACGGCGCGCTGGAGCTTATACCGACGGAAGAATGGTCGATCCGCGGCGAACTGCGCTACCAGACCGAGGAAAAGACGTTCGACAGCGAGCTTCTGAGCGAGGCAGGCGTTCCGCTGCTTCTGGAGGAGGAATGGGACGCCTTCTTGCCGCGCCTGACCGCTTCGTACTTTCCGGGTGCGGGCGACACGATGCTCTATGCCAGCGTCGCGCGCGGGTTCAAGGCAGGCGGATATAACAGCTTCGCCAACCTGTTCGATGCAGAGCGTAGCTTCGAGCCCGAAACCAACTGGACCTACGAGGTCGGCGCGAAGACGCAGGTCCTGCCTGGGCTGACAGCGAACGGCGCGTTGTTCTGGATGGACTGGGAAGACCAGCAGGTCATCGGCCTGTCCGATCGCGCGCCCTTCTCCAACCAGTTCACCGCCAACGCAGCACAGTCGCGCTCGCGAGGCATAGAGCTTGACCTCGCCTACTCGGACCCGAACGGTTTCTCGGCCAATGTCGGCTATGCCTACATCGATGCCACGTTCCGCGACTTCGTTGATCCCGACCTCACCTTCGTGCCGATCGATTCCGATGTGTCTGGCAACCGGATCCCGCGGACCAGCGACCATCAACTGAACGCAACGGTGCAGTATGAGGGCGATCTGTCCGATACCGTAGGCTGGTATGCGCGTCTCGACGGATCCTATCTTTCCAGCCAGTTCTCCGTGCCGGCCAATCTGGCGCGGACCGGCGATATCACGAATGTGAATGCCCGGCTTGGGGTGGAGTTCGGGCAGGTGGAACTCGCGGTCTGGGCGCGAAACCTGTTCGACGACCGCACGCCATATGTCGGTGTTCGCTGGTTCGATGCCACCGGAACGTACACCGGACTCGCACCTTTCCAGCGCTCCTGGCTCGTTACTGCCCGAGAGGGGCGTCGCGGCGGCATTTCGCTGATCTACCGGTTCGGAGACTGATGGCATGGCGGCGTCGCCCGCGCCGGCTCCCTCCGGACAATCGGCAAATATTAACCGCCAGTGGCGCCTGCGCAAAAGACCGACAGGGATCATCGATCCGGAGACCTTTGCCCTCGAGGAGAGCGCGATACCCGATCCGGCCGAGGGCGAGTTCTGTGTACGCCTGGCTTTTCTGTCGCTCGCGCCCGTCATGCGCGCCTATATTCTCGATGGCGGGGTTATCGAGGATCCCTTGCCGATCGGGCAGGTCATGCGCGGCCGCGGCGTGGGTGAGGTCATCGCGTCCCGGCACCCGGATTTCGCGGTCGGCGACATCGTCCACGGGCCCTTTGGTTGGCAGGACTACGCGATCAGCGACGGTAGCGGCCGCGTCCTGAAGATGACGACGCAGGCCAGCTCGGCGTCGCTTGCGCTCGGCACCCTCGGCCTGACCGGGTTCACGGCGTATTTCGGGCTGTTCGATATCGGCAGGCCGGTCGCCGGGGAGCGCGTTCTCGTCTCGGGCGCAGCGGGCGGGGTGGGCTCGGTCGCGGGTCAGCTTGCCCGGATCGCCGGGTGCGAAACGGTCGGTATCTGCGGCGGTCCGGCGAAATGCCGGTGGATCGTCGAGGAGCTCGGCTATGCCGCCGCCGTCGATTATCGCAGGCAGGATGCGGCCACGCAGATCGCCGACACCCATCCGGACGGGATCGACGTCTATTTCGACAATGTCGGCGGCGACTTGCTTGAAACCGCGATCGACCACATTCGCGAGGATGGCCGCATCGTGATCTGCGGATCGATCAGTCAGTACCTGTCCGGTGAGGAGAAACGCGGCCCGGCGAACTATTTCGACCTCGTTTATCGCAATGCACGAATGCATGGCTTTCACATCTACAAATACGCTGATCGCTTTGCCGAGGCGGAGGAGCGGATGGCGCGCTGGATCGAAGCGGGCAAGTTGAACGCGGTCGAAGACAGGCACATGGGGCTGGAGCAGACGCCAGACGCGCTTCGCGGTCTGTTTGAAAGCGCCAATTTCGGGAAGTGCGTGGTACAGGTGGGGGATGACCCGCTTGCCTGATCGGTCCGCCCTTATGGTTGCCCTGTCGCTCCTCGCAGCGCCCGTTGCCGCAGGGCCTGCCGACCGGCTACGGTTCGAGGACCGCCCGGCGGACGTCACACGGGCTTTCGCCGACACGCCCTATCTGCAGATCCATTTCCGCCGCGCAGGCGATGCGACCGATCATGCACCCGTGGTGCTGTTTCACCAAAGTCCCAATTCCAGCCAGGTCTTTGTCGAGTTCATGGCGGAACTGGGCGCGGACCGCGCGGTTTACGCGCCCGACACACCCGGTTTCGGGGAGTCCGACCGGCCCCGCGAGGTTCCGGAAATCGCGGATTACGCGGCGGCGCTCGTTGCCTTTCTCGATGCCGAGAATATCGGCCGGGCCGATATGCTGGGCTATCACACCGGCGCGGCCATCGCGATCGAGATCGCGCGGCGCTACCCTGATCGGGTGCGACGCCTGGTTCTGGTCGGCATTCCGGCATTCACGCCCGAGGAAGCCGCCCAGTTTGAAGCGCAGCCCTGGCCAAAGCCGTTCGACGATGATGGCGACGCCGTCGCCGCGTCGTGGCGGAGCAGCCTTGAGTGGCGCGGGGAAGGGCAAAGCGACGCTTCGGTGCGGCGCTGGTTCGACCAGAAGACCGCGAATGGACCATTTGCCTGGTGGGGTGCCCGCGCGGCGCTGCGTTACCCCACCCGGGAAGCGCTGCGGGCGGTGGAGGCGCCGGTCCTGTTCGTCCGCCCGCGCGACGACCTTTGGGAAAGCAGTCTTCGCGTGCTGCCGGAACTGCATGATTCGCAGCGACTGGATCTACCGCAATACGGCTTTGGCCTGTTCGAAGCCGCTCCTGCGTACCTGGCCAGCGAGGTGCGGCGCTTTCTTGACGAGGACACACCGTGACCGGCATTCTCAAACGCACGACCTATATTGTCGCCGACGCCGAAGTCGCCGCCTCCCGCTATGAACGCATCTTCGGGTGGACCCGCTATTATGACGCTGAGCTCCCTGTCGATGGCCGCTTCCCCCCGGTGGCACCGGACGGAAGCCGCGCCCGGTTGATCATGCTGCAGGCCGAAGACCCGGTCATCGGGATGCTCGGCTTCCTCAGCTACCTGGATTTCGACCCGGAAACCCGACGAACAAACATGGGAATAGGATCGCCGGTGCTGGTCGTTTCCACCAGCGATGCGGCCGCGCTGGCGAAAACCGCCAGAGCGGTCGACGGGGTCCAGGCGACCGGACCGGTCGAATGGCAGGTACCCGCGGCGGATGGACAGACCATAACGCTAAGGACGGTCAGTCTTTCGGATGTTGACGGGCTCTATTTCGAAGTCAGCGAACGGCCCTGATCGCCGAACAGGCCGCTTGAGGGGCGCGGCAGCGGCCTCGCCTCTCAGAATATCGGGGCACGGCCCTCCTGGCTTGGATTGAGCGGCACGTTGGCGGCATGAGGTTCAGCTGTCGAAACAGCAGACGCCGCCCGCCGCGTTCCTGCCACGGGGGGGAAGCAGGGCCGCGTGGACGGCGTCGCTGTGCTCGACGGTACCGGGCGTCAGAACTGGAACGAGATACCAGCGCTCAGCACCCAGGGATCGAGATCATGGTCGGTCTGCAATGCGGTCGTGCCATTGGCATCGAACGTGGCCGTCGTGCCGATGAAATAACGCTTCGCATCGAGCGCGAGGCCGAGGCCGTCGTTCAGCGGGACATCGATACCGGCCTGCAGCACGAAACCGAACTCGTCCGACAGATCGACGCTGGTTGCGCCAAGCGCTGCAGCATCGGCACCGACATCTTCGCCGAACACGAAGAAATGCGCCACGCCCGCGCCGACATACGGCTTCACGCCGTCCAGCGGCAGGTGATATTTTGCGGACACCGTCGCGGGCAGGATGACAAGGTCATCGATCAGCTCGGCACCGGCCAGCGGCCCCGTACCCTCGACGTCATGCCAGGTCAGGCCGACGATCGTCTCAATGGAGAAGTTGGGCGAGAAGAAATACTCGATGGCCGCGGTCGGTACCACGCTGTCGGTAGCTTCGACGTCGGAACCGGCGACAAGACCGATGCCGTCGACGTTCACTTCGTCGATGCTGCCGTCGGGCAGGACCGTCGTGGCAAGCAGTTTCACCTGGATGGTGCCCGCATCCTGGGCGGCGGCCGGCATGGCAAGTGCGGCGACGGCAACGGCTGAGGAGATGGCGGCGAGTTTAATGGTCTTCATGAACGAATGTCCCTTGTGATTATTGTGCACGCCGCTCCCGGCGCTGCGCTGTGCAGTTTGGTGATAAGGAACCTTGGAATAAATGCGCCCAAACCATAGCCGTGGGCTATCGCTCTCCACAGCCGGTCAGATGACAACGGGCACGCGCCCGTGCACGGTTCCTCGCTCGGCACCCTTTTAGGGTCCGAACCCTAATATGCAGGGGGCAAGGTCCGCAGCTTCCGCATTTGCCGAACGTTCGGTTTACGTAGTCGTTTCGCGCAGATACTGGATCAGGGCTGCGCGGTCCTCGGCGGAGCGCACACCGGGAAACGCCATCTTGTTGCCGGAAACCATGCGCTGCGGATTTTCCAGCCAGGCATCCAGCGTCTGGTCGTTCCAGACAATCCCGGCCTCGATCAGCGCATCGGAAAACACATAACCCGGTTTCACCCCGGCTTCAGCGCCGAACAGACCATGCAGGTTTGGACCGATCGTATGCGGTGCGTTCTCTGCCAGCGTGTGACAGGACCGGCAGCGAAGATACGCGCGCTTGCCCCGCTCTGCCAGCGCCGACAGCGCGACGTCCGGCTCGGTTTGCGCCGTTGCGGTCGGAGCAGGCGATGCGGCAGTCGCTCTTTCTCCGCCATTCAGTTGCTCAGACTCAAGGGCCGCCTCCGGGTCAGCGGAACAGGCTGCCAGAATGAGGGCGACGACGACTGCCGGTCCCAGGTCTTTTCCCAGGGATTTCGCTGTCACTGTCGGGAACTTCTCATGGCGGCGTCGATCCAGATTATTTAACAGCGGTCGGTCCCGGCGGTGCGCCGTGGCTGCGGAACCGCCCCGGCCTTACCCGCACACGCCCCTCTATTGTCCAGACAAATTTTGCACGCAACGCCCACCAACGCTGCTCAAGAGCAGAGCAACGGGACGAGCAGTACGAAAGAGCAGGTCCCAAAATACCACCGTCCGCAGCCCGGTCATGGACATCCGCGCCTCGGGATGGCCTGCGACCGTACGCGGCAGCACCCCCGCATCGCCCTACCGTACCGGTTCCGGCGGGCCAGCGCTGGCCCGACACCGGCCGCATCTTTGGCGGGACGGGCGGACCTGATAGGCTCGCATTCCCATTGACACCGGTGCAATAGACGTGAAAGTTGTCCGGACAAATTATCAGGGAGATGCTCTCATGGCGTCCGATCTGCCGCCGCCCTACACCGCGCTGACCCGCCACCCGATGATGCCGCGCACCAGCCATGACGAGGCGGCGCGCTTCAACTTCCTGACGCATTTCAACCGCTATCTTTCGGGCGCGATCGGACAGGGCAACAGGCTTGCCTTTGAGAAGCGTGCATTGCCCGCCTTCCGGGCGGAACATGGCCGCGATCCGGAACATCGCTATGAGATTCGCGAGGCGATGAACGCGGACCCCTGGCACCGCATGTGGTCGGCGCTGAAGCGCAACGCGATGGAGATGCGCCAGCACAATGGCCGCCAGACCGTGCTGCGCCAGCTCGACGAGCTCGACGCGATGGCGGCGCAGTACAACACCAATTCAGGCCAGCTCGAACTCGATGATAGCGTTGAACAGCCCTGGTACCAGCAGGCGGTCGATATTCACTGCCAGCCGGGCGGCTATCATTCGGAGGAGCGCCCGGGCGACGTAACGGCGGGCGCGAATTACGATGTTGGCTTGTTCGCAACGACGGGCGGCGCGCTCGGCGGCCTGAACGATGGCGGCGGGCAGGCGGTCGTCGAATGGGTGCAGAAGGAGCGGCCCGACTGGCGCCCCCGCCGCATCCTCGATATCGGCGCTACCATCGGCCACAACGCCGTCCCCATCGCGCAGGCCTTCCCGGAGGCGGAGGTGATCGCCATCGACACCGCCGGGGCGTCCCTGCGATACGGCGCGGCGCGCGCGGCGGCGCTCGGCGTCAGGAACATCCGCTTCGTGCAGGCCAGCGGCGAGGATCTGTCGCGCTGGCCGGACGGTCATTTCGACTGGGTGCAGACGACGATGTTCCTGCACGAACTGTCGGCGAAGGCAATGCCAAGGCTGCTGGCCGAGGCGAACCGCGTGCTCGCGCCCGGCGGCCTGATCTTCCACATCGAACAGCCGCAATATTCGGACGAAATGCCCCTGTTCGAACAGTTCATGCGCGACTGGGACGCCTTCAACAACAACGAGCCCTTCTGGTCCGCCATGCACGCGCAGGACCTGAAGCAGGTCATGGCCGATGCGGGCTTCCCGAAAGATACGCAGT
>JAZBPE010000088.1:0-4895 GCA_036353345.1 Erythrobacter sp. | reverse complement strand
TGGCCTATGCCGCGCTTGCGATGGCGTTTTTCTCGAGCGGCGGCGCGATTACCGAGCGGCTGGCGACGGTGGGAAGGCTATCGCTGACCAACTACCTGATGACTTCGGTCATACTCGGTGCAACATTTGCAGGCTGGGGCCTCGGGCTCTTTGGCAAGGTTTCCCGAACGCAGGCACTGGTGCTCAGCTTCGTTCCCATCCTCGCTATGCTTGGCTGGTCTTCGCCATGGATCGCGCGTTTCGGCCAAGGGCCGTTCGAGCGCTTCTGGCGCACTGCGGCAAGAATCCTCACCTAACCGTCCTCGCCAAGCATGGGGGAAGGCCGATCGAGCGCCAGTTCGGCATCGGAAAAGGTGAACGGACTGCGCACCCCGGGCATTCCACCCAGATTGACGCGCAGGCCGCGCGCGACGACCTGCGGATCGACGAAGACCTCGTCGAGACGGTTGATCGGGCCGGCAGGTATTCCGTGCTCGTGGCACGCATCGAGCAATTCGGCCTTGCTCCACTCCGCCGTGGCTGCAGCTATCTCGGCATCAAGAGGAGCGGCATTGGCGATCCGGTCGGCATTGGTGACGAAGCGGGGGTCTGTCTTCAAGTCCTCGCGCCCCAGCATCGTGGCGAGCCGCCCGAACAGGCGGTCATTGGCCGGCGCCAGGATCACGTGGCCGTCGCTGACCGGAAAGACACCATAGGGCGCGACCTGCGCGTGTGCATTGCCCATGCGCGGGGGGTTGTTTCCGGTGGTGAGCTGGTAGGTCGCCTGATTGGCGAGCAGCGCGACCGAGCAATCGAGCAGGCTCATATCGACATGCTGGCCGCGCCCGGTTCTTGCCCGTTGTATCAAGGCAGCCTGTATCCCGTTGGCAGCATAGATCCCGGTCGAAAGGTCGCTGATCGACACGCCCATCTTCACCGGCGTGCCATCGGGTTCTCCGGTCAGAGACATGAAGCCGCTCATGCCCTGGATCACGAAATCGTAGCCGGCCTCATGCGCGCGCGGGCCGGTTTGCCCGAAGCCGGTGATCGAGCAATAGACAAGCGCCGGGTTGAGCGCGCTGAGGGAGGCGTAATCAAGACCGAATTTGGCAAGGCCGCCGGTCTTGAAATTCTCGATCACGACATCGGTCTCACGGGCCAATTCTCGTACGCGCGCGAGATCGTTCGGCTTACCGAAATCGGCCACCACGCTGCGCTTTCCGCGGTTACAGGCGTGATAATAGGCCGCCTCTCGCCGGACCGTGCCGTCCGGCCCGGTCCGCTCGACCCATGGAGGGCCCCAGAGCCTCGTTCCGTCCCCTTCGGGGCTCTCGACCTTGATCACGTCCGCGCCAAGATCGGCAAGGATTTGCCCCGCCCACGGCCCCGCCAGCACGCGCGCGAGTTCGAGCACCTTGAATCCTGCCAGCGGGGCATTGGGATTGCGTGGTTCAGTGAGCCAGCGGGTCATACCGGCTTGGCTACCATCAGCCACAAGATGCCGACCATCGGAACCGTACTGATCAGTCCCCAGGTGATCCAGAGCCGGGAGAGGCGGCGATATTCGTCGCTCACGACACCGCCATCGGCAAACTGATGCGCAAGCCTTGCCTGCCGAACCTGAATCGGGACAAGGATGCCGAGCCAGATCAGGCCCGCGATAACGAACAGGACCTGGCTCCAGAGCAGCCACGCACTTTCGAACAGGGGATAGCCGATATAGATTGCCGCGCCGTACCCGCCCACCATCGTCAGCACGATGCCGGGCACGGTCAGTCCGAAATCGGTCCCGGTCACGAGGCGCTGGCCGAAGGCGATGATCACCGGATTATCGCTGCGATTGGCGAACACTTTCCATATCGCGGTCACGGTGATGTTGCCCACCAGCAGGATCACACCCGTGTAATGCACGAAGAGGAGGATGTAGTAAGGCGTCATGGCGCTTTGGGATCGGCTGCGTCCGATTGCGAATCAGGCGGCTTGCAGCGCCACATCGTAAGAAGCGGTCGTGCTTGCGGCGATGTCTTCCTCGGTCACACCGGGAGCGAGTTCGATCAGGCGGAACGGGCTGCCATGGTCAGTCCGGTGGAAGACGCCGAAATTGGTGATGATCATGTCGACCACGTTGGTCCCGGTCAGCGGCAGGGTGCATTCGGGTATGAACTTGGGCGAGCCATCCTTGGCGGTGTGATCCATCACCACGATGATCTTCTTGACCCCCGCGACGAGGTCCATCGCGCCGCCCATGCCCTTGATCATCTTTCCCGGGATCATCCAGTTGGCAATGTCGCCGTTTTCCGCGACTTCCATCGCGCCCAGCACGGTCAGGTCGATATGGCCGCCGCGGATCATCGAAAAGCTTGTCGCGCTATCGAAATAGGCGCTGTGCGGGAGCTCGCTGATCGTCTGCTTGCCGGCATTGATGAGGTCGGGATCGACTTCGTCCTCGTAGGGGAACGGACCGATGCCGAGCATCCCGTTCTCGCTCTGCAGCGTCACCATCATGCCTTCGGGAATGTGGTTCGCCACGAGCGTCGGGATACCGATGCCGAGATTGACGTAGTAGCCGTCTTCGAGTTCCTGCGCCGCGCGCGCTGCCATCTGGTCGCGGGTCCAGCCTTTGGTGGGTTCGGTCATCAATTGGGCCTTTCGGGAAGCAGGGGTTGCGGAATGAGAAACCACCCATCGCCAATCAGAGGCTCGAGCGATTGCGCATCCGCCGGGTTGAGCAGGTAGTCGTACAATTCGTCGAAATCCGAGCGCGTGTCGCCGGCAATCGCGATCAGGCAGGTAACGCCAGCGAGCTCCTCGCGCAGCTTCTGCTTTCGATCGTCCGGCGCGCGAAGCAGTAACAAGCGGTCCTCTTCATTTGCGTCCAGGCCGCTGCGTGCCAACGCCTTGCGAACTTCGTCAGCCTTCTCCATCGGATTGGCCGAGATCCAGGCAATCGCGACACCGCCAATGCGCAGACGCGCAAGGCCGACACCCAGACCCGCTGGCGGGCGGGTGGCGCTGGCAGGGTCGAACACGCCGCCCTCGGGATCGAGATCGATCAAAACCGTGGGCGTGATCGCATTGCACTGCGCCCGCTCGGGGTCGAGGGAAAGGCGGTCGCTCAGCACCGCCGAATCGGGAAGCTTGCCAGAGGCGATCTGGCGCTGGTTGGCGAAGGACAGCAACTGGTTGATGGCGAAGCCGGAGCCGGGAGCATATTCACGCGGCGCTGTCGGCGAATCGTCTGAAGCAAAGGGGGGGACGGCCCGGACGCTTGCCAGTGAACCGTGTTGCGGAGTGGGACCAGGGTCCCGAAGACCAGGCATGGCTGCGGCTTGCGCGGTGTTATCGTTCCCGGAGTCGAGGGGGACGAGATCGGAATTCACCGGATCGGTCGTTGGCTGCGCGATGACGGCATCCTCGACCACGAGGCGCGGTGCTGCGGTGGCGGTTTCGTTGCCATCGTTGTCATTGCCGGAAAACGCCTGATTGCCGATCAGCCCGCCTGCTGCGAGCGGGATGACTGCGGCGACGCATCCCTGCAGCGCTAACGCCCCGCCTACCAATAGGACCGGGCCAAGAACCTTTGGCGACGCCGCAACGCGCATCATGCGTCCTCGCGGGTCCTCACTGTGCGGAACTCGATCTTCTTGTCGTAGGGCGCGCCCAGGATCAGGCGGTTGACGAACACTCCGGGCAGGTGGATTTCGTCCGGATCGAGCGCGCCTGCGGGTACGATCTCCTCGACCTCGGCAATGCAGATCTTCCCGCAGGTCGCGGCGGGCTGGTTGAAGTTGCGCGCCGTCTTGCGGAAGACCAGGTTGCCCGTCTCGTCGGCCTTCCACGCCTTCACGATCGAGAGATCGGCGAAGATGCCTCGCTCCAGGATGTAGGTCGACATCACGCCGTCCTGGTCGATGAACTCCTTGTGCTCCTTGCCCTCGGCGACCTGGGTGCCGACCCCGGTCTTGGTGTAAAAGCCCGGGATGCCTGCGCCGCCCGCCCGCATCCGCTCGGCCAGTGTACCCTGCGGGCAGAACTCGACTTCCAGCTCGCCTGCGAGGAATTGCCGTTCGAACTCCTTGTTCTCGCCGACATAGGAAGAGATCATTTTCTTCACCTGCTTGGTGCGCAGGAGCTTGCCGATGCCTTCATTATCGACACCGGCATTGTTGCTGGCGAAGGTCAGGCCGGTCACGCCGCTATCCCTGATTGCATCGAGCAGCCTTTCGGGAATGCCGCACAGGCCAAACCCGCCGGCGGCAATCAGAAGATCATTGGCTATGACCCCGTCCAGCGCGGCAGACGCATCGGGATAGATTTTCGACATATGGATACAAACCGGTTTGCAAGAGTTGATGCCAGTGCTGGAAGCCGTTTGGGCGATAGCGCGGTTTGTGACAACCGCCTCGACCGCCTGACCGGCAGATTAGCCGCCCCGCTCTGCCATGTCACGAGCCAGCACGAACTGCTCGGACGCGGCACCTTGCTGCATCGCAACATAGGGAATGCCGGATATTGCCTAGAATATGGGCAAATGCTCAAGAAGTGGGCAGGATATTTTGCAACATTTGACATGAAATCGACGCTTACGCACTTTTGATTGCAATTTATGCAAACAAAAGTGCGCCTTTCGCATTTGCACAAAAAGTGGACCGGGTTCATACCAGCCTTGCCTTTCAGGCATCCTCTCCCAAACTTTTAAGCCCGGCCAAGTGCCGGGCTTTTTTCTGCCCGGTTGAATTCGGGGCGCGCCGACCGCTGCTCGCCGCGGCCGCCTCCATCATATGCTGGTTTGCAATCGTCTTTTGCGCTCCCTAGCTACGTCGTCACAAGATTCGACACCCAGCCGAAGGACCGATTGATGGCCGATGCCGACACCGCCACTCCCAGCCGCACCGCGCGGCTCCAGGTCGCGCCGG
>JAZBPE010000087.1:0-2881 GCA_036353345.1 Erythrobacter sp. | reverse complement strand
CAACCAGGGCAATGTCCGGGCTGCCGAGGCCGAGCTGCGCGCAGCGACCGCTCGCGAAGCGGTAGTGCTCGCTGAACTGCGCCAGCGGATAGCGCAGGCGCGGTCTGACTATCTCGCGGCAGACTCGCGCGTCGAAACGCTCTCTCAGGCGTCCCTTCCTCAGGCTGACGAGGCTCTGCGGCTTGTGCAGATCGGATACCGCGCTGGCCGATTTCCCCTAATCGAAGTGCTGAACACTGCCGAAGCGCGCGATGCCATCCGCGCGTCTTTAATCGAAGCCCAAGAAGAACGCGGGCGAGCAGCCGCGCTTCTGATCCGACTGGCAACCCAATTTGAAGGAGCGGACCAATGAGCCGCAACAAAATAGTTATCGGCGTTGTTGCCGCGATGTTGGGTATAGCCCTCGCCGTCTGGACATTCGCGTCGCCTGATGAATATGTGCACGAAGAGCAAGGCGATGAAGCTGTCTCCGTCGGCGAAGAGGGGCTGATCTCACTTTCGCCCGAACAGATCACGGCAGCCAAGATCACGGTTGTTGAGGTTGCGAATGGCGGCGCGGCGGAACTGGTTTTGCCCGCGACCGTTTCTGCACGCCCGGACAGTATCGCGATCATTGATGCGCGCGCATCCGGTGTCGTTCGTAGCTTGCGCAAGTCTTTGGGCGAGAATGTTCGTCGCGGCGAGACGGTTGCCATTATCGAAAGCGCAGAAGCGGCCTCATTGGCGGCGGCCCGGTCTGCGGCACAAGCCCGCTTCAATCAGGCGCAGGCATTCTTTCAGCGAGAGCAAGAGCTGTTTGATCAGAATGTCACGGCCCGGCAGGATCTGGAGGCCGCGCAAGCCAATCTTTCAGTCGCACGCGCCGAACTCAATCGGGCGAGTGCCGCAGCATCGGCGGCCGGAGTAGGCGGCGATGGGCGCTCTATCGCAGTTACTAGCCCGATCTCTGGTAGTGTGACCGCAGCGCCTGCAACGCTTGGTTCCTTCGTCAACGCGGGCGAAGAATTATTCCGCGTCGTCAATCCCAATGGTTTGCAGATCGAAGTCGCGATACCGGCATCCGACATCGGGAGAATACGGCGAGGAGATATAGCGACATTCGAATTGCCAGGTGGAGGTTCGGCGACTGCTCAAGTGCGCGCTGTCACACCTTCGCTCGACCCTGAAAACCGAACCGCGATTGCGGTTCTGCCATTGCCGCGCGCTTTGGCAGGCCTGCAGGCGGGATCATTTGTTGAGGTTCGACTGCAGAGTTCTGGCGAAAGTGACCCCAGTCGGATTGTCGTCTCCGAAGACGCCGTTCAAACCGTGGATGGCCAGACTGTCGTGTTCGTCCGCACCGAAGATGGCTTCAAGGTCCAACCCGTCCAGATTGGCGACCGCTCAGCCGGAATGGTGACGGTCCTGTCGGGCATCGAAGCAGGTCAGCGCATCGCATCAGAGAACGCGGTGCTCCTGAAGGGTGAGCTCGAAAAGGACGAGGCTGGTCATGGTCACTGATACATCTCCGCAGACTGACATGCCTCCTCAAGAGTCTGACAAGCGCGGCCTGATCGCCGGTATTCTAAACCTGTCGGTTCGCTATCGCTGGGCGGTTATTGCGCTCACCCTGCTCGTTTCGGGCTGGGGTGCGATTAACCTTCTGCGCCTGCCCATTGATGCGGTCCCTGACATCACCAACACACAGGTGCAAATCAACACTGCCGCGCCTGCGCTTTCGCCCGAACAGGTTGAAACGCAGGTGACCTTCCCGATTGAAACCGGACTGGCCGGAATCCAGGGGCTGGAGCTGACTCGCTCGATTTCCCGCAATGGCTTCAGTCAAGTGACCGCGATTTTCGAAGAAGGTACCGACATCTACTTTGCGAGGCAGCAGATTTCCGAGCGATTGGTGCCCATCGGCGCCGAACTGCCCGAAGGCGCGGAAACTAGCATGGGGCCGATCTCCACCGGGTTGGGCGAGGTTTTAATGTACTCGGTCGAGTACACGAACCCTAACGGCGAAGGCGCAGAGACTGTCGGCGCGACCGGGTGGCAAGGTGATGGAAGTTTCGTCACCGAGCGTGGGGAGCGGCTTACCAATGAGGTCGAGAAAGCAGCCTATCTGCGCACCGTTCAGGATTGGATTGTTGCGCCGCTCATGCGGTCGGTGGACGGTGTTGCCGGTGTCGATTCCATCGGTGGTTTTGAGAAGCAGTTTCTAGTCCAGCCCGATCCGGCTCGCATGACCGGATATGGCGTCGGTTTTGAACAACTCATCGATGCCTTGAATGCAGCCAATCTCGCTGAGGGAGCCAACTTTGTGGACCGGGCAGGCGAGGCTTTGCTGGTTCGTGTCGACGCGCGGCTTGGGGGTGTCGAAGACATCAGGCAAGCTGTCGTTACGACTCGCGAAGCCGTTCCTGTACGCGTGGGCGATATTGCCGATGTGGAAGTTGGCGGTGATTTGCGCACGGGCGCTGCATCACTGAACGGTGAAGAGGCCGTGATAGGCACCGTCTTGATGCGCGCGGGCGAGAACAGCCGCACGGTTGCCGCAGGAGCAGCTGCGCGGCTTGAAGACATCCGCGCCTCGCTTCCTGAAGGGGTGGAGGCCAAGGTTGTCTACAATCGGTCCGCGTTGGTCGATGCGACGATCAGCACAGTGCGAACCAACCTGACCGAAGGCGCGCTCCTTGTAATCGCGGTGCTGTTCTTCATGCTTGGCAATATCCGCGCTGCCATTATCGCGGCGCTGGTCATTCCCGTTTCCATGCTGATGGCAGCCATCGGGATGAACCGGCTTGGAGTATCAGGCAACCTGATGAGCCTCGGCGCGCTCGACTTTGGTCTCATCGTCGATGGCGCAGTGATCATCGTCGAGAACAGCGTTGCGAGGCTT
>JAZBPE010000086.1:0-18726 GCA_036353345.1 Erythrobacter sp. | reverse complement strand
TTCACTTGCCGCGTCCTTCCGGGATCACGCTCGAAGATCGTCGTTAGAAGCTATCGAGGGTGTTGCCGAAAGGATTGGACCTTTGCGACACGGACCGCGGGGCGTTGCTGAAACCGGAGTCGCCTGGGCTACGGATGCTTCAACAAAACGCCGTTCCCCTTGCTGGCCCATGGCGCATGAAGCACAACGAAGAGCGGACGCACAGCGCGACCGGGAATATCCTTCCGATCGTGCTGGCAAACTCAGCCGCTGCAACCAACCCCTAAAGCGCTCTCGTTCTGCCAGGCGCACCATTACTTCCATTTAGATTGGCGGAAGCTTTTTGCTTAATGGGTGCCGGTGAGCTGGCGACGGTAGATGCTCCCGGAACGGTCGAAACGCGCCGCCCGAATTCAAAGCGGGTTGGATCTTCGAACTGGAGACCCTTCGCCCGCTTGGCACCCCCGGTTTTATCGAATTGACGCGATCGAGCGCATTTCCTACTCTGTGAGCTGACGGTGCTTCCCTGATCGGAAGCTAAGAGGGAAGCCGGTGTAGAACCGGCGCTGTGCCCGCAACTGTGAGCCGGGAGCCTCGAACCACCATGTCACTGGCCAGACCCCTCTGGGGCGAGGTTGGGAAGACGGTTCGACGGTGACGATCGGTAAGCCAGGAGACCTGCCGTCGCGTCGTTCGTCCGGGGCCGGGTCCAGCCCAATGGGACAGGAAAGCGTTTTTTCCGAAGTAGCGACAGCGAGGCCGGTTTCCGGCGCCTGTAATTCCGTGCGGAAATTGCGGGCGGGCCGACTGTCGATTGGGTCAGACGGGCATCGGAGCCCCGTCTGCCATGACTTTGGAACATGCAATGAGGTTTTCCAGGATAATGCTCGGCGGGGCATCGTTGTTCGCTTTGTCCGCCCCACCATTACTCGCGCAGGACATTGATCGCTTCGGCGGCGACAATTCGAACACCGAAGAGATCGTCGTGACCGCAAACCGGGTTCAACGCACGCTATCGCAGGTTGGCGAATCGGTCACGATCATCGACGAAGAGGAGATCGTGAACCGACAGGCCAGCGATGCGCTGGATCTGTTGCGAACCGTTCCCGGCGTCACGTTCAATCGCAATGGCGGAATCGGAACCAGTGCTGGTGTTTCGATCCGCGGCGCCGATTCCGATCAGACGGCAGTGCTTGTCGATGGCATCAAGTTGAACGATCCCGCTTCGATCGGCGGCGGCTTCAATTTCGGCCCTCTGCTCGTGGGCAACATTGCGCGTGTCGAAGTGGTCCGGGGCGCACAATCGGTCTTGTACGGAAGCCAAGCCATCGGCGGCGTGGTGAACCTCATCACGCGCGAACCGACTGAGGAACTCGGGATTTTCGCACGCGCCGAATATGGCGAGCGGGACACAGCGGAGTTCGTCGGAAATATTTCCGGTCGTATCGGCCCCATCGCAGCGAGCGTCGGCGGCACCTATCTGCGCACCGACGGGATCTCGACCTTCAGCGAAGCACGCGGGGGGTTGGAGCCCGATGGGTTCGAAAGCGTCAGCGTCAACGGGAAGGTCGGCATTACCCTTGCCGCCAATATCGCACTGGATCTGCGCGCCTTCTATGCCGATGGCGAAACCGAGATCGATGGCTTCACCGCAACCGGGTTTGGCGACACGGACGTTGTTTCCGACCGCGAGGACTTCGTCGGTTACGCCGGTATCAATGCCAGCTTACTCGACGGGCGATTTCGCAATCGCCTGGGATTTGCCTACACCAATATCGACCGTCAGGACTTCGACAATACAACCCGGGCCGAGACATTCGATGCGAACGGCGAAAACCGGCGTTTTGAATATCAGGGGGTGTTCGATACCGGCCCGTTTGCGCAGCTAGTGTTCGGAGCGGAGCGGGAGGTGTCGCAGTTTCGCACATCGAACTTCGGAGCGCCTGCGACCAGCGCCGATGTTTGGATCAATTCGGTCTATGGCCAGGCGAACGTGACGCCGCTTGCAGGGCTCTCGCTCAGCGGCGGCATCCGCTACGATGACCACGAAACCTTCGGCGATGCGACGACCTTTTCCGCAAGCGGCGTCTACTCGCCCAACGATGGCGCGACCGTGCTGCGCGCGAGCTATGGCGAAGGGTTCAAGGCCCCGGCCCTGTTCCAGCTGTTCAGCGACTTCGGCAATACCGATCTCGCACCTGAAGAAGCAGAAACCTGGGATATCGGTGTAACGCAGACCCTCCTTGATGACCGTGCGCAGGCGAGCGTGACCTATTTCGAGCGCGACGCCACAAACCAGATCGTGTTCGTTTCGTGCGAGGGCAGCGCGCTTGCCCCATGTCTGGTCGAAAGTCCGCCGTTCGGGACCTATGACAACATCGCGAGCGCCAGCGCCGACGGCTGGGAATTCAGTCTGGACCTGCGGCCGGTGGACGGCTTCGACGTGTCGTTCAACTATTCGATCATCGACGCATTTGACGATGGCAGCGGGGACCGCCTTCCGCGCCGGGCCGGGGAGACCTTCAGCCTGGTAGCCGATTACCGGATTGCAAACGGCATCGGAATTGGCGCCACGGTGCTGGTGGTCGGAGACAGTTTTGATGATCGCGCCAATAACCGCCCGCTCGATGGCTATGTCGTGGCCGATCTGCGCGCCAGCTACGGCATTACCGAGGCAATCGAGCTGTTTGGCCGGATCGAAAACGTGAGTGATGAGGAATATGAGACGGTCTTTCTCTTCGGCCAGCCCGGCCGCGCCGTGTTCGGCGGCGTGCGATATCGGATGTGACTTTGCTGAGGTGGTTCTTCGTCGCTTCGTGCGGGCTATGGCTCAGCGCTTGTTCGCAGGTCCCCACCGCATCTGCCGACGCGCCGCGCCGGATCATCAGTCTGGATTATTGCGCCGATCAATACGTCCTGCGCTTTGCCGAGCGGGACGATATTCTCGCCCTGTCCTACGATTCCGAAGCGGATTTCTCCTATCTGCGCAAGCAGGCGAAGGGCGTTGCGAAAGTGCGTCCGCGAACGGCGGACGTCCTGGCGCTGGAACCCGATATCGTGGTGCGTTCTTATGGAGGTGGCCCCGGCATCACCACGGTTCTGGAACGCGCCGGGGTCGAGGTGCTTCAGATCGGCTTCCCGCAAACGATCGACGAAGTGCGCGGCGAAGTGCTGCGGGTGGGCGGTGAGCTTGGTCAGCGGCAGGAGGCTCAGGAGCTTGTCGCTGACATGGATCGACGGCTCGCGGCGCTTGCGCAAAGCGCCGGAGCACCACGTTCGACCCTGTACATGACGCCCGGCGGCGTAACCACCGGCGAAGGCAGTCTGGTTCACGAACTGCTCGTCACAGCGGGCCTGACCAATTTTCAGGACAGTTCCGGATGGCGATCCATCCCGCTCGAACGGCTTGCCTATGACCGGCCCGATCTGATTGCGGCGGCCTTCTTTGAAAGCGGGACTGCCCATATCGATACCTGGAGCGCGGCACGTCATCCCATCGCGCAGGCGCAATTGCGTGAATTACCGGTGGTACCGCTGGATGGTGCCTGGACGTCGTGCGGAGCCTGGTTCCTGCTCGATGCGGTCGAAGCGCTTGCCCGCAAGACTGAAGCGCCATGAGCCGCGTTGGCGGCGTTCTGGGGCTGGTGCTGACCGCGGCGCTTGTCCTGTCGTTGCTGCTGGGCTCTGTCCCGCTGCCGCTCGATCGGGTTATCTCGGCGCTGGTATTCGAGGCAAGCGAGGGCGATCGGCTGGTCGTATGGCAAATCCGCCTGCCCCGCGCACTTGCCGCAGCATTTGTCGGCGCGGCTCTGGGAATGAGCGGCGCGGCGTTGCAGGGCCTGTTGCGCAACCCGTTGGCCGAACCTGGCATTCTGGGCGTCTCCGCGACCGCCGCCTTGTTCGCTACATTCGTGCTGTATTTCGGTCTGGCGACCTCCGGATCGCTGGTTCTTCCGCTCGCAGCCGTAACAGGGGCCCTGGTCGCGACGGGGATCGTTGCAAGCGCGGCGCTGCGCACACGCTCGGTGGTCACCCTGATCCTGATCGGCGTCGGCCTGTCCAGCTTTTCAGGAGCGATGATGGCGCTGCTTATGAACCTGGCGCCCAATCCGTTCAGTCTTTCGGACATGGTCAACTGGATGCTCGGCACAGTCGATAATCGCAGTTTCGAAGACCTGGCGTTTGCCGCGCCGTTCCTGGTCCTGGGATGCGGCATCATGCTCGCCACACGGCGGGGGCTTTCTGCGCTCGCCCTGGGCGAGGAAGCTGCACAGGGCCTTGGGCTCGACCTCAGACGCCAGCGGCTCGGCATCATTGTCGGAGCCGGCTTTGCAACAGGTGCAGCGGTAGCGCTGGCCGGCGCGATCGGTTTTGTCGGGATCGTCGCGCCGCATCTGGTGCGCCCGTTCGTGCGCTATGAGCCGGGACGGTTGCTGGTTCCCTCAGCGCTGCTCGGCGCATTGCTGCTCGTACTTGCCGACATAGGAGTACGAATTCTTCCGACGAACAGCGAACTGAAGCTGGGCGTCGTCGCATCGCTGATCGGCGCGCCGATCTTCATCTGGATCGCCTCTCGGCGCAGGCTCGCATGAGTGCGCTGGAGGCATGTGGGCTCGGCTACGCGGTCGATGGAAGATCGCTGGTCACAGACGCCAGTTTCGCCCTTCGCTCCGGCACGCTAACGATGCTGATCGGTCCGAACGGCGCCGGCAAGACGACGTTGCTGCGCCTGGCACTTGGTCTGCTCAAGCCTGCGACAGGACGTGCTCTCATCGACGGGCAGGACACGGCTGCGATGCCTCCGGTAGAGCGGGCGCGCAAGGTGGCTTATCTGCCGCAACTGCGACCGCTGGTATGGCCGCAGCCGGTCGGCGATATCGTCGCACTGGGCCGCTTTGCTTATGGGGCGGTGCCCGGCGCTCTCTCGCCGCAAGACAAGACGGCCATCGGCCGCGCCATATCGCTTTGCGCGCTCGAAGGCTTCGAGGAACGCGCGGCGGATACGCTGTCCGGCGGGGAGTCGTCCCGGATGCACGTGGCGCGCGCGCTTGCCGCCCAGACGCCGCTGCTGGTGGCCGACGAACCGGTCGCGGCCCTCGATCCGCGCTACCAGCACCAAGTCCTGCGCATATTTGCCGATGTCGCACGCGCGGATCGCTGCCTGCTGATCGTAGTGCACGATTTGTCGCTCGCTGCGCGTTACGCCGATCGCCTGCTGTGGATGAAGGACGGGGCAATCGTCGCCGATGGCTCTCCTGGTGAAACGATGACACCCGAACGGCTCGAAGCGGTCTTTGGCATCGAGGCGCAGGTTGCAATCGGCTCGAACGGCGAAGTCTTGCTCAGGATACTGGGTCCTGCATAGGATGGGTCGGCACGACATTCGATGCTGACTGAGCCGGTCAGTTTCATTGAGAGCACTACAGCTACGTTCTACAGGCTACGATTGACGGGTATCGCCGAATCGGCGCAAAGCGTGGATGCAGTGACGCGATCCCAGCTGCGCAAACGCCCGTTATTTATGCCAGCCGCGCAATCCCTGAGTGCAAGCGTTACAATGGAGCAAGCCCGAATGCAGCAGTTTTTCAGAAGGCTGTCGCTGGTTCTGGCAGCCTCCAGCCTGGCGGCTTGTGCGACATGGCCCGATCGACCGGTCGTGACCGCCCGCATGCAGCTTGACGCGCAAGTTCCGAGTTTTGATTCAATCCGTCTCTGGACCGATGCTCCATCGTCGGATTGGGTCGCATGGCGCGGCCGCATGTTTGACCAGCGGAAGGTTTGGCGCAGAAGTGATCGCTTCGAACTTCTGGTACTCTCAAGCGGATCGGACAAGGGCGCCTTTTCGGCGGGCTTCCTGAACGGTTGGAGCCAGGCGGGCTCACGCCCCCGCTTCGATATGGTGTCCGGTGTCAGCACAGGCGCCCTGATCGCGCCCTTCGCCTTTCTGGGAGAGGGATATGACGCGCATCTTTCGACCCTTTATACCGGCATCCGCGCCGAGCATATCTACCGGATGCATCCCATCGAAGGGTTGTTAGGCGGCGCCTCGCTTGCCGATACTCGGCCGCTTGCCGAACTCATCGCGCTTTATGTCGATGACCGACTGCTCGATGCGATTGCAGCCGAACACGACAGCGGAAGGCGGCTTGTCGTGCAGACGACAAACCTTGATGCGGAACGCGGGGTCGTCTGGGACATGGGCGCGATTGCGGCGAGCGACAGTCCGCAGCGACTGGCGCTGTTTCGCAAGGTCCTGCTCGCATCGGCAAGCATTCCCGGGTTCTTCCCGCCCGTTCTCATCAGGAGCGCCAGCGGTTCCGAGGTGATCGACGAATTGCATGTCGATGGCGGCACGACCTCCAGTGTGTTCGCGATACCGCCTGCGATCCTGTTTGACGAGGAGGCCGGAAACCAAAGCGTGCGCGGACGGATGACCATCCTTTACAATGGCGCGCTCGAGCCCAGCTACACGGTCACTGAGCCGCGCACCTTTTCCATCATGGAACGCGCGTTGAGCGCCTCGATCAAGGAAGCCGATCGCCGGGCTGTTGCCGCCTTGCGCGCCTTCAGTACACAAAGCGGCATGAAGCTTGAGATCCACGCGCTAGGAACGCTGGACGATGATCTCGAAACCGAGTTGTTCGATCAATCGCGGATGCGCGAGATGTACGAGATTGGTGTGAAGCAAGGGCGCGCGGCATATTCCGACAAGGCAGAAGCGCGATGATCCGCAATGGGAGAATTCGGGCCCACTTGCGTTGGATATCTGGCGATTGCTCTTTGCTGCAGGCTCAGCGAGCAGGATCAATCGCCAGCGCGGTGAATCTCAAATTGTCCAGCTGCTTTCCCCGATGATGAGGGCAGCTTGCCCGACGCAGCTTCCGGAAAAGCGACAGCACTCTGCCATCCGCCTTGCTGTCACCGATCGGCGCCCCACATGTATCGAAACCTCGCACAGCGCCGCACACTGGCGCCAAACGTTGCGTTTGCTTGACTAACTTGCAGTGCTATGCGCGCTGCGCGACATTTACAGGACGGATATGGCGACGCCGATCTACCAATTCACGCGGCTTCCGGCGGCCGTGACTGCCGCCACAAACGCTGCCTCAGCGCCGCGTTCGCGCGCGCCGGGTGAGCGTCCGCGTGTCGGCGTTATCTACAATCCGCGCAGTCACCGCAACCACGGCACCGACTTTGACTGTGGTTTAAGCCCGCAGGTCCACATTGCCCAGCCCGGCGAGCGTGAGCAGCTTCCCAGCGTCCTTGCCGATTTCGCGGCGGCCGGTATTGATCTGCTCGTCATCAATGGCGGCGATGGCACGGTTCGCGACGTGCTGACGAGCGGAGTGCCGATCTTCGGCGATGACTGGCCTGCGATCGCGGTGCTCCCCAAGGGCAAGACCAACGCGCTGACGATTGATCTGGGCTTACCGTCGGACTGGACGCTAGAAGCTGCGATCGCCGCGTTCGAGCGGGGTGGGCGAACATGTCGCCGGCCGATTGACATTACCGAAATCCAAGATCCTGCGGACCGCCGCGCGCCGCACCGTGTAAGGGGCTTCATACTCGGGGCGGGCGCTTTCACTACCGCGACCCGTGCCGGGCAAAGCGCACACCGGCTTGGCGTTTTCAACGCGCTTGCGGTCGGAATGACGGCGGCCTGGGCGGTCGGACAGTGGCTGTTTGCATCGCGCGCCAATCCGTATCGGCGCGGGGCACCCATGCGGATTACGCTGGGCGCGCACAAGGCTGCGATGGCACATAGCGGGCAGGGTGATCCGGGATGGCGCCAGATGCTGTTCGCCTCCACGCTGGAGCGACTGCCTGCGGGCCTTGCGCCGTTCGGTAAACTGAAGACCGGGCTGAAGCTGGTAGCACTCGACCAGATCGACCGGCGCCGCGCGCTGCTCATTCCGAGGATCCTTCGCGGCAAAACCCCCTCGCGCCTGCGCGAACGCGGCATTCACCAGATTGCGACCCCCGAATTCACTCTGGCGCTGGGTGATGCCTTCATTCTCGATGGTGAAGCGTTTCCGCCCGGTGAATACCGGGTGTCGCAGGGCCCGCCGCTTGCATTCGTGACGCCTTGAGCCGATGAGCGCGGGCGTCATGCGCGCCGCTTCTTTCCGCACCGACCGCAACGCTCGTTTCGATCTCCACGCCCGCATTGCCGAGCGGCTCGAGCCCGCGGTCGAACCCGCAATCCGCACCTTTGCCGAGCGGCTGGCGCATGAGGCCGGCGCGCTTGCAGTGCTGTTCTACGGATCGAACCTCAGAACCGGTTCGCTGGATGGCGTACTGGATTTCTATATCCTGATGCCGGGCGAGGAGCGCGCTGCGATCTGGCCCGCAATCGCCTACCGCGAATGCGACCGTGACGGCGAGACGTTGCGCGCCAAGGTCGCGATCATGTCGCTCTTCACCTTCGAGGAGGCGTGTGCGGGCGGAACCATCGATACCACCATCTGGACCCGCTTCGTTCAGCCGAGCGCGCTTGTCTGGGTACGCGAGGCCGATGCGCAGAGGCGGGTAATCGCGGCGCTTGGAGATGCGGCGGTGACGGCGGCACGGCTTGCCGCGACCCTTGGCCCACCCAGCGGTACCGAGCGCGATTTCTGGCGCGCCCTGTTCCGCGCGACCTATGAAGCGGAGTTCCGCATCGAAAGCAGTATCCGGCCTGATACGATCCTCGCCCAGAATCGGGAGCATTTCGACGGGTTGCTTCCGCTCGCTCTGGCTGCCGGCGGGTTTCCGGTGCGCGATATCGAAGGTCGCATTGCCCCCGACATTGCGCCTCGAAAGGCGCGCGCGATCCGGCGCTGGTGGAAGCGAAGAGCGCGGCTCGGCAAACCGCTCAACCTGCTGCGCCTCGGCAAGGCGAGCACGACCTTTGACGGCGCCGCGCGCTATGCCGCGTGGAAAATCGCGCGCCATACGGGGCTGGAGATCGAGGTTACGCCATTTCGTGAGAAATACCCGTTGCTCGCCGCGCCAGCCGTGTGGTGGGCGATTAGAAAGCGCCGTCGCAAGACGGGCTAAGGCAAGACAGCCATAGCTTAGCTGAAATAACGCATGTTGATCGTCATCGCGCGCACGGTCTTGCCTACCTCGAAGCGAGTTTTGTCGATACTCGGGCGGCCAAGGTTGAAGATGTTGATCGAAGGATTGTTCGACATCGCGCCGCCATCGGCGGTGATGTCGGTCTCGTTGTTATCGTTCGCATCATGGCGCACCGCGATCGCATAGGCGCCGCTTTCGGGAACCGGCATGCACAAGGTCATGCGGCCCTTGCGCGCGGGCACTTCGATCCGGTTGAGCCAGCGACCCTTCTCGAGCCAATCGGCGCGCGTCCCGCGATAGACCTGCGCGCGGATGGTGCCCTCGGCGCTCTTGATCCCTTCGATCGTCACGCGAACGGCCGGTCCATTGCCGGGTGCGCAGCGGCGCATGTTGTTCGAAATCTCGTTGCGATAGTCGCCAGTGCTTGCCGCCTGAGCCTGTGCAGGATCACTGAACGCCGCCGCGCCTGCGATGATCGCGCCGCCAAAGGCAAGCGCACCTAAAACCTGACTATTCCAGCGTGCCGACGTCATGAAAAAATCCAATTATGCTAGGGATACGATTGCCCGCATTCCTCCGCTCAAGGTGGAGCTAGCGCAAGCTTATGGCCCGGGAATGACACAATCGTGCTGAATTGCATCTGAACTGACAATCCGCTCACCGGGGTTTGGGGATAAGTCTGTGCATAGTGCTTGCCGCGTGATTCGCTGGCTTGATATGCGTGACCGCCAGGCCTCCTGCGAAAGCGCGTTCCACCAGCCATGAAGGCACCGCTCATATCCCCCTCGATCCTGTCCGCCGATTTCGCGCGGCTGGGTGAGGAGGTCCGCGCCATCGATGCAGCGGGGGCGGACTGGATCCATATCGACGTTATGGACGGCCATTTCGTTCCAAACCTCACCATCGGGCCTCAGGTGATCAAGGCGCTGCGGTCGCATTCGGACAAGCCTTTCGACGTGCATCTGATGATCGCCCCGGTCGATCAATATCTGGAATCCTTTGCCGATGCGGGCGCCGACATCATCACCGTCCATCCCGAGGCTGGCCCGCACATTCACCGTACGCTCCAGGCGATCCGCGCGCTGGGCAAGAAAGCGGGTGTGGTCCTCAATCCCGGTACTCCGGTCGAGGCGCTCGCCAACCTCATGGACATGGTCGATCTCATTTTGGTGATGAGCGTCAATCCTGGTTTTGGCGGGCAGAGCTTCATCCCTTCGCAGCTGACGAAGATACGCAAGATTGCAGACCTGATCGAGGAGAGTGGACGCGACATCCATCTCGAGGTCGATGGCGGGGTCAATCCCGAAACCGCTCGGCAATGCATCGCCGCGGGTGCCGATGTGCTGGTCGCGGGCTCGGCAAGCTTCAAGGGCGGGGCGGATCACTACGCGGCCAATATCGCCGCGCTGAAAGGTAACGATTGATGGCAACCCTGTTCGACGATGACCGCGCGGCCAGTCCGAACAAAGCTGGCAATGCGAAGCGAGAGCACTCCGCCCTGCCGCTTTCCGGGCGCGCCGAACCACTGGTCGAAGACGCGCCGGCCCGCAGCGCTCCGCCGCCCGCGCATTCGGAACGTGAGCAGCCCCGCGCGCTCGCGCTGACCGATGTCATTGCGCCGCGTACCGGTGCGGGCGAGACACTCATCCGCATGGCCTATCGTATCGGCGTTCCCGGCCATGCGCTCGCCAATCCCTTCCGCCGTCCTGCGCCGACCCGCATCCGCGCCACGGTCGAGAATGCAGCGCCCGGCAACAGAGCGGCGGGCATGGCATTGCGCGCCGGACATTTCTGCGTTCACGGCGTCCGGCAGCCAATTACCGCAGTCGACTTCGCACCTAGCGCCCGCCTTGCCCCCGGTCTTGAGCGCACGGTGCACGCCTTTACGTGGCTCGCCGACCTGGCCGCCAGTGCACCGCGCGAAGACTGTATCGCTATTGCCGAACGGATCACGGCCCGCTGGCTCGATGCCAACCAAGCGCCTGCAAAAGGTCCCGCCTGGGATATCGAGCATACCGGACTGCGCCTCCTTGCATGGTTGGTTCATGCCCCCTTGGTACTTGCAGGGCATGACGGGGGGCTGAAGCCGCGCCTGCTCGCCGCGATCGAGCAGACTGCCGACTGGCTCGATGGCGAAGCGCGGCGTAGTGGGCCGGGTCTTGGCGCGGTTGCGGCCTGGTCCGCGATTACGGCCGCCGGTCTGTTGCTGCCCGATGGCAAGCCGCGGCGCCTTTATGGTGAAGCTGGGCTCATACGGGCGTTGGGCGACCTTGTGGCGGAAGATGGCGGCACCCTGTCGCGCTGTCCCGCCGCCCAGTTCGAAGCGATCCGCACCCTCACCGATTGCCTCGCCTGTTACGAGGCTGTCGCCGCCCGGCCCCCCGCAGCGCTGAAGGTGATGCGCGCGCTGCTGATCCCGCCGCTGCTGGCGCTGCGGCATGGCGATGGCGGGCTTGGAAGCTGGCAGGGGCAGGGCGCAATCTCAGCGGACCGCGTGGCCGCGCTAATCGCCGCGACAGGGGAGCGCGCGCGCCCCCTCGCCGATGCACAGCATTGGGGGTATCAAGCGCTCAGCGGCGGAAATACGCTGGTGCAAATCGATGCCGCGCCGCCTCCGCGTGCCCGTCATGCGCGCTGTGGTTGCGCATCCACGCTCGCCTTCGAGATGTCGGACGGGCCCGCGCGCCTCGTTGTCAATTGCGGCGGAGCAGCACTGGCTGGCGGCCAGGTGCCTGCGCGCATCGGTCAGGCCCTGCGCGCCAGTGCGGCCCATTCCACGCTGGTGATCGACGATGCCAATTCAACCGCGGTGATGCTCCACGGACAGCTGGGGCGAGGGGCGGAAACCGTCGAGTTCGAACGCCGCACGCTGGGGCAGACCGAAGGCAGCGCCGGTGGCTCGGCTTACGTCATCGAAGCACAGCATGATGGGTATGCCGCGCGCTTCGGCCTCAAACATTCGCGCACACTGGCGCTGGCGAGCGACGGGCGCGAACTGGTGGGCGAGGATGCGCTGGTCCCGGTCAGTCGCAAGGGCAAGCGCGGCAAGGTTGCCTTCGCTATCCGCTTTCATCTGGGGCGCGGGGTGGAGGTGCGGCTCGATGACGATGCGAAGGGCGCCGCGCTCCTCGCGCCGGGCGGGCGGATGTGGCAATTCAGCCTGCGCCCGGGCACCGGGGATATGCAGGGCGGCGAGGATATCCGCCTGTTGGTCGAGGACAGTCTGTGGGTCGATGGCGAGGGGCGCCCTCATCCGACCGAGCAATTGGTGATCGAGGGACTTTCCCCGCGCAGCGGTGGTCGGTTTGCCTGGCGCTTCAGGAAGATGGGATAGGCATACCAGATATGGCGCAAAAGCCGATCGAACGGGCGCTGCTCTCGGTGTCCGACAAAACCGGTCTGGCTGCGCTTGGCCGGAACCTGGCGGAGCGCGGCGTCGAGCTGGTCAGCACCGGCGGCACGGCGCATGCGTTGCGCGAAGCGGGGCTCACCGTGCGCGACGTGGCCGACCTCACCGGCTTTCCCGAGATGATGGACGGGCGGGTGAAGACGCTCCACCCCAAGGTCCATGGCGGACTCCTTGCCTTGCGTGATGACGATGCGCATGTCGCTGCGATGGATGCGCACGGGATCGGCGCAATCGACCTCGTCATCGTCAATCTCTACCCGTTCGAGGAGACGGTGGCGAGCGGGGCGGACCGCGCCGAGATCATCGAGAATATCGATATTGGCGGGCCTTCCATGGTTCGCTCAGCAGCGAAGAATCACCAGTTTGTGACCATCGTCACCGATCCCGCCGATTATGACGCGCTCGGCGAGGAGCTGGCGGCGCAGGGCGGTGCAACCTCGCCCGCTTTCCGTATCCGCATGGCGGCCAAGGCCTATGCCCGCACCGCTGCCTACGATGCCGCGATCGCCAACTGGTTTGCATTTGGTGATGCATTTACCCATCCGCTCGGAACCGAGGCGCTCAAAGCCACGCCCTTCCCGCCGACCATGCCGCTCGCTTTCCAGCGCGAGGACACGCTGCGGTATGGCGAGAACCCCCACCAGTCCGCAGCGATTTATGTCCCGCAGGCATCGCGCGAAAACGGGGTTCCCCAAGCCGAGCAATTGCAGGGCAAGGCGCTCAGCTACAATAATCTGAATGATGCAGATGCTGCGCTCGAACTCGCGGCGGAATTTGCCGGCGGCGATCCCGCTGTCGTCATCGTCAAGCACGCCAATCCGTGCGGTGTGGCGCAGGCACCAAGCCTGATCGGGGCGTGGGAGGCCGCGCTTGCCTGCGACAGTGTCTCGGCCTTTGGCGGGATCGTCGCCGTCAACACAGCGCTCGACGAAGCGACGGCCGAAGCGATCGCGGCGATCTTCACCGAGGTCGTGATCGCGCCCGAATTTACCCAGGGAGCGCGCGCGGTCTTTGCAAGCAAGAAGAACCTGCGGCTGCTTGAAACCGGCGCCTTGCCCGATCCGCGCCGTGCCGGGTTTGCCATGAAGACTATCGCGGGAGGGTTCCTGGTTCAGGCGCGCGATGCGGGCGGGCTCGCGTCAGACGAACTCACGGTGGTGACCAGGCGGAAGCCAAGCGCGCAGGAACTTGCCGATTGCCGCTTTGCCTGGACGGTCGCGCGGCACGTGAAATCGAACGCGATCGTTTATGCGAAGGATGGCGCGACTGCCGGTATTGGCGCTGGTCAGATGAATCGCCGCGACTCGGCCCGGATTGCCGCGATCAAGGCGCGCGAAGCGGCGGAAAAGGAGGGGTGGGACGCCCCGCGCACTGTCGGCAGCGCGGTCGCCTCGGATGCGTTCTTCCCGTTTGCCGACGGTCTGCTCGCCGCAGCCGAAGCGGGCGCGACGGCGGTCATCCAGCCAGGCGGCTCGATCCGTGACGAAGAGGTGATCGCCGCCGCCGACGAAGCGGGCCTGGCGATGGTCTTCACCGGGATACGCCATTTCCGCCATTGAGCGAATATCCGAGCCGGCAAGCAGCGCTTCTCACCGCTCAAGCAGGTCTTGCGCGCCTGCGGGCTGCGTTCATCTTTTTCGCGTGCGCTGCGTAACTATTTCGAACTCAGACTGATCAAAACGGTGCAAGCGCGTTCGCTCGATGACTGGTTGGTTCACTTACCGCTAAGCGAAGCTGAATATATTGAAGCGCACGACACCGGCAAGACAGCGCCGACAAGACAGCGCCGACAAGACAGCGCCGACAACACGTGCAGCGAGATGAATTATGACCCTTTCCAGCCCCGATCTCTATCGCAACTTTGCACTTGGCTTTGTCCTTGGCGCTTTCATTCTCGGAGCAATGACGTTCGACGAATGGTCCGACCATATTGAAAGTCCGGCCCATGCCGCCCCGCCAATCGAAGCGCCGCAGCCCTCCCCGGACTTCTTGATCGAACCGCTGGGGCTTGGCGAATGAAGCGCGCGCTGCTTGGCGCTGTTGTCGCCACGGCCGCGATCTTCGGCCTCGCCGTGCAGGGCAGCCCGGCGCTTGCGCTCGAAGAGCCGGTCAACGCACCCGTTGCAAAGCGTATCGCCAAGGAGGGCGGCGGGCTTAAGACGGCGATCTTCGCAGGCGGCTGTTTCTGGGGGGTCGAAGGTGTTTTCAGCCATGTGAACGGCGTCAAATCAGCCGTTGCAGGCTATCATGGCGGCACCGCGGCAACGGCGAAATATGCGCGCGTCACCACCGGCATGACCCAACACGCCGAGAGCGTCAAGATCACCTACGATCCCAACGTCATTCGTTATGACGAGCTGCTTCGCATCTTTTTCTCAGTCGTTGCCGATCCGACGCTGAAGAACCGGCAGGGTCCTGATGTGGGCGCTCATTACCGCAGTGTGCTGGTCCCTACGAGCGCGGAGCAACAGGCCGTCGCGCGGGCGTATCTGGCGCAAATGGCAGCGTCGGATATCTGGGCAAAACCGATTGTAACGAAGATCGAGCGCGAGCGCACCTTCTACCCGGCAGAAGGCTATCACCAGGACTTCATGGCGAAGAACCCGTCGCACGGTTACATCCAGCGCTGGGATAAGCCCAAGGTTGACGCCTTGCGCACGATGTTTGCATCGGACTATTCGGCTCGCTTCTTGCGTGACGGCTAGACGTCGCGCACTTGGCGCGAGGGCCCTTGTGGCGCTATAGACCCTCGCAATGGTCACCCAGTTATCTTCTGCCGCTGACGCACCGCTTGCCCACAGGGCGCGCGCCTCGCTTCTCGCTGCGGGCGAGCAATGGACTGACATGCGCGCCGCCGTCTTCGCTGAACTTTCGAGCAAGGATCGGCCCGTTTCCGCCTACGAAATCGCCGACCGGCTGTCGGCCGCCCGTGGCAAGCGGGTTGCCCCTAACTCGATCTACCGGATCCTTGACCTGTTCGTCGCCACCGCGCTTGCCGTGCGGGTCGAGAGCGCCAACGCCTTTCTTGCGAACGCGCATCCCGGATCGATGCACGATTGCGTCTTTCTGGTATGCGACGCATGCGGCCAGGCGGACCACGTGGATGACAAGGAAGTCAGCCGGGCTCTGCGCAAGGTTGCCGCCACCCGCAGCTTCAAGGCCGAACGACCGGTGCTCGAAATCCGTGGCCGCTGCAGCGATTGCGTCCAGACCACTGCCATCCCAGACTGAGGCTGCCCGAGCGGAGCACTGCGCTGCAATTTTCCGCCGCATCGATCGCTGGCGACGAACCAAGCGCTGCCCTCGGCGAAGCGTTCATCGACAGGCCGGATTGGAAAGTGTAGAGCCGGGCTCTATGACTACGCCTCCTGCAACACCCCTCCTCGATCAGATCCCGACACCCGACGAGCTTCGCCAGCTTGCGCCCGATCAGTTGCGCCAGCTGGCCGACGAATTGCGTGCAGAGATGATCGACGCGGTCAGCACGTCTGGTGGACATCTGGGCTCCGGCCTCGGCGTCGTCGAACTGACTGTCGCGATCCATTACGTGTTCAACACGCCGGACGACAAACTTGTCTGGGACGTCGGACACCAGTGCTATCCGCACAAGATCCTTACCGGCCGGCGCGACCGTATTCGCACGCTGCGCCAAGGCGGGGGCCTTTCGGGTTTCACCAAGCGCGCCGAGAGCGAATACGACCCGTTCGGCGCAGCGCACAGCTCCACTTCCATCTCCGCCGCACTCGGTTTTGCAATGGCGAACAAGCTGAACAACAGGCCGGGCCGCGGCATCGCGGTGATCGGCGATGGCGCGATGAGCGCCGGGATGGCGTATGAGGCGATGAACAATGCCGCGCAGGCGGGCAATCGCCTGGTCGTGATCCTGAACGATAACGACATGTCGATCGCGCCTCCGGTGGGCGGCCTTTCCGCCTATCTGGCGCGCATGGTCTCATCGAGTGAGTATCTCGGCCTGCGCAGCCTTGCCTCCAAGGCGGTGCAGAAGATGAGCCGCCGCCTTCACGACGCCATCGGCAAGGCGGAGGAATACACCCGCGGGATGGTGACCGGGGGCACGCTGTTCGAGGAACTCGGCTTCTATTATGTCGGCCCGATCGATGGCCACAATCTCGACCATCTGATCCCCGTGCTCGAAAACGTGCGCGATACGTCCGAAGGCCCGGTCCTGATCCATGTCGTCACGACCAAGGGCAAGGGCTACAAATTCGCCGAGGACAGCGCGGACAAGTATCACGGCGTGCCCAAGTTCAATGTCGTCACCGGCGAGAAGAAGAAGAGCGCGGACGGTCCGCCCAACTATCAGAACGTCTTTGGTGACACGCTCGCGGACCTGGCCGACAAGGATGACCGGATCTGCGCAATTACCGCCGCGATGCCCTCGGGCACGGGCGTCGATCGCTTCGCCAAGCGACACCCGGACCGCTCGTTCGATGTCGGCATCGCCGAACAGCACGGCGTGACCTTCGCCGCCGGGCTCGCCGCGCAGGGAATGCGACCCTTCGCCGCGATCTACTCGACCTTTCTCCAACGCGCCTACGATCAGGTGGTGCATGACGTCGCGATTCAGAACCTGCCCGTGCGTTTCGCGATCGATCGCGCCGGGCTGGTCGGCGCGGATGGCTGCACCCATGCGGGCAGCTTCGACGTGACATACCTCGCGACGCTCCCCAATTTCGTGGTCATGGCCGCAGCCGACGAGGCCGAACTGGCGCACATGACCTTTACCGCCGCCGAGTATGACGAGGGGCCGATCGCCTTTCGTTATCCGCGCGGAAGCGGCACCGGCGTTCCGATCCCGGACACCCTTGAGCGGCTCGAGATTGGCAAGGGCCGGGTGGTCCGCGAAGGATCGAAGGTCGCCATTCTGTCGCTTGGTGCGCGGCTCGAAGAAGCGAAGAAAGCCGCCGATACGCTCGAGGCCAAGGGGCTTTCGACCACAGTCGCGGACATGCGTTTCGCCAAACCGCTCGATACCGATCTGATTGCCCGCCTGATGAAGAGCCATGAAGTCGTGGTGACGATCGAGGAAGGCGCGGTCGGCGGGCTGGGCGCGCATGTGCTGACCTATGCGAGCGACGAAGGCCTGACCGATGCCGACAATGGCAGCGATCTCAAGATCCGGACCATGCGGCTGCCAGATGTGTTTCAGGACCAGAACGCGCCAGAGACGCAATATGACGAAGCGGGCCTCAACGCCCCCCATATTGTCGAGACCGTGCTGAAAGCGCTCAAGCACAATTCGAGCGCAATCGCGGAGGAAGAGGCGCGGGCATAGGACTGCGCGTTGCGACCCCGTTCTAGCTCTGTCGGCAATTCTCACGAACCGAGCCGACACGATATCGATGGGGCGGTACGGTGACGGGTGATCGCGACCCTGGTCCGGCAAACCTCGCAAAAGCGCCCATGAGCTTCGCGGCGCAATCCCGCGATCGGGCGTTGCGCGAAATGATTGGCGGCAACCCCTTGATATCCAAGTGTTTACACGCTCTGCGTAGTTGCAGCGCAGTTGAAGGAGCTATCGTATGAAGCTTTTCGGAAAGATTCTCTTTGCACTCTCTTTGGCTGCGTTGTTTGCCACGCTCGTATCGCTACTCCGAAGCGATGAATGGTTCATTCGCGCAATCGACATGGGGCGCGTCCTGTTGGTCTATCTTGCCGTCGCCCTCGTCGTCCTCACCCTGTTTGCGAAGTCTGCTCTTCGCTGGGTAAGCCTGGTCATGCTGGTCCTGGTGATAGGCATCAATGTATGGCGGGTCTGGCCCTATTGGACAATCGCGCCCGTAGACATGCCGCTGGCACAGGCCGCGGATACTGAAGACAACTGCTTCACTGCGATGTCAATCAACGTGAAGATGCGCAACGAAGGCTATGCGCGGATCGCCGAACAAATTCGTCGGCACGATCCGGATGTGTTGTTGCTGATGGAAACGAACGCGACTTGGCTGTCTGAACTGCGGCCCATTCTCGCCAATTACCCCGAAGTTCTAGAGTACCCGAAGGACAACACTTACGGCCTGGGTTTTGCAAGCCGGTTGCCGGTTACGCAGTCGCGCGTGGTGGAGAACACATCGCGCGACACGCCGACCCTTTACGCGACGCTTGAACCTGAAGGGGGTCCGGCGTTCGAGTTTATCGGCCTTCACCCGAGGCCGCCGGTTCCCGGGCAGGATACGGGCAAGCGCGACGAGAACATACTCAAGGCCGGTATCGAGACGCCTGACCGATTGTCCAACGCGCTGGTGATGGGAGACTTCAAC
>JAZBPE010000085.1:0-14816 GCA_036353345.1 Erythrobacter sp. | reverse complement strand
GGCGCGTTCGATGAGGTATCGGCTGACGGTGTCGGCGGCTTCGCCGGCACCCTGGCCAAAGCCACCGGCGAGGATGTCGGTCGGCGACAGCGCCTCGCGCTGACCGTTGGCGCCGACAGGCTGCGTGAAGATGCCGTTGGCGTTGGCGGAGAATCCGCGACCGAAGCCGCCGACGATTCCGGCCAGCAGCGCCTGGCTGACAAGGCTGCCTTCGCGGCTGACCACGCGGCCGCGCACACCCGACTTTCCGGCAAAGGAGATGAACCCCTTGACCTCGCTCACCGCGAAGCGGCCACCGGGCTGCGCGCAGGTCATGCGCACAAGTTTGACGTAGACCTTCTCAGCCGAGAGATCGCCGCGCGCCGCGCCATTGACGAGGCAGCCGGTAATGTCGGTGGTGAGCAGCTTGTTGCCGCGCATCACTGACCGGGCCGGTCCGGTGATCCGGAGCACCACGGGAAGCGGATCGCTTTGGCTGGCAACGCCGGTCGAGGCATCGACACCTACGATGACCGTTGCCGGTGCATAGCTGTTGGGAGGGAGGTAATCGCGGCTCGCTTCGAGCAGCAAGGCCGGCGCAGTCTCTGTCGCGCGAGGCTTGCCGTCCTTGCCCGCCTCCGTGCTGAAACTCATCAGGCTGAGCTGTCCGCCCTGCGTTTCCGGCGCTCCTTGCGGTGGCTGGACAGCTTCGCCGGTGCCGAAGCCGGGACCATAGGCTGGTGGCGGCGGCACGGTCGGCGCGGCGGTCGGCGCCTTCGCAGCGTCGCTGAGCTGTGACCGCAGATTGGCGTTCTCGGCCGAGATCGCGTCGATCGCCGCCTGGCCGTCGGAGCGCATCTGCGCGTTCTCGCTGCGCAGCGCTTCGAGCTCTTGCTCGATCTCGGGTCGCGGTAGCTGCGATTGCTGCAGATACTTGATCGCGCGGCCCTGTGCATCGAGCCGGTTTCCGTAGCTCGCCACGAACTCGCGCTGCGAGAGGTTACGGTTGACGAGGCCGCCGGTGTCGATCGTCGCCGCATCATTGGCATCACTGCTGCCCTCGTCGCCGTCGCCGCCGAAGATGAACATCCCGCCGCCGATGAGCGCGATGGCTCCGATCCCGGCAAGCAGCATCTTCTGGCGCTGCGCGATCTGCGAATTGAGGTTGCGCCGTCCGCTTTCGCGCGCTTCCGGCGAGCCCGGCAGAGGCCTCTTTTCGGCGTCCTTCTGTGTTGCCTCGGCCATCAGTCGAGCCCTCCCTTGGCAAAGACAAGGAAGGCACTGGTCGCTTCACCGGGAGCGAGCGCATCGCGGCCATAAGCAAAGGCGAGTGCGCCTGCGGGACCTTCGCGCTCGGAGCCAAGCACAAGGCTCTCTTTGCCGAGGTTGCGGACGAGGAAGCGCTGTCCGGTGAGTTCATCGCCCTGGTATTCGGCGACCAGCTGGACCTCGATCCCGCCGGTACGGCGCGGAGCCGAAAGTTCGGCGCGGGCAGTGAAACCGGGCAGGACGGCATCGCTTGCCATCGCCTCGATCAGGCGGATCGCGGCGTCCTCCGGCCCGGTCTCGGTCTCCCATTCGGTAGCCGCGGCTTTGGCGAGCGCGGGATTGGTGATGAAGAGCTGGGTCGCTTCCTCGCCCCCGAGACGGCAGGCGAACTTGTAGACGTAGCCCGCCTTGCTGGTCGCAAAGAAGCTGATGCGGGCAGCGGCAAATTGCGGGGGAACGGAGATATAGATGTCTCCGCGCACCGGCTCGTGCGTCACCTGGAAGTCGTTGTAGGGAAAGCCACTCGCGATCTTCGAGACATTGGCAAAGCCGTCATCGATGAGCGCGATCCGGGTAAGTTCGCCGCGGGCGAGTTCGCAGTCGATGGTCGCGTTGTCGGCCGCTTCGACGAACTGGTCGGCATGCGCCGGGACCGGCGCGAGCGCGAAGGCGATTGCGGCGAGGCCGGTCAGCTTGAGCCCGGGATCGGGGCGCCTTGTTGCGCCGACCGCGAAACAGGCAAGGCCGGTTCCGGCAAGCGCAGCAGCGGGGGGAGATGGGAGAAGGCTCATTGGCCGGGTTCCTCCTTGTCGGTGGGAAGTTGCTCGAAGCCGGCGAGAGCGAGGCTGAGACCACGCTTCGACCAGCGGAAACGGAAGGAGCGGCGCTGGCTCGCGATCACCTGCGCGCCGACAAAGGTCTTGAGCGTGCCGGTGACGGTCGAGGTCAGGGCCTTGGGATCGACATGCATTTCGGCGATTACGAAGGCCTGGCTGATGTCCGAGCCGCGCTGTTCCTCGACGATTCTGATAAGCTCGGCCTTGAGGCGGCCGTGCGCGGCGGGATCGGCGAGCTTCAGAATGTTCGCCATCCAGTAATCGAGGCTTTCCGGTGCCCGGTTGAGGAGCATCAGCGCCGTGTCGCGGGTGACGAGCTCGAGATAAGGCGCGTCGATCCCGCCGCTCGAGACGGTGATCCGCTCTGCGGTGATCGGCACCAGCACAACCTGCTCGTCGCGGGTGACCGCGGCGCCGAGGCTGACCAGCGTGGTCAGACCCAGGACACCTGCCAGCACGGCAAAGCGGTTGCGTTGCCGCAGGTAGGTCTGGGCCTGTTCGTGCGCGAATTCTGCTCGCATAGGTCGCCTCCCTCAGCCCGCCAACAGGCGGCAGTGGGAGGGCGGCGTGGCTTTCAGCCCGAGAAAGCTCCCGGGCAGGTACCAGTACGCAGCATGCACCAGTGCCGAACCGGCGCCGCGTGCCTTTGCCTTCCGCAAGGCAAGCCAGGCCCCGGCGGCCAGGCCGATACCGATGAAGATATGCTGCGAGAGGATGCCCCAGGCGAAGGGAATGAGAATCCCTGCAAACTCGTCGATGGTCCAGAAGCCGATGAGCTCCGGGTCGTCGAGCCGCCGTGGAACGAGGTACCTGTCAGCCATGATGCCGCCCTCCTGTCGTGACCGGATCCGCTGATCAGATGACCGCGGTCACGACCGAGGTGACGATCGGCACGCCGGTACCGACACCGATTCCGACGCCGACCGGCACCGCGACCTGGCCGAGCGAGAAGCGCCCGGAGGCAAGGCCGATCAGACCGCCCGCAAGGCTGAGCACGGTGATGATCTTGCCGCCCGAGCCTTCGAGGAAGTCGGTGAACTTGGTCAGCGCGGGGTCGAAGGTGGTGTCGGCTCCGGCAAAGGCGGCACCGGCGCAGGCCAGCGCCACGCAGGCGGGAAGAATGTAGTCGCGGCCACGAGCCCGGTTGGGCGTGCGCTGCTGGACCGGAAGGGCAGTCTTGGTGGTCATGGATGAAAACTCCGAGGGATTGAACATCAGTCAGCGATCCGTTCGCTGTATGTTCTTTCCTCTCCCCAGAGCCGGGCTGTAGGAAATCGGGAATTGGATTTTGGGGCTGCCGACCAAGCGAAAAGCGACATCGGGAGGGGCGATGGCCGGGATTCGCGCAGGCTGATCGCGCGGCAGCGCCGACTGTGCCGGCTTTGGCGCGAAGGGTGCCGCGATACGCGCGAACGCAACCGCAATTCGCGCGAATCATGGAAGGAAGCTGATTGGTTCCTTCCTCCATGTTCTTTTAATGTTCTTTTCGTTTTCCTACAGGCTTCCTTCGCGGTTAGCCGGTGAGTCGTTCACCTCTAGAGATAAGGATTCGTCGATGACTGATATAGCGCTCTTTTCCGAACAGCAGGTTCGCACCGACCTCGCCAGGCTTCTACTCGCTGCTGTCGAAACCAGCGGTCGCGCCCGCTGCGACATTGCGCGCAAAGCGCAGATACACAGGGACGCACTGCGACGGATACTGGCTGGCGAGCGCTCGGCAAGCCTCGGCGAAACTCTTCGCATACTTCATGCGAGCGGTGTCCCGCCGCAGGCACATCTCATCTTGCTCTTAGTCGGAAGCAGCGATCACGCTGTTCGGTGGATGCAGTCTGATCTCGCCGATTTTTTCGAGGATTTTGCGAGTGAGTTGCCCTGCACGTTGGAGCGCGTGCTTGGCAATCAAGTCCATGACGTAAAGCCGCGTTGGGCCAAGGGCACCGCTCATCGTGTTGCACGACTGTTATCAGACCACATCGATGAACTCGAACGCAAAGATGCCTTGCTAGGCGACGTCTTTGCTGGTGCTGAAGGAGGTCGCCATGGGTGAAGAGATCGACAAGGAAGTGATCGAAACCCGCCGAGTGACGCGGCTCATTCGCTTGCCCGAAGTGCAGCACCGTGTCGGGCTTGGCCGTTCGACGATCTATCGCTGGATGAGCGAAGGCAAGTTTCCCAGGCCAGTGCAATTAGGCGGATATGCCGTGGCTTGGTCGGAAGAGGAGATTGAGACTTGGATCGCCAAAAGACTGGCTTGAATGAATTTCGCTGATTGTAATTTAGTCGACTTTAGTCCTTGGACTGCAAAAAATCAGACCATGCTTGTCTGGCTAATTCTTTCAATTTATCCGTTTTGAGCTTCGCCGCAGTAACTGACGGCGCTGTGTGACGGATCGGCCATCCAGGCCGCGTTTCGCGCACGAGGGGCTAACGAAACCATCCTCCGAGGGTTTTTGCCCGCTAAGTAGCTTCTGCCAAAAACGCTTGCTCGGCAATTTCAGCAAATCCGGACAACCGTGTTGGATCAGGGCGATAGCCTAGGATCCGCGGGGGTTCGCCGTCTTGAAAGACTTTCAGGCTGACGCGCCTGGTTGGAACGTGTCCTTGGTTTCTTCTAATTTGCACGGCCTTGCGGGCGGCAACCCCGATCCAGTGGAACAGTTGATCGATCCGTTTGAGAATGACCGGAAGACTGCCGTCGGGGTCTTTCCGCCAAATGTGTTCAACCATCGCTGCTCGAAGCACCGCACGCCGCTCGCGAGCAGGTGGATGCGTCGAATCGATCCCGCCGACAGGTCGGCCCGCAGAATCGAGGCAGCTGTCGAGCACCTCGATACCGGCAAGGAAGATGTAAGGGGCGATGCTGGTAATCGCGTGGGTGCTGCCAGTTCGTACTGTCGTCTCGGTCGCGATGACGGCACCAGCAATATCGGCCTGATGCTCTGCTTCGCGGGAAAAAACCGTCGCTTCGAGGTCTGGGAAGTTTGGATCTTCGCTTTTGATAGTCTCCGCAGCGGTTTCCAGATGACCTAGCATAAGGTGCGAGATCTCATGTGCTACCACGAAACGCTCCATGGACTCCGCGAGGAGAATTTGCAGCGGTATGGCTGTTGGATCCGGGATCCATGGCTTGCTTGCCCGCACAGTTCCTTCAAACACAATAGCTCCGTACAACTCCATTATTCGTGATCTGACGTCTTCCGCTTTGGCATTGGCTGGCACGCGAGCACTATCAAGCTGCAATTGGCCATTTTTCATTACGCCTCGGGTGCAGCAGATCGCCACAATCTTCGCCAAGGATGAGCAGAAGACCATGAGATCGGAGTCCACGAAAATATGGTGATATTCGGTGTCCCAGCTCGACGCACCGCAGAAGGCGTTCACCATGCCCGACGGGATAGACGAAATCAGCAGATCTCGTCCACCAGCCGACAAGTTAACGCTGCCCATCGTAGTCATGATCTGCGCGACTATCTTTTCAATCTGCAATCGCGCGACCGGTTCATCAAATTCGCTTAATTTTGCTCCTCCTATCTGCGTTAGCGTCTCGTCGAATATTGCTGGATCCGCACCTGCTTCGGCGAGAGCTTGGCGAATGTTGACTAGATGTTCACCTGAAATTGCTGACGGGCTAGGGGTAGTCGACCGTGCAATTGTTCCGGCGAACTTTTCGGCATAACGAGCCTGCACTGAGTGGGCCCAATCCCTCGCGCCTTGCAACCTCAACTCCGGGGTGAGTTCGACATCCTTGTCCATGCCCGTCCTTACTTAGTCTTCTCAATCAATATGCGAAGACCCTGTTAGCTACACAAAGAGCGCAAAGTTAGTGCAAATTTGATGCCCGAAAAAGCCATCGAACCAATGCATTAGACGGTTCTTGCGGGCCATTTGCGGGCTCTTTGGTAGCCCGAATTGAACCGCCCCGGGATTGCCGGAGGTCCTAACTCCTGAGAGGAAGGGTCTACGATGAGCAAGACGACGAACAAGTTTTCCCCTGAGGTTCGTGAGCGGGCAGTCCGCCTCGTGCTGGACCAGGAAGGCGAGCATCCCTCCCGGTGGGCCGCGATCACATCCATAGCGGCGATGATTGGCTGCTCGGGTCATACGCTGCTGGAGTGGGTTAAGAAGGCCGAGGTAAACAGCGGCAAGCGCGGCGGCGTTCCGGTCGAGGTGGCCGACCGGCTGAAGGCGCTGGAGCGCGAGAACCGGGAGCTGCGGCAGGCCAACGAGATCCTGCGCAAGGCTTCTGCATATTTTGCCCAGGCGGAGCTCGACCGCCCGTTCAAGCGATGACCAGCTTCATTGATGAGCATCGGGGTGAGTATGGGGTCGAGCCGATCTGCCGGGTTCTGCCGATCGCCCCATCCACCTACCATGAGCGTGTGGCACAGCGCCGCGATCCGTCGCGTCTGTCGGCCCGTGCCCAGCGCGACGAGGCGATGAAGCCTGAGGTTCAGCGTGTGTTCGATGCCAACTTCAAGGTCTACGGCGTGCGGAAAGTGTGGCGGCAGATGCAGCGCGAGGGCTTCGACATTGCCCGTTGCACGGTCGAACGGCTGATGCGTGACCTCGGCCTGCAGGGTGTAATCCGGGGCAAGCCGGTGAAGACGACGATGAGCGACAAGGCCGCGCCGTGCCCGCTCGATCAGGTCAACCGCCAGTTCCATGCACCGGCGCCGAACATGCTGTGGGTTTCGGACTTTACCTACGTCGCGACGTGGGCCGGGTTTGTCTACGTGGCCTTCGTGATCGACGTCTACGCCCGCTATATCGTGGGCTGGCGGGTTAGCAGGACGGCGCATGCCGGCTTCGTGCTCGATGCTCTCGAGCAGGCAATCCATGACCGGCGACCTGCCCATCGTGGCGGCCTGATCCACCACAGCGACCGCGGCAGCCAATACGTCTCGATCAAATATACCGAACGCCTTGCCGAGGCCGGGATCGAGCCTTCGATCGGCAGTGTTGGCGACAGCTATGACAACGCCTTGGCCGAAACGATCAATGGTCTTTACAAGGCCGAGGTCATCCATCGGCAGGGACCGTGGCGATCATTTGAAGCCGTGGAATACGCGACGCTCGAATGGGTGGATTGGTTCAACAACCGGCGGTTGCTCGCGCCTATCGGCAATATCCCGCCTGCCGAAGCCGAAGAGCGCTACTACGCCATGCTGGACGACACGCCCATGGCAGCATAATTTGATGAAACTGGCCTCCGGCAATCCCGGGGCGGTTCAAATTCCCTAAATATCTGAAATTAGATGGACACCCGCAACAACCATGACTGCGGCGGTGGGACGATCCATTTGGACGTCCAGTAGGTGAGCGACGCCATTTGAGTGGGCTGGTGGGCATCCCTTCGATGCCTTTGCTACGCTTTTCAGCCCTTTCTGTGGATTTCAGGCGCACCTATCCCGTGGCTGCACACCGTTCGTGGAAGATGAGGCGGTCGAAGTTGTAGGCCAGATTGGCGAGCGTGAGTTTTGCCTGCGCGCGGGCAATGCCGATGGTGCGAATGAAAAGGACATAGCGGTTCTTCTGATGGGCAAAGACATGCTCGACGCGGGCGCGGATCGCTGACTTTGCCGTATTGGCGCGCGCCATGTGCTCAGGCATCGGCCTGCCCTTGGGTTTGCGGCGATGGATGCGGCTCTTGAGCATGTTGCTCTTCAGGAATGCCTCGTTCTTGCTGCTGCGATAGGCGCTGTCTGCCCAGACATCGCCGGCGGTATCGGCAGTGTCGATCACCCGCCGCAACTGCCGACCGTTGCGGTCGGCGGCCGAGGTGACCGCTGCGTTGCGGATGAAACCAAAGCGCCGATCGATGCTGATATGCGACTTGTAGCCGAACACTACTGGCGTGGCGATCTGCAGCAGCGGCGTGCCGTCGGGGCGATAGCGGATCTTGCCGCCAAACTTCACCGTCCAGCGTGCATCGACATCCTTCGGGTGCGCCTTGTTCGCCTTGCCGTGCCAGATCTGCTTTGCCGACTTGCCCTCTTTGATCGCGGCCTTCTCGTCCTCGGTGTTGCGCTGCTTGGGCGCGGACACCAGCGTTGCATCGACGATCTGACCGCCCATGGCGAGATATCCTGCATCGCGCAGTTGCTGCTCGAAGGACTGCATCAGCGCCTCGAGCGTGCCGATCTCGGTCAACCGGATGCGATAGTGGCGAATGGTGTTCTCGTCGGGCATCGCGCCACCAAGATTGAAGCCAAGAAGCGCATCCAACTGAGCCGGTCTCTGATCATGAACTCCATGCGCGCCTCCGAGAGCTTATGCTGCGCCTGGGCCACCAGCACCTTGAACATCGTGACCGGATCGAACGGAGGGCGGCCGCCCCTGGCGCCGTTGCCGTGGCTAAGGCCCTGGATCAGGATGGGGCGGAAACGTTCAAACTCGACCGTCTCAGCCAGAACCTCCAGCGGATCACCGTCCTCGCTCAGCCGATCCAGGTGCTCCGCCAGCGAAATCCGGCTGCGTGGGTGCATCGAAATTCTCCGTCCAATGCCCGGCGTGAATGACAGGACAGCCGTCAAAGGAAGGGCTTTTTCGGGAGGCCAGCTCGCCGCCTCGATATCTACAGTCAGACGAGAACGACGCTCCGGAACCCAAGGCCGCGAAATGTGTGAGATGTCCTGACCACTGGCACCAATTTTTCACTCAATGGTGACAGGCCATGCTGGTTGAGGAATTGGGGGAAGGAGAGTCACGCCCGCGAGTTCTCTAACCGCATCTGCTGAAACACGATTGGTTGCCTCCGCAGAACTGCGCCAATTAGCAACAACGTCTGGGTCTGAAGTAAGTTGGGCGGCAAGATACGCCCATACCTTGTCCTCGTTGTAAGACCTCTTGTCCCCATCTATAACTAAATTTCGGGCAGTTTCAAAGAGATCAAAGTCGATGGGAGAATTCACCAAATCGTCGGCGACTTCACCCATGGCAGCTAGAATGTCACTTGCATTACCTTTAGGAGTCGCAACGGCAAAAACTACAGCAAATGTATCTTTCTGAAAATTGAGCCTACGCCGCTCAACATGCGGTGCGTAACTTGAACCTCGTTCGACCAATTTAACATATGCCATCCGAGCCAGAAGGGATACAAGAATATTCTGATTGGCTAAGTCATCAGCGTCGGACACGCGTGGTAACGGCCAAGCAATCCCGACGATTTCGTGATTTCTATTATCAGCCGGCATTATAAAGGCCTTTGGATCTGGGTCTATTTCGCGAGCAACACTGCTAGGTTCGAAAGTCTCATTCTCTCTCCGATCCTGGCCAAAACTTCTAGCAAACAAATCGATAATCTCATTCTCGGAGATGTTCCCTGATACAGCCACGTTGATTTGGCTTCTCGAGAGAATAGGATGCAACTTAAGCGCGGCCCGCTTCATATTGCTTCCGCCTGCACAATCGACTTCGGATACCGGCCCGTATTCCGAGCCAATCGCTTCTAGACTACGCTCGTAAGCGCCCAGAATAGCGTTTACTGGATTTCGATCTAACGCAATGCGCCTTTGACGAACCTGCGCCAAGGCCACTTCATTGCCGGATTGATTGAAGGCGGGGTTTGAAAAATATCCAAACAATTCTCGGAAAGCATACGCCACATCGTCATGCCGGACTGATGCGGTGATTGCTAAGCCGCTTGGCGTTACCTCAAACGAGGACAGCCTTACATCCCTGCCCCAGCGACCGTTGATAATCTGAGATGCGTTGTGCTTCGTCGTCCCTCCTGCGACAATGAAGGGTGGCAACGTTTGTGCATCGCAAAACGTGAGATCGGCGCGCGCCCGAGGCGCGATCGCGGAAACCGCGATTTCGAGTAGTTTGCCCTCATGATTGCGATTAATCAATCGAAGTACTGCGCCATTTTTGAATGTCAGATTTCGAATTCCGTCTACCGTTGTTTCATCATTAATGATGACACCCGATGAGGGACCAAACTTGGTTATCGTTGTGAATTCTGGATAGCCAAGTACTGATAGCGGCTTTGGATCATAATTCGCGACAAACGCCGCCAGGTCCGAATGGAGAATTGAAGTGGCGTTCTCTTCGAAACCTTCTAATCTTGCCTGTAAAGTAAAATTAGTTGCATGTGCTCGCCAAGCGCTGTTGAGTGTTTCAAGAGTGACAGTATCCAAGAAACGTCCTTCGGCAGAAAGACGATCTTCGTCAGAAAGCACGCGATAACGGCGAATCATGTCAAAGCTGATCTTCGTAGACACGTTGCTGTTCGAGTAGGATAGAGCCTGATCTTGGTGATCGGAATGTTGGCGGCGTACAAGGCGCTTAGCTATAGCCAGTTCTCTTTGAGTAAACCCACCCGTGCGTGCCGCCTCAAATTGATCTAAAAGAATGGCAAGCACGTCGCGCCATTCTCCATTTGGTGACGCTGATTGCCAAAGAAAAGTGCTCAGTCCCTCCGCTGTGTCATCGATCATGAAGCTAGTATCGACTAACCCCGCCTCGATCGATCTCAGCTTTAAGCGATGATGAAGAATATGGGAGATAACCTTATATAGAACTGCGGATTCGCGCCTCGGTATATTCGTACGACCAGCAAAATATGCAGGAAAGTCAGTCCGAAAACCTATCAATACCGCAGGCGAACCCCACACATCAGGAGCTGTTGTGAAACGTGAATTGATCTCCTCTCTACTGCTGCTCAGCTTCTTGATATCTAGCTTGCGAGAGGTATCTGCGCTATCGACCTCGACCCGAGCGGGCTGTGCTTTTTCGGCGCTCCAATCGCCGAAACGCAAACGTAATAGACGTTCAATTGTCGTGGTTTCAATATCGCCGACTATGATAAAAGTGACATTTTCAGGTCGATAGACCCGTTGGTATAACTCCGTGATAGCCTCCAGTCCCGCTGTTGGCACGTCAGTAGAATCATAGCCCCTAGAAACGTCCCACTCGGACCCTGGGTTTAGTGCTCTCGCGCGGCGGTACAGTCGTTCGGCTAATGGGAGGCGGTCCGCCATCTCATTCATAACGACTCGCCGTTCACGATCAACTGTTTCATTTGAGAAGCGCATGTTTCGCGCTATCCCTACGAAATAGCTGAAGGCGTCTCCGATCGCATTTTCGTCGTTCGAAAGCGTCGTCAGAAAGTATTCCGTACTATAAGGTGACGTAAACGCTCCCCACTCCCTTATAACCGTCCGCTTATCACGAAATGCGGCCACTTCTTTTGGGGAAAGTGCGCCGTTTGCCGCGCGAGCGAGGTGTTCAATAAGGTGACTAAGACCACTTTCACCCGATGCTTCTGCTTGCCATCCACCTGCGACCCGCATTCTGATAGCAACTCGTGAAGAGTCTTCGAATGCTTCACTGCGCCTTTGGACTAGTATGAAGCGAAGGCCGTTCTGTAAGCGACCCGAATAAATAGTAGAATTTGGTTGAGTTTCTTGTCCTTTTCCGGCGAGATGGCCTTGCTCAATGTGAGCCTGTAGCAGATGGCCGCTGTTGGCTATTAAAAAAAGAAAAAGAAGGAGCTTTGCCTTACATCGGCAGATAAAGTTACGGCGCATAAATTATCTCTTGGTGGCCTGAGGCTGAATTTATGCGGTTGTCTCAGCTTTGAAATTCCGCGGGCGTTCAAACTTACGTTCACGATACCATTTCGTCAGTACGGTTTTTTCACCACTGATGATTGGCGCGGCTTCGTGAAGCGTCAAGTAGTCAGGATAACCGTCATCGTTCATGTTTGCCCAGAGAACGAGCATGCCAGTCACTGGCTTGATGTTAAATCCGGCTTTTACAAACCGTGTTTCACCTCCTTGCATGCCTTCATCAAGATAGGCCATCGCCGTCCAAACTCTTTGCCCACCTTCTCGACGCGCCGTCTTCCAATGCTCCTCATTTTCTTGTAGAAAGTCGCAGTGTGGTTTGAAGGTCTGCCCTTGGGTGTAGTACTGACCTTGAATTCCTTCACCGTTGCGTGACTCAATTCCTAACAAATTTGATATAGAGGTTTCAACAAGATTCACGATACTATCGCTTTGATCCAAATTTGAAGTAGAGCTGGTGCGAAAGTCGGAGAAAGATGGATGTTCACCGCCCAGTGTACGGGACGGTTGGAGATCGTTTTTGGTCATCGCTTTTAGGTATGCGCAGTCCGCCTTACTTATGAATTCCTTTATTATGAAAAGTTCAAACCCATGCCTGGCAAAGGCTATAACATCATCGCGTTTTGAAAGTAACGTTTTTGATCGGCGGGTTAGGGCAATGCGTTCTCTCAGTCCCATGACAAAAGGTCCACTCCTGCAAGATGAAAAGCCTTCTGAAGTCTTGCCGCCTCATGCTTCTTCGAAAGAGCTTTTGGGCGACACTTAAATGCGTGCGGGCACAAACCTCCTGTGCCCGCACGATCGTCTTATTACGCAGGAGGGGGCGTTGGGGTAGGAGTAGGGTATGGCGTGGGAACCGGGATCGGGGGTTCGCCTGGATATTTAAAAGGAGGTAGATCAGGTGTTGGGCTTGGGGTTGGGGTTGGCGCTGGCGGGCCTTGCGGTTCACCACCAACAACCCGGTCGAGATCCTCGGGGGCTACAATACTCACGATACCATCGAGCTCGCTACCGCCAATTGTCGTAGCATCAACGCTCTTGGCTCTACTAGATAAAGATTTCTTAGACACAGCATCTCCTTTCGCACCCAGTTTGGCGGTGCGAAGACAGGAAAACCTGTAGCTTCAAGTTTGTCAATTGAATCATTTCACAAATTTCGTTTGACGTCGAATCAGCGCATTGGTTTTGGTGTTTTGGGATAGATTGCGCTTTTTCCACGTCGAAATGAACTCGAGTTCTAAGGTAAATGTTCCAGTCGTTTCGGCATTGCTATGAATTTGAATCACTCGGTCATCTGAGATTTCGACGATTCGTGGTTTGAGATTTCCGTCGCAGCTATCCTCGGCAGGGTGAGGTGGTATGGCGTGAAGAACTCGAAGTTCATTGACGCGCATTAGGGGTTCGTCATGAAGCATGGCGAGGAATGAACCGGTCGCGGAAATCGGCTGCAAGGCGCGTATTAACCTGGTGACTTATCTCAACTCGTTGAGGAAATACGGGGCTGCTGCTGTCGGAGATGGAGACCTCGAAGAACCAGCTATTTCGGACTGACAGCGGCGCGGGGGGTCTGATGGCGGCCTTTGGGGCGTGTGGGTCGGCCCTTTCGGCCTCGTTTCCTTGGTTTTCTGGGCGGGAGCGCGGCTCAGCACCCCGTTTTCGCGCTATGCGGGCGCACCTCGCCCCTCGAGCCATGCGAGGCGCTGGAAGTTATAGGCCAAGTTCGCCATCCCGATCTTGATGCGCGCGCGGGCGATGCCGATGGTGCGGATGAACAGCCCCATGCGGTGCTTCTGTCCGGCGAACACATGCTCGACCGCCGAGCGGACAAGCAGAGCGCCTGGCATTGGCTCTGGCGATGTGCTCGGGCAGCGGCCGACGCGGCATGCGCTTCTGGTGGATGTTGCTCTTGAACATGCCGCGCTCGAGGAAGGCCTCGTTCTTCTTCGAGCGATAGGCCGTGTCTGCCCATACGCCTGAGCCGGTGTTCTGCTTGCTGATGAGCTCGGGCAGCCTCGCACCATCATGAGCATTGGCGGCGCTGGCATCCCATGTCCTGATCAGCCCATGGGCCCGGTCGATGCCGATATGGTTCTTGTAGCCGAACATCGGGATGGCGAGATCGACCGGCTTGAAGCCCTTGGGATCAGCACCCTCCTTCACCTTGGCCTTGGAGTATTTGACCGTCCAACGGGCGTCACGATCCTTTTGACGGATCTTCGCGGGCTTCTCCTTCCAGCGCTCCGGGATATTGCCCTGCTTGATCGCCGCCTTCTCCTCGTCGGTGTTCCGCTGCTTGGGCGCTGGCACCACGGTGGCATCGATGATCTGGCCACCCATCGCGAGGTAGCCGCGATCCGTCAGCGCCGCATCGAAGCGCGCGAACAGCTTGTCGATCGCCTTCGCCTGCATCAGCCTCTCCCGGAACAGCCACACCGTGGTGGCATCAGGCACCCGGCCATCGAGCCCCAACCCAAGGAACCGCTGGAACGAGAGCCGGTCCTTGATCTGGAACTCAGTCGCCTCATCAGAGAGCGAGTAGAGCGCCTGCAGCACCAGGATCTTGAACATCATCACGGGGTCGAAAGGTGGTCGCCCGCCTTTACCCCGCGCGCTCCGCCGGAGCGCCACTATCAGCGGTCCGCGGAACACCTCAAAATCCACTACCGACGACAGCCGCTCCAGCGGATCGCCCGCCGCGCTCAGCGCCGCATACCGATCCGACAAATCAAAGAAACCCGGCTGCCCCACCATCTTCGCCTCCGCTCACTGCAGAGCAGAGTGAATCAGATCAGCACCTCAAACGCGAGGGTTTTTCGAGGTGTCCAACTGGTCTGGCGCGATGCGCCGGCCGGTTACGGCCCACATAAAATGATCTATAACGGGTTCAGACGTTGGAGCCGCTTAGATGTGATTAATCAACTCTCCGCTGAACCCGCCACCAAGGGCGGACAGCCCGATCAACTGATGTTCGATTCTACTCATCTCTGGGCGCATCAAATGGCTGCGAGCCTGATAAAAGGGAGGCGGTATCCAGATGAATCGGCGGCGCACCAGAGACTGCTTGAACTGAGAGCTCTAAGCCGGCTGCAATGGCATGGGTTGCCCGTTGATCTTGCTGCTCAACGAACGGCAGATGAGCGACTACAGGGGGGGGGGGGGGGGG
>JAZBPE010000084.1:0-5885 GCA_036353345.1 Erythrobacter sp. | reverse complement strand
CCGAAGCGATTGTTATCGCTGAAGACCGAACCGAAGTCGATATCGGGGGCGAATTCCTGACCATTGATGATGACCGAGGCATTGATTAGCGGCGAAGCCGATCCGCTCCCACGGTAAATCTGATAACCGTTGTCGTCCGTGCCGACGAGGATATTGGTAGCCCCTTGGGTTGGAAAACGCAGGCGGTACTGCGCAACGAAGTCCTCTCCAGCCAGGTCACCGCCGCCAAAGATGTCACCGTTATCGGAACCTCTTTCGACGGTTCCGCTGTAAGTGATGATGAACTCGGCAGCGCTGGCCGCCTGCGGGCTCGACAAGCCAAATGCGGCGAGGATAATCACGAAGAATGTTTTCACGGGCCTTGTCTCCTTCGGGAAAGCAGCACCCTCACCAATGCTGCATCCGGAATAAGTAAACGAATCGTTAAATCGCGCTCTTGAGTGTTTTTCGTGCAAGGTCAAAGTTCTACGCCTTCATGTCCCAAAATGGTGCGATTAGGCACGCATTTCCCCGGCGCCATTCGGGGCGAGGTGTAAGGTAACGAATGTTATCTGGCCTGATCAGCTTCAGGCGTTCCCGACCGTAAAGCAAGCCGCGGACATCAATGCGCCGGCAATGCGGTTCGAACGAAAGCGTTCCAGCGGGTTGGCGGGATCATTGCTGTCAAGTGTCGCGATCTGCCAGACAAGCTGGAGCGTCACCGGTGCGAGGGTGAGAAGCGGCAGGATTCCAGGCCGGTACAGCCAGAACGCCAACGCCCATAGCGCGATCGCCATCAGATAGAATGCGGCGATCCCTGCTTGAACCCGCGGCCCCATGCGCAGCGCCGAGGACCGGATCCCTACAAGCGCATCGTCCTCGCGGTCCTGCAGCGCATAGATGGTATCATAGCCGATGACCCAGCAGATGCTGCCTGCATAGAGCGCAGCGACCGCATCCCAATTGTCGAAGCGCAGCGCACTCCACCCCACCCACAGGCCCCAGGTAAAAACCATGCCGAGCCAGGCTTGCGGCCACCAGGTGACGCGTTTCATGAACGGATAGGCAGCGACGAGGACGAGGCTCGCCAGTGCGATCAGTTGCGCCTCGATTCGCAACTGGATCAGGACGAGCAGCCCGAAAAGACACAACGCAACAAGCCAAATCCACGCGGCGCGCTTCGATACCCGTCCGCTGGCAATCGGGCGTGCCGCGGTACGCGCAACGCGCGCGTCAAGATCGGCGTCGATGATATCGTTATAGACGCACCCAGCTCCGCGCATCGCGATGGCGCCAAGAAGCAGCCAGCCGATCAACGCAAATTGCGGACCCGCCCCGGCCAGCCAGACGCCGAACGCACATGGCCAGAACAGCAACCACCAACCGATCGGCCGGTCGAACCGTGCCAACTGCGCCAGGTCGCGCGGAAGCTGTGGCAGGCGCGCCACTAGGCTGCCTGAAATGCTTGTATGTTCGCTGTCGGGGACAATCGTGTCGTGCGATTTGCTCACGCTCTTGGCCCTAGCGACATAGGACCTTAGGGGAAAGCCATGCCTGCTACACCCGCCTGGCCCCCTAAAAGCGCTCCTCGCTTGTTCGTTGAAGAACCGCTCGCCGAAGGGCAGACTATCACGGTAGAAGGTAACCAGGCGCATTATCTCGCGCGTGTCATGCGGGCGGCGCGCGGGGATGCGGTAATTCTATGCGACGATGCGACCGGTGAATATGCCTCATGTGTGGTCGAAGCGAACAGGCGGTCGGTCATGCTCCAGATCGTCGAACGCCGGCGGGATCGCGATGCGGTGCCCGATCTGTGGCTGTGCGCGGCGCTTCTGAAGAAAGACCGCTTCGACCTTGTCCTGGAAAAGGCGACGGAATTGGGCGTAGCGCGCATCCAGCCGGTCCTCACGCGCCGCTGCGTTGCCGACAAGCTCAATCCCGAACGCGCACGCGCCGTCACGATCGAAGCGGCGGAGCAATGTGCGCGGACCGCGCTTCCCGAGCTTGTCGCGCCGGTGAAGCTCGACGCATTGCTGGCCGACTGGCCGCTGGCGCGCACGCTGTTCTTCGCCGATGAGGAAGGCGGCGAGCCTGCGGCCAAGGCATTCGCCGCGCATAAAGGTCCGACCGCAATCCTCATCGGACCGGAGGGCGGCTTTGACGAGGCCGAACGCGCCGCAATCCGTACCTTGCCACAGGCCCGCGCGATCACGCTCGGCGCGCGCATCTTGCGAGGGGAAACCGCTTCAGTTGCAGCGCTGTCCGTCTGGATGGCGATCGCGGGGGATTGGGCGGACGCGGGATGATCCTTCCGCCGACCTCGACTGGAACGCCTTCGCCGCTGCAAACGCGATTTGCGCTTCCCAGCGTCAGATCGCTTGCCTAGTGCGTGGTCGTCATGAGCACGCGTGAGGCCTCGGTTCCCAACGAACCCATCGTCGAGACAATCGATGACCTGATCCGGCCCATGCGGCAGGGCGAGAAAACCAAAGCCGATTGGCGCATCGGCACCGAGCACGAGAAGTTCGTCTATCGCACCGCGGATCGCCGGGCACCGTCTTACGCTGAAGAGGGTGGTATCCGCGATATCCTGCTGAACCTTCGCGAGTTCGGATGGGAGCCGATTGAGGAACAGGGCAAGGTCATTGCCATGCGCGGCGCAGACGGAACGGTGAGCCTGGAGCCTGCCGGCCAGCTTGAACTGTCGGGCGCGCCATTGGAAAACCTGCATCAGACATGCGCGGAAACCGGGCGGCATCTGGAGCAGGTGAAAGCGATCGGTGAACGGCTGGGCGTCGGGTATCTCGGCCTTGGGATGTGGCCGGACAAGACCCGCGAGGACCTGCCCGTCATGCCCAAGGGCCGCTATGCCATCATGATGCGACATATGCCCCGCGTTGGCACGCTCGGGCTCGACATGATGCTGCGCACCTGCACGATCCAGGTCAATCTCGACTATTCGAGCGAAGCCGACATGGTGAAGAAGTTCCGCGTGGGCCTTGCGCTGCAACCGCTGGCGACCGCGCTGTTCGCCAATTCACCCTTTACCGAGGGGAAGCCCAATGGCTGGCTGTCCTATCGCAGCCATATCTGGTCCGACACCGATCCGCATCGCACCGGGATGCTCCCCTTCGTGTTCGAGGATGGCTTTGGTTACGAACGCTGGGCGCGTTACATGCTCGACGTGCCGATGTACTTCGTCTTTCGCGACGGCAATTACATCGACGCAGCCGGCCTATCGTTTCGCGATTTTCTGGCTGGCAAACTCTCAGTCCTCCCGGGCGAGCGACCAACCGCGAGCGACTGGTGGGACCATCTTTCCACCGCCTTTCCCGAAGTGCGCCTGAAAAGCTTCCTCGAAATGCGCGGGGCGGATGGAGGACCGTGGAGCCGGATCTGCGCGTTGCCAGCGCTGTGGGTCGGCCTGTTATATGACCAGAGCGCGCTTGATGCGGCGTGGGATCTTGTCAAGGACTGGTCGATGGATGAGCGCGAGCAGTTGCGCAATGATGCGCCCAGACTGGGCCTCGCCGCGCCGTGCCCCGGCGGCGGGACCTTGGGCGATCTGGCCCGCGAAGCAATGGCCATCGCTCGCGGCGGCCTTGCTGCGCGGGCGCGATTGAACGCGGCGGGCGATAACGAGACGGGTTATCTCGAAACCCTCGACGAGATTGTTTCGAGCGGTAAGGTTCCCGCCCAGCGTCTGCTCGATGCCTATCACGGCAGCTGGAGCGGCGACGTTAGCAAGGTCTACAAATATTCTTTCTGATAGCTCGCTAGGCCTAGCGCCAGGCGTGGATCGTCCCGCTATCGTCCAGTATGTAGAGCGTCTCGCCCGCAACCACGGGTGAAAGGCTGACGGATGTGTCGATATCCGCGAACAGCTGAGCTGAACCTTCGCCCACGCTTACCTTCCAGATCTCCCCGCGCGAACTGGCGACCCACAGATTGCCTCCTGCGAGCACCGGGCCGGTCCAGAAGATCGGACCTTCCTTGTCCTCCTCATCGCGGAACTGGCGCAACTGGCTGATCCAGCGCACCCGGCCCGTCGAGCGAGCGATCGCGAGGAGGCGGGCATCGTCGGTCAAGGTGAAGATCCATTCGCCCGCGATTGCCGGAGTGGATATCCCTGCCAGGTTCAGTTCCCAGACGCGCTGTCCGGTAAGCAGCTCATACGCCGCCATGCGCCCGCCCTGACCCAGCGCATAGACGCGGCCGGCATCGATGATCGGATCGGCGTCGATATCGGTGAGCGAGCTTACCGTGGTCGAGATGTTGGTCCGCGCCAGGGCATCGGCCCACAATGTCCGCCCGTTCTCGTAGCGATAGGCTGAAAGCTCGCCACTCGAATAGCCTGCGATTACCGTGCCCTGTCCTGCGGCTGGCGCGGCAACGCCGAAAACGCCCGATTGCGCGCTCGATCCGCTTTCGTTCCAGGCGAGCGAGCCGTCGCTAGCATTAAGCGCGAGGATCTGGTTGTCCTGCGTCATCACGTAGACCTGGCCAAAGGCGATAGTTGGCGAGCCGCGCAGCGGCCCGGCCGGTTTCACGCGCCAGATCAGCTCGCCGGTTTCAGCACGCTTCGCTTTCACGAAGCCCGCCCCGTTTGTCGCGTAGATGATGCCGTTGTCATAGCTGACGCCGCCGCCGAACGTGGATGGGCGCGTATCGTCGTCCAGCTCGGTCTCGTTGCGGCTCCATACTTGTTCGCCGGTATTCTTGTCGAAGGCATGAACGGTTCCATCAGTGCCTTCAACAAAAAGCTTTCCGCTGCCGATCACGGGCGAGGCGGCGAGCCGTTCGCGATTGCTCGTCCCCTGGATCTGCGCAGTCCAGATCTTGGTCGGGTTCTCGGCGAGCGCCAAGTGGCCGTAAGATTTGTCCGCCGCGCCGCCGACCTGCGCCCATTCCGCATTGGTGCGGGCTGGCGGCAGGACAACGCGAACCCCGTTGAGCGCCGGATCAACCGCCGCCCCGTTTTCGATGCGGGAAAGGATCGGGGTGCGATCGCCGATGGTCGGCGTTGTCTTTGAGCCGCCACCACCAAAAAGGCCGCCGCCGCCGCAGCTCGCTACCATCAGCGCAAGCGTGGTCAGCGTGCCAGCGCGCACTATCGGGTTCATCTGCATCATTTTGTCCAAGCTATTCCTTCGTCCGTCCCGTATCGTGAGCAGCCACCCGATCACTCGGTCCCCTCGGCCGCTACTATCCCCTCTTCTTGCAGCAATTGATCGACATCCTCGATCGCGTCCACGCCAAGCAGCCCGGCCATCTGCCGTGCCCGGCCACGCAATGTTTCGGGCAGTTCCTCATCGCGCGCGATATCAGCGAACATGATTCCGGCCTCGCGTTCGTTACCTGCTTCGAGCTGCGCGATCGCAACCAGCTCGCCAGCGCTCCCGAAGAAAGGATTGCCCGGCGTCGCCAATCCCTCAAGCCGGCTGATGATTTCCCCGGGCTCGAGCGTATCGAAACTCGCTGCGACTTCCCGGATACGGGCAAGATCGCGCAGCGGCTGCGGCGCGTCGGGATCGGTGCTGATCGCGGTGTAAAGTTCAATTGCGCGCGCTTGTTCGCCTTGCTCCAGCGCATTGGCGGCCTGAAGGAAGCGCGCCGCCGTGCGGGCGCCGGGCTCACCTTCGTCAATGAGTGTCGCCACCCTTTCATCGGCGCCGTCAAAATCGCGCGCATCAGTCGAATCCAGCGCGGCGATGATGGTCTCCGACTGCCGCTCGAGCTCTGCCTCACCGGTGCTGTCGAAATACCACCACACGAAAAGCCCGGCAAGCACCGCCACAAGCGCGACCCCCATGGTCGGCCCGTACTTCTTCATGAACAGCGTCGCATCGTCCTGGCGCACGGCCTCATCGATCTCGCGCATGAGAACCTCGTCCTCGCGCGAGGCT
>JAZBPE010000083.1:0-18890 GCA_036353345.1 Erythrobacter sp. | reverse complement strand
ATCAGGCCCGCGGTTGTGTTGGCGATCTCCTCGAGGCTGTCGAGCGCAAGGTTCTGGATCGTCTCGTCGGTCACAACCGCAACGCTCGTCGGCACCGACTGAAGCGATTCCTCACGCTTGCGGGCGGTAACGATGATGCCCGGATCCTCGGCGGTGGGGAACAGGTCTTCGTCCTCGTCCTGATCGGTCAGCGGCGCTTCGGTTTCGAGCTGCGTCTGTGCAGCGAGCGGGGTCAGGGCCAGCGGCGTGAGGATCGAAGCTCCAAGCAGCGCGCGGCGCATAGGCGTATTCATATGTGTCCCTCCCAAACCGGCCGCCCTTCCCGGAGCGGCCACGTTTCGTCCCGGGGCGATAATAGCGCCCTGAAGATCAAATTTGTCCAGACAAATGTCCACAGGCTTGCGATCGAGCACGGGGTGCGGCTTCGATGCAACGCCAGCCCACCTCATGCGATCGGCTTCACGTTGCCAAGATAGGCGGTGACAAGCAGCAAGGCGTAAACGGCCCAGACCCAGATCCGGGTGCGGTCCATCGTGCGGCGCAGCGGAATTTCGGTCGCATCGCTCGATCCCTGCTCCAGTACCGCGCCAAGCTGCGCGCCAACCGGCTTGAAAGTCACGTCGATCATGATTGCGGCAACGAAGATCGCACCGAACAGCAGCGCCTTCCAAGCGAGCCAGTCGGGCGCGAGCGGTGCGTCGATTAGGAGGCTCTGCGCGCCAAGCCACAGGTAGAACCCGCCGATAATCCAGCGCAGCCAGCCCTCGACGCGGCGGTTGCGTGCGGCGCGCGGGGTTTGGTCGTGGTTGTGCGAATCCCACACGAGCCCCAGCCAGAACAGTCCAACCACCCAGGCTGCGATCGAGAGCCACAGCGGCACGTCCCACCAGCCGCCCAGATCGACCACGCTGAGCGAGAGCGGAACCATCAGCGCCCATGCGCTGCGCGGCACCATGTCAATCGCCACAAGTAGCGTCAGCAGCGCGATCCGCTGGTCGAGCGACCACTTATCACGCTTGCGAAAATGCTGGCCCAGGACAAACACGCCGACATCCGCGCCCAGCCACAGGACGAAGAGCAGCAGATGCATGTAGACGAGTGTCGGGTAGGCAAAATCAGCCAGCGCCATACGATCCCCTTCGCAATAGTGTTGCCATAAAAGCTCGACCGGCGACACATTCGATCTGTTTGTTTGCGCAATTTGCATTCCTAGCTTGACAAAGCAACAGGTTGTCCGGACAAATTTCCGTCAATGCATGGCCTTGCCCGTATTTTGCGCGCCAGACGCGCTCAAAGGAGCCTTGACCCGATGAAATCACTTGTCCTTAAAAACGCCATGACGACGAAGTTCGCGCTTGCCAGTATGGCTTCGGCCATCGCTCTTGCGGCGATGCCGTCGGCAGCGCTGGCGCAGGATATCGATGATGATGAGGAAGAGCTGACTGACGCTATCGGAGACCCAATTATCGTCACCGCGCAGCGCCGTGCCGAAAACCTTCAGGACGTGCCCGCGGCAGTGACCGCACTGGGGGCCGAAGCTCTCGCGACCCGCCAGATCGAGGATGCGAACGACCTGCAGGCCCAAATCCCCGGTGTCGTAATAACTACCGGCACCGGCACCTCCAACTCGGCCCGGATCTTCTTCCGCGGCGTCGGTGAAGACGAATCGCGCGGCGCGGTCGATCCCGCGATCGGCATCTATATCGACAACGTCTATCTCGGCCGCACGGTCGGAAGCCTCGTCGACCTGCTGGATATCGAACAGGTCGAAGTGCTGCGCGGACCGCAGGGAACACTTTACGGGCGCAACACCAATGGCGGCGCAATCAAGTTTACCTCCACGCGCCCGCAGCTCGACGAAAATTCGGTGACGGCCGAGTTTGGATACGGCAATTTCGATCGGATACAGGGTCGCGGCATCGTCAATGCAGCTTTATCGGACAGCCTCGCCGTGCGCGTGTCCGGCCTTTACCGCCAGCGGGATGGCTTCTTTACACTCAACCCCAATGGTGACTTCGCCGGCCAGGCAGGAACCCGCGTCGGCGATGAGGAAGTCTACTCGATCCGCGGCAGCCTCTATGGTGAGATGAACGAGAATTGGAGCGTTCTGGCGATCTTCGATTATACGAAGGACAATTCCGATCCGGTGCCAAGCTCGCTCGTCGATACTAGCGACAATCCGGCAATCGTGACCGACCGCGATCAGGACATTTTCACGATCGAACCGGCGGAGGGCGTTACCTGCTCCAACCTGACGCCGCCGGGGTTTCTGCCGATCGGCTGCTTTACCGATTTCAGCAGCGAAGTGGAATCCTTCGGTGCTTCGATCCAGCTGAACGGGGAGTTCGACAATTTTTCGGTCACGTCGATCACCGCCTTGCGCGCGCTGTCGGACGACCTTTCGAGCTTCATCAGCTTCCCCTTCTTCCAGCAGACCGACCAGGACCAGTTCAGCCAGGAGCTGATCTTCAACACGACGTTCGCAGGACCCTTTAACCTCACGGCGGGGGCATTCTATTATCAGGAATCGGTTGATCTTGATTACGACTTCATCTTTCCGTTCGCCAATGACGTCGAGACCGAAAGCTTTTCGCTGTTCGGCCAGGCGGAGTTCGAAGTCACCGATGCGCTGACCCTTACAGGTGGCCTGCGCTGGACCACGGAAGACCGCGATTTCGTCGGCAATGCAGGCGGACCGCTCGCCGCCTTCGGGTCGAACATCACGGGTTCTGCGGATACCGATAACATCACCTGGACCGCCAAGGCCGATTATGCGGTGACCGAAGACATATTGGTCTACGCCTCCTATGCCACCGGGTTCAAATCGCCGGGCTTTTCCTCCGATTGCTTCAACCCGCTCGCCTGTTTCCGGCAAGTCGAGGAAGAGCGTCTGGATGCGATCGAAGCGGGTTTGCGGACCCAGTTCTGGGACAATCGCGTCACCTTGAACGTCACGGGGTTCTACAACGATTATCAGGACCTGCAGATCAGCGGCACGTTGCCAAGCGGCGCCTTTACCCGGATCAATGCGGGTGAAGCGCGCATTCAGGGCGCGGAAATCGAAGGCAGCATCGAACCGGTCGATGGGCTGATTATCTACGGCAATGCCAGCTTCCTCGATGCCGAGTACCAATCGCTGAATTTCGATCAGGCCGGACTGCTTTCAAACAGCACCAACATGGTTGCTGGCCCCGCTTGCACTGATGTGACAGCCGAAGGCGGGACGCCTGATTTCCAAGCGCAGGTGATCGATTGCGCGCTTGGTCTCGAGCTCAAGAATGCACCTGAATTCAAGGCGCTGCTTGGTTTTATCTACGAGGTCCCCGTGGGACCGGGCGATATCTTCTTCGGCGGTGATGCGGCGTGGGAGGATGATACGTTCGGACTGGTCGCGAACGTGCCGGGAACCGAGCAGCAGCCCGGACTCAGACTCGATGCGCGCGTCGGCTATCGCGCGGATCGCTGGCGGGTGACTTTGTGGGGCAAGAACCTGACTGATCGAGAATATTTCCGCGCCAACACCTTCAATGCGCCAACGAGGCAAAACCAGGTCTTCGCCGCGCCCCCACTCACTTTCGGGATCGATGTCGGCGTCACCTTCGACTGACATGAGTGCTGGCTTGCGGTACTGGCGTCGCTTGGTGCCTGCGATCCTCATACGGGCGCTTGGAAGCGTCATGCTGGCTTATGCTCCTGCCGCGCAAGCTCAGGAAGCGCGTGCGGTGGGTGTGGAACCGTGGACCGAGGCGGTGGTCTCGGTTGCCGAGTTCGAACCCGCGACCCGGCTGTTCCGGCAAGCGGGCGGATGGCGATTGCTTCAGTCTGGAGAGTTGGCGCGCCAGCAACTCGATTACTGGGCGCTGCCTCCCGAAGTCAGCGGTTCTTTCGAACGATGGTGCGCGCCGCTGGCCGAGACGGGATGCATCCGCTTCATTAGTCTTGAAGGCATCGATCAGCAGCCGGTCCGCCCCGCCGCGCGTGCCTGGGATACAGGTGGCATCTATTCGATCATGGTGAGAAGCAACGATGTCCCTGCCCTCTACCAGCAGGCGCTGGCGCTTGGCTGGTGGGCCGAAAGTCCGCCAATCCGCTTCCAGTTCGGTGCCTCGGACCTGCGCAATGTCGTGTTGACCGGGCCGCACGGGATCCACATCGCCGCTTACGAACGCATCACCCCTGATTTCACCGCCTTCCCGCTCGGCCGCATCAGCCAGGGCTTCAACGCCATGCGCATGGTGCGCGACCGGGCGACCGCCCGCGACTTCTACGCCGAGCAGCTCGGTTTTGATCTCCTGTTCGACAGCACGAGCGAACCCGAAGAGCCCGCTTTCTCCAACTTCTCGATCCCCTACAACCTGACGCCCGCAACGGTGCGCGCCGCTGCCGCCTTGCAGCCAGCCTTGCCGGGCGAGACGGGGCGCGTCGAGGTCATGCAGATTACCGGCTTTACCGGTCATGACTATTCGGAGCGCGCCGCGCTTCCCAACCTGGGCATCATCTCGGTCCGCTATCCGGTACGCGACCTCGCTGCCTATCGCGCATTCCTCGACCGCAAGGGCGTTGCACTCGTGCACGAAGCGCGCGAAGTTGCCATTCCGGGGATCGGCATGGTCGATATTTTCGCAGTGCGCGATCCCGATGGCAATCTGACGGAGTTCTACGGTGACAGCGATTAAAGCGACCACGCGTTCAGGCAAAGGGGAGTTCTCGCTGGGCTGGAAAGTGCTTGTCGTGTCCCTGCTCGGTGTGGCGTTTGGCGCCTCGCCCATTCCCTTCAACGTCATCGGCTTCACGATCGAGCCGTTGATGAACGAGTTCGGTTGGAGCCGCACGCAGATCGTCTTACCGATCACGATCTTCGGCGTTATCGCCTCGCTCCTCGCGCCAGCCTTCGGATGGATGGCGGATCGCTTTGGCGTCCGCCGCGTTGCGCTGCTCTCGCTCGCCGCCTTCGGTCTCGCCTTCGCCGCCGTCAGCTTGACCCCGTCGAGCAACGCCGCCTCCACCCTCTACATCTATTACGGGCTCTGGATGCTGATTGGCCTCGTTGGCATCGGTTCGACTCCGGTGACGTGGAGCCGTGCCATCAACATGTGGTTCTTCAAGGCGAAGGGGCTGGCGCTCGGCATTCTGCTTATGGGCACGAGCGTTGCCGCCATCATCGTCCCTCAGATCGCGGAATGGGCCATCGGCAATTACGGCTGGCGTGCGATGTTTGTCATCGTCGCGGCACTGCCCTTGTTCGTCGCGCTGCCGCTCGGCTTCCTGTTCTTTCGCGAGCCGCGGCCCGAAGAAAGCCCGCAGGAAGGCGCGGCGTCCGGTGGCACGCTCACCGGCGTCACGCTGGGAGAGGCGCTGTCCGATTATCGCTTCTGGCTGATCTGGCTTTCGATCTTGCTGATCGCGTTCGCTTTTGGAGGCGCGTTCATCAACATGGTGCCGATCCTCGGCGACCATTCGATTGCGCCCGGCGATGCGGCCAATGTGATGACGATCCTCGGCGTCGGTATCCTGTCGGGACGCATCATCACCGGATTGCTGCTCGACCGGTTCTGGGCCGGCTTTGTCGCATTTCCGCTGCTGTGCCTCCCGGCGATATCGAGCTATCTTTTGCTGGGGACGGATACGGCATTCCTGCCAGTCGCCATCGGGGGTTTTCTGCTGGGCTTTGCCGCAGGGGCCGAAAGCGATCTCATCGCCTATCTTGCCAGCCGCTATTTCGGGATGCTGCATTACGGCAAGATCTACGGGATGCTCTACATGCCCTTCGGCCTCGCCAGCGCGGCTTCGCCGGTGGTCTATGCCTTGGTGAGGGATACGTACGGCAGCTATGACCCGATCCTGACGGTCGCGATCTTCCTCTATGTGATTGGCGGAGCCTTGCTGCTTTTCCTCGGCCGCTACCCCGACGGGTTTCCAGCGTCCGAACCGGATTCTGCAAGGCCCGAGGAAGCGTTCGCGTAATGGCTACGCTCGCCAAGACCACGCTGACCGAAAGCCTGCGCGCGACCGGCGCCGAAGTGCTCGACGATGCCGACGCGCTCGAATTCTATGCGCACGACATCTATGATCGCGGCGCCGACCTTGCCGCGATCGTGCGCCCTGCGGACAAGCATGAGCTCGCCGCCGCCGTCAGGGTCGCCACGCGTGCCGGGCACCCCGTCGCACCACGCGGCGGGGGCATGAGCTACACTGGCGGCTACACACAGAGCCGGGCGGGCGCGGTACTGTTCGACCTTGCCCGGATGGATCGCGTGATCGCAGTTGACGATGTCTCGATGACCGTCACGGTTGAGGCCGGTTGCACCTGGGCAGCGTTGAAAGAACGCCTCGCCCACCACAATCTGCGCACCCCGATGTGGGGTACGCTGTCAGGCCTGAAGGCAACGATTGGCGGCGGAATGAGCCAGAACGGCATTTTCTGGGGCACCGGTCGCCACGGCACGGCCTCGCAAAGCTGCACCGCTCTCGAAGTGGTCCTGGCGGACGGGACGCTGATGCACACCGGCAAGAAACACGCGCGGCCCTATGGCCCCGACCTCACCGGCCTGTTCCTGGGCGACACAGGCGCGCTCGGCATCAAGGCGAGCGTGACCTTGCGCCTCGTGCACGAGGCGGACTTTCACGGCTATGCGAGCTTTGCTTTCGACGATGCGGATGGCTGGTTCGCCGCTGCGAGCGAGATCGAACGGCGCGCCATCGCCACCGAATGCTTTGGCTTCGACCCCTATCTGAACGCTATCCGCATGAAGCGCGACAGCCTGTCCAGCGACGCCCGGCAGCTCGTCGGGATGATGAAGAAACAAGGCGGCGTTCTGAAAGCGATCAAGGAGGGGGCCAAAGTCGTTGCAGCGGGACGCGACTTCCTGAAGGACGCGAATTTCTCACTTCACGTGCTCGCGGAAGGACGCATCCAAGCCGCTGCCGACGCCGATATCGGCATCGCGCGCGAGATCGTCCACATGCGTGGCGGACGCGAAGTCGAAAACACGATCCCCAAGATTATCCGCGCTAACCCCTTCGGACCGCTCAACTCGATCCTTGGTCCCGAAGGGGAGCGCTGGGCACCGATCCACGGGCTGGTCTCGCACGGGCATTCCGCTGCTTGCTTCGAGGCCTTCACGGACCTGTTTGCCGAACATGCGAACGAAATGGACCACCTGGGCGTCCATTACGGTACGCTGATCGCAGCGGTGGGCGGCGCGGGCATGGTGATCGAGCCGTGTCTTTATTGGCCGGACGCGCGCAATCCGGTGATCGAGGATACGATCGAAAAGGCGCATCTGAAGAAGCTGCCGCGCCACGCGAAGAACGAATCCGCATGGGCGCTGACCCAGACGCTCAAGCGCCGGATCGTCGATATCTTTCACGAGCACGATGCGGTGCATTTCCAGATCGGGCGAACCTATCGCTATCGCGACAGCCTGCATCCACGCGCCAATGCGCTGCTACAAGCCGCCAAGCAGGAACTTGACCCGCAAGGGCTGATGAACCCGGGCTCGCTTGGCCTGTAGCCATATCGGGGCATGGCGCTAGAGCTTGATCGAAGGCGGGCGATTGCTGCGGGAATGGGTGCAGGAATGGCCGCCGGTGCTCCGCTCGCAGCAAAACAGAGAGACGATGTGACCGACACTGCAACCTATTCGGCGATGGCCATGCAGCTCACCGCGCGCTCGCTTGAGCAGCTTCCCGACACCGCTGCCGCGCGCGCAGCTATCCTCGCACATATCGCCGCGATCGAAGGGCAAATCCGTACCTCCTCGATCTTCGTCGCGCAATATTCCGGGCGGCCGGTCAAACTGGTGGTACTGCCCGAATATCTGTTCACCTCCTATCCCGGCCGGATCGCCATTCCTGACTTCGCCGCGCGCGTGGGCTTTGCCGAGGAGGGTCCGGAATACGAGGCGCTGGGGCAGCTTGCCCAAAGATTGGGCATGTTTATCGCGGGCAATGCCTATGAAACCGACAGCGCGTTCGACGACTTCTATTTTCAGACCTCCTTCATCGTCGGGCCTTCGGGTGAAGTCGTGCTGCGCTATCGCCGTTTGCTTTCGATGTTCGCGCCAAGCCCGCATGATGTGTGGGAGGCTTATCTCGACAAGTATGGCCTTGAAGGCGTCTTCCCGGTTGCACGTACCGAGATCGGCAACCTCGCAGCCGTCGCGTCCGAAGAGATCCTCTACCCGGAGATCGCCCGCGCCCTGGCTCTGCGCGGAGCGGAGGTGTTCTGCCATTCCTCCAGCGAAGTCGGCTCGCCCATGGCCACCAACAAGGATATCGCCAAACAGGCGCGCGCTTTTGAAAACCTTGCCTATGTCGTTTCCGCCAACACCGCGGGGATCGCGGGAACGGCGATGCCGCTCGCCAGCGCGGACGGGAACAGCCAGGTGGTCGACTGGAAGGGCCGGGTGATCGCGCAATCGGGCGATGGGGAGACCTTCACCGCCTTCGCTGCCATCGATCTTGCGCCCTTGCGCGAGGCGCGCCGCACGCCGGCAATGACCAACTATCTCGCACGCCAGCTTCCGTCGCTTTTCGCCGAAGCCTATGCAGCGGCGGCCGAGCCGTTTCGCGGAGCCGATAGCATGATGCGAGACGGCAAGCCCGCAATACCCGACCGCGACCATTTCAAGCGCACGCAAGCCAAAGTGATCGAGCGCCTTTCGAAAGCTGGCATCATCTGATGGAGCATCGCAATGTCACAGGGGCCATCCGCTATTCCTCAATGAAGCCGGGCTGCGAAGGCGAAGAGCGTGGGCGCGAATGGTTCAATTTTTCGCACCACAAGGACGGCTCGGTCATCATGAGCGCGCGGTGCGAGATCGAGGAGCCCAAGCCGACCGTCCTGCGCAACATCACCTATCATATCGGACCAGATCGGCGCCCGCGAAACCTGCTGGTTCACCTGACGCTGGGCGATCAATTCCTCGGCTCGGGATGGATGGCCTATGAAGCCGATGCCAACCGGATTCTGTGCGAAAGCCATGGGCCGAATATCGGTCGCAATTCGGAAAGCCAGGAGGCTGACGAATTCGATGCGTTCGGCTCTCACCCGGTCGTGGGCGATGGCTTTACGACGCGGCTGATGGATGTGAGCCGGGGACCGCACAAACGCCGGCTCAAATTCTACCTGCCCTCCCCCGACCATCGCGGCGCTACCCCGCCGCAGATCGCCTATCTAGAAATGGTGATGGAATATGTGGGCGACGAGCATAAAACGGTTGAAGCGGGCACCTTTGCCTGCCGCCATTACCGGTATGTCGACGACAGCGAGCAGGGTATGGGCGGCACACGGCACCCCGATTTTGATATGTGGGTGACAGCCGACGATGATGCCGTGCTCGTCTATGGCTCGATCGACGGCTACATGATGAACCGCTACGAGCTGACCCAACTGACGCGCTAGGCGCTCAGCTGCACCATGATCTTGCCCAGATGCGCTCCGCTTTCGAGGTGTTCGTAAGCCGCGCGCGCGTCGTCGAAGGCGAAGGTGCGGTCAATCGGCGTGACGATGCCTTTGACAGCGATCACTTCCAAAGCTCTCTCTAGCATACCGCGATGGCCGCTGGTTATGCCCTTGATCGTGATGTTCTTGCCAAGGATCGGGCCTTGCACGAAACCGGCTGTGTCCTGCGGCGAACCCGATAGCGCTCCGACCGTTCCGATCCGCCCTTCGAGCGCGGTAGCCGCGAGGGTCTGCGCAAAGTCGCCAAAGCCGATCGTGTCGACAACAATATTTGCGCCGCGCCCGCCGGTCGCCTCGATAAGGGCGGTGCCCCAATCGGGCCGCTCGCGGTAATTGACAGTGAAGTCCGCGCCCATTTCGCGCACTCTCGCTAGCTTCTCCTCGCTTGACGAAGTGATCGCGACCTTAGCGCCCAAAGACTTTGCCAATTGCAGCGCGAAGATCGCAACGCCGCCTGTTCCTTGCGCAAGAACCAGCTTGCCCGACAGATCGCTAGCCCCGCCCGCGCCAAACTCGACCATGGCGTGCCAGACTGTGCTTGCGGCCACTGCCAGCGTCGCGGCGGTCTCCTCCCCGACTGTGTCCGGCAGTTTCATGGCGGCCTTTGCGGGCAGGACGATCCTTTCGGCAAGCCAGCCATCCATGCTCACCCCGATATCACGTGCGAAGATGTGATAGCCAAAACCGCTGGCCGGATCCCAATCGACGAAATGGGCGGCGACCACCCGGTCACCCTCGGCAAAGCCTTCGACGCCTTCGCCCAGCGCCTCGATGATGCCGACGCCATCGGTCAGCGGTATGCGGCTTTCAGGCAGGTCGGTGCCGTAATGGCCGCGCACAATCATCAGGTCGCGATAATTGAGCCCGGCGGCAATGACGCGCACTACCACCTCGCCCGGTCCGGCGACCGGGTCAGATCGCTCGACCATCCGCAGGCTTTGCGGTCCGCCGCGCGCGCCGATCTCCCACGCTTTCACAATGCACCGTCCACAGCATTCGGACCGACCACCGGCGGATCGACCTGCGGCACATCGGGATCGGAGAAATCGTGCGTGAAGCTATTATTGCCCACGTGGTCGGCCATATCGGCGCGCATGGGCGCTTCGGCATAGACACTCACGGTGTAATCGCCCGCGCTCGGGTTCTGGCGCAGCTTTATTATCTCTTCCTGGTAAACCCGGCTGTTCCAGAACGCGCGCGCATTTTTGATGCAAGGAAAGCGTACGGTAAGATTGGCGTAGCCGGGCGGAAGCTCGCCTTCGAAAACTTCAAGCGGGCGCGGGATTGTGACGTAATAGCCGCCCAGCTTCTCAAAAAGGCCGCTTTGCGCGATCGCTTGTCCGTAGGCCATCATCCGAGCGCGATCGAGCGTTGGACCTTCGATCACCATGTAGACCGGACTGTCGCAGCGCAGAGTAGGGGGCGGAGCGAGCGGCGAAGCGGTCCCGGATGAGCCTTGGCCAGCGAGCAAAATTGCAACCAGCATGTCGATCATGGTGCTTCAATCCTTCGTTCATCGCACAAGGTGCGCTTCCACGGGCGCGCGTTCCTGAACCATTGCCAGGTGCGCGCGCGGCTGTTCCCGTCGGGGGCGATGGTAATCATCTCGATATAATAGGCGCCGGGTTCATCCAGCCGATCAAGCTTGAGCATCAACGTGTTCTCGCATGTCTGCCAGCAATAGCCGGAGAACCGGTCAGTATCCCAGACCAGCCGCTCGCCGTCGAGCCGACCGCCGAATTCGTATTGCGCCTCGCGCCCGTCACCCCAGCTCAACCAGTTGTGCTGGATATAGTCCCAATGGCCGCGTTCGGGAAATTCGCAATGGGTCTTCACTCGGTGCGCATCGATCACCAATCCTTGCAGATCGAAGTGGCGATACCAGCCGTCCCACCAGCCTTCGTGGTAAAGCATGGCGGGCATCACCGCCTGTAATTGCGCGCGGTTGCCCATCAGGACTTCCTTTCCGCATAGGCATCGATCGGCAGCGGCTGGCCGGTCTGGCGGATCAGCGCCTTCTCGCGCAGGAAGCGCAGCATTCCGCTATCGCCCATGCGGCTTGGCCCCAACCCGGAAAGTTTGCGAGATGTATTGGTCGCATCGCCAACCATGCTGGTGAGCGCCCCGTCCTGAAGAGAGATCGCCCCCGCCTCGAGCCGCTCACCCACCAGCGCCGCTTCGTCCAGCGATCCGGCGAGCACTGCGGCAGAGAGGCCGTATAGCGTGTCGTTCGCCTGGCCAATGGCGGTTTCGAGATCGTCGTAGATCGTGACAGGGACGACCGGACCGAACGTCTCGTCGCGCGTTACTGCCATATCGGGCGCGACCTCGGTAAGCACCGTGGGTTTCAGGTAAGCGCCTCCACCCAGATATTCGACCTTTCCGCCGGTAAGCACGCGAGCGCCTTTCGAGCGCGCATCGTCGATCTGCGCCTGCACCTTCTCTGCCTGCCCGGCGAAAATGAAGGGCCCGAGATGACCCTGCGCCGGGTCGGGATAGGTAAGTTCGATCCGCTCCGCCTCGGCCACCAGCGCGGCCATGAACGGCTCGGCAATCTCGCGCGCAACATAGACCCGCTCGATCGACTGGCAGGCCTGCCCGGTCGCGACGATACTGGCGCGCAGGGCGATCCTTGCCGCCCATTCCGGGTCCGCGCTGGCGGTGACGATCATGGGGTCCTTACCGCCGAGTTCGAGGTTGGCGGGAATCAGGCGGCGCGCTGCCGCCTCGGCGACCTTGTGCCCCGTCGCGGTAGAGCCGGTGAAGCAGACATAGTCCACATTCTCGATCAGCGCGGCGCCCACCTCCGCACCGCCCATCACGTAAGTGAGCGGCAGTTCGGGCACCGCCGCCAGCACCGCGCGCATCGGCTCGACGAAGCGTGGGGTAACCTCGGACGGTTTCACCAATGCAGCGCACCCCCCCATGAGCGCGGGCACAGCGTCGATATGGGAGAGTATGACCGGGAAGTTCCACGGCGCGATAACGCCCAGCAACGGATAGGCCGAATAGTGGGTCGTGATTTCGATTCCCGGCACGCTCGACGCGGTCAGACCGCGAGACAGCTCGGCGAACAGCTTCGGCCCGCGCGCAGCCCAACGGCGGATATTGGCGATGAACCCCTGCACCTCGATCTCCGACACCGTGCCGCGCGCGGTATCAGCGCTGAGCGCGGCGACGATATCGCCGGATGCGGATTCGATTACATCGGCAAAGCGCAACAGGATTGCCGCACGCCCTTCGGCCTCGCGCGCTTCCCAATCGCTCTGCATGGCGCGCAGTCGCGCCGCCTCGGCTGCGACCTCGTCGCGCGTGCTGGCGGCGAATTCGTAATCCTGTTCGCCTGTGCGCGGGTTGCGCGCCTTCATTGCTGTGCCTCCCACGCTTCGACGATATCGCAGCCCCGTGCGAACCATGCCTCCTCGCGCGCCGCAAGATCGCCGAGCAATTCCTCCAGCGCGCCGATCCGGTAAGGCAAGCCCATGATATAGGGCGTCAGGTGGATCGGCAGCATCCGCCCCGCATTCTTATCGCCCGCTTCGTGCACCAGCCAGTCAAACGCATCGCGCATACTCTCGCCCCAGCTAGCGGCGCTTTTCTGCTGAACGGCGATGATCTGGCGATCCGAAAGCTCATGATTGAGCGGACAGTTCACGATACCGTTCGTGAACCGGTACGGCAGCTCGTCATTCACCCAGTCGCAGCAATATCGAACGCCCTCAGCCTTGAGGATATCGAGCGTGTGAAAGCTCTGCTGGCGCGCGATCGAGAGCCATCCTTTTACACGCTCGCCCGTCGCCTGTTCAAGTCGTGCGATCGCATCACGGATAAGCGCGCGCTCGGCCTCCTTGCCCAGCGTTGCATCGATCGTACCGTTCATATCGGTGGAATGGGCGATGATCTCGTGCCCGCCCGCCAGCACCGCTTCGATGAGCTCGGGATAGCGCTCGGCAATGGCAGCATTGGTAGCGAAGCTGGCCTTCACCCCCGCTTGCGCAAGCGCATCGAGCATCCGCCATACACCCACGCGGTTGCCATAATCGCGGGCGGTGTAGTGGCGATAATCGGGGTAAGGCGTGACCATGTGGCCGGGCGCCTTGAAGGGGCCCTTGGGCGTGATCGGAAACCATTCAAGGCTTACGCACAGCCACACCGCGACCGACCCTTGCGGCCAGGTGACAGGCGCGCGTTCATGCATGTTCGACCAGGCGTAAAGATCGTGATCATAGCCCTCGCCGCGCGCGGGATAGTGGGTGTAGCTTTCGGGCAAAGTGCTCATGGCGTCTGCGCCCTCCAGGCATCCACGATCTCGCCTGCTCGCGCGATCCAAGCGCGGCCATCGTTTGCAATGTGCTCCAGCGCCTCTTCAAACGGGCCGATCCGGTGCGGCTGACCGATCAGATAGGCGTGCAGCGGGATGCACATGACCGTGCCCGATTGCTCGCCCTCTCGCGCCAGCCGTTCGAACTGGCGCACCAAGGTATCAGCGTATTCCCGGCCGCTCATATTATAGACAAAGAAGCCGTAATGGTCGTTGACCTCAAGGCTGTAGGGGATCGAGGCCAGGCGCCCGGATGTGACCTTCACCTCTTGCACCTGATCGTCGTGATAGAGGTCGCAAGTGTAGTCGAGCCCGTATTCCGCAATCAAATCCAGTGTGCGCGGCGTGTGCGTCAGCGCCGGGGCGAGCCAGCCGCGAATGCGCTGGCCGGTCGCGGCCTCTACGGTGTGGATCGAATCTTCGATAATCGCGCGTTCCTGCGCCTCACTCATGTCGTACGAATAGCGCGTGTTGTAGATGCCGTGGCTGAAGAATTCCCAGCCGCGGCTGTTCGCATCGGCGACCACTTCGGGGTGGTGCTGACACAGCGCGACGGAGAGGCTGACGGAGCCTGGGAAGCCATGGCGGGTCATCACCTCGGCCATGCGCCAGTGGCTCACCCGGTTGGAATGGTCGCGGTGCGCATAGCCGATCACGCTGGGTGCGGGATGGGGCCAGGGTTTGCGCCTGGGATGAATCGGCGGGTCGATCTCGTAATATTCGAGATTGGGCGCGACCCATACGGCGACCGGCTTCCCGCCCGGCCATCGGATCCCCTTGCGCTTGGAATAGGCATGATAGTCGTAAAGGCCCGGATCCGGCGCACCGTCCCGCATCGCTCAGCGTGCCTCCAGCCAGTCAATCACCGTCTGAACCGGCTCGACATCGGCGTATTTAAGCTGAAGGTCGGTGAGGTTGGCGAAATGGAAGCTTTCGTGCTTGTCGGCGCAGGTTTCGATCGGGACGATCGCGCGATAGCCGTGAGACAGCGCGTCCACCGCCGTCGCGCGCACGCAGCCTGATGTACTGCCGCCGGTGACGACCACGGTATCGACCCGGTGAAAGGTCAGATAGCTCGCCAGCGGGGTTTCGAAGAACACGCTCGGCATGCGCTTGGTGAATTGCAAGTCGTTCTCGCCGATGTCGCAGCGCGGATCGAATGCGTGCCGTTCGGAGCCATATTTGATGTTCTGCAGACTGTCCTCGGTATCGGTGCGCGTGCCCCAGACACCCGCATCGCCCGCATCCTCCTTGTAGGCGACGCGGCTCCAGACCACCGGCATGCCTTTGCTGCGCGCCAGAGAGCTGATCTGGTTGATATAGTCGATCTGCGCCGGATCGGTTTCATAAGCGGTCTTGAACAGATCCGTGCGGGTATAGGCCTGTTGCAGATCGACATTCACGATGGCAAGCCTTTCGCCAAACCCGAACTTCCTGCGCGTGGGACTGGCCATCACCTCTTCGAATATCTGGCGTGCGGTGCGGCCATCCACAACCATCCCGGTTCCGATCATTGCGGTCATATGCCCCTCTTCATCTCGCGCTTTGACAAGCCACAATAAAGCGGCGTAAACGCATGTCGAGCGAAATTGTCCGGACAAATTTTTGGAGCAGCCAAACCGCCCTTTGACCGCACGCAAGCGCGTCACCAGCCCGCGCATTACGCGCCATGTGTTGAGCGTTCCCGCGAGCAAATCGGAAAACTCGCGGCGCGTCCACTATCGCCTTTGCGGCGACGGGCCGCCGCTGCTGATGGTGCATCAAAGCCCGCGCTCCTCAGCCGAATACGAAGCGTTGATGCGCGCATGGGGTGAGCATTTCACATGCATCGCGCCCGATACGCCCGGCTTCGGACTGTCCGATCCTTTGGCTGATCCGCTGGCGGGTGAACCGGATATCGACGAGTTTGCTGATGGGCTGTGCGACTTTCTGGATGCGCTCGGCGTCGGCCGGTGTGCGGCATATGGCTTTCATTCGGGCGGCATAATCCTCGTCACGGCTCTCAAGCGGCAGCCGCAGCGATTTCGTGCGCTGGCGATTGGTGGCTATGCGATCTGGACGCCTGACGAGATGCGCCTCTTCGGAGAGCGCTACCTGCCGCAATGGCACCCCAGCGCCTATGGCGAGCACCTCACCTGGCTGTGGCATCGCATGCTAGAGCAAAGCTGGGTGTTCCCCTGGTTCGACATGCGCGAGGAAGCGCGGTTATCGGTCGCCCATGCCGATGTCGAACGGGTGGCGCAGGCAGTGTCCGAGATGCTCGATGCAGGCAACGCCTACCGTGCAGGCTACGGTGCCGTGCTGCGCGCTCCGCGCGACATTCCCGCGGTCGTCGCAGATGTGCCCCCGTGTCTTATCACCGCCTATGACGGCGATCCGCTGCAAGACCATATCGATCGGCTGGGCAAGATGCCTGCAGGCTGGAGCGCGCGCAAGGTCGCAAGCCCCGAAGAGCATCAGGACGAAAGCCTCGTGTTTCTCAAAGGGCATGCAGGCGATGCACCCTGCCCGCCACTTGCCCAAGACAGTGCAGAAGGCTGGCTCGCGCTCGAAGGCGGGCTGATCCACTGGAGGGGCGAGCGCGGCGGGGTCCTTATCCTGCACGGGCCAGCAGGCGAAATGGCCGCGCCCCGCGCGGGCGAAGTTGCGATCGACGTACCGGGGCACGGCGCATCGGACGCATTCAAAAACATAGGGGCTACGATCGAGGCCGCCGCGACTTTGCTTGGCACTCAGACGAAGAACTGGCCCACCGTGCCCGATGGCGATCCCGAACGCCTTTATCCTGACATGTCGCCCGACCGCTTTGGCCAGTACCTTCAGCGCGCCTTCGCGGTCGCACGGGCGGAGGCGTTCTTCGCGCCGTGGTACGAAGCCTCGGCGGCATACGCCATCGCGCTCAATCCCGCTGCGCTCGAACCCGACGCCCTTCATGCCCGTGCCAAAGCTCGCATCCGCGCCGGTAGCGCTGCGCGGCGCTGGCACGACTTCCTACTTCAACGCACAGGAGAGAGTTGAGTGACGACCTTTGCCGAGTTTTGCGAAAACATGCCGCTTCTTGCTCGCCATGAAGGCGTTTGGGACGGGACCTACACCTATTTCAACGCGAAGAACGAGCAGATTGACGAGCACGCCAGCCGCCTCATTTGCCGGATGACCGGAGAGGACGAAGTGCCCTACCACCAGACCAACCATTACACCTGGCCCGACGGGAAAAAGGAGGTGCGCGAATTTCCCGCAACCTATCGCGACGGGCGCATTTGGTGGGACAATGACCTGATCCAGGGCTGGGCTGCCGAAGTGCCGCTTGACGAATTCAATCGCACCATGATGCTCTACTGGCAGCGCACTGGCGATCCTTCGCTCTATCTTTACGAGCAGATCCAGATCTCCGATGATGGGCAGGATCGCTGCCGGACATGGCACTGGATCCGCGATGGCGCGCTCGAAACTCGCACGGCGATCCAGGAAACTTTCGTGACGAAGGACTGGCGCGCGATCGATGCGGGAATGACACTGGAGGCCTGACCGGAAAAGAGCCATGCCAAAGACGCTGTTCGAGACGATCTGGGATATCCACGCGGTCGCGCAGACCGCCGGTGGATCGCAGCTGATCGCCATCGACCGCGTGTTCCTGCATGAACGCACCGGCGCCGCCGCGCTCGCCCGCATGGCCGAGACGGGCCGGGCCGTCCGCGATCCCTCACGCGTATTTGCGGTTATGGACCACATCGTCGATACCCGCCCCGGCCGCGGCGATGGCACGCTGATGCCCGGCGGCGAAAGCTTCATTACCGAGACGCGCGCCGCCTGCAAAGCTGCCGGGATTACCCTGTTCGACGTCAACGACCGCGATCAGGGCATCGTCCATGTCATCTCGCCAGAGCAGGGCATCGTCCTGCCCGGCTGTACGCTCGTTGCGCCCGACAGCCATACCTGCACCCAAGGCGCTTTCGGAGCGCTCGCCTGGGGGATCGGATCGAGCGAGGCGGAGCACGCCATGGTCACCGGCACGCTGCGGCTCGAAAAGCCCCGGACCATGCGCGTGTCGTTCGAGGGAAAGCTTGCGCCCGGGGTCACGCCCAAAGACATGGTGCTGGCACTGATAGCAGCGCATAGCACGGGCGGCGGCGCGGGCCATGTGGTTGAATTCGCTGGCGAAGCGGTGCGCACGCTCGACATGGAGGGGCGGATGACCTTGTGCAACATGGCGACCGAGTTCAGCGCGATGACCGGCCTTGTCGCGCCCGATGCGACGACCTTCGCCTATCTCGCCGGGCGGCCTTATGCTCCGCGGAACTTCGACGATCCGCATTGGGCGACGTTGCGCTCGGACCCGGACGCGCGCTTCGACCGCGAGATTGTAATGGATGCGGCGGCAATCGCACCGATGGTCAGCTGGGGAACCAGCCCCGAGCACACGGTCGCGATCGATGACGCAGTGCCGAAAGGCCCGGAGCGCGCCCATGACTATATCGGTCTAGCGCCAGGAGACATGGTGGCCGGAACGCCTATCAATGCAGCCTTTATCGGGAGTTGCACCAATGCGCGCATTTCTGACCTGCGCCGCGCTGCACACGTGTTGAAGGGCAAGCGCATTGCGCCCTCGATCCGCAAGGCGCTGGTGGTCCCCGGTTCGCTCGCAGTAAAACGGCAGGCCGAAGCCGAAGGGCTCGATGCAATTTTCGCAGCGGCCGGGTTCGAATGGCGGATGAGCGGGTGCTCGCTATGCTTCTATGCGGGCGGCGAAGGCTTTCCCGAAGGCAGCCGCGTCATCTCCAGCACCAACCGCAATTTCGAAGGACGGCAGGGTCCGGGCATCCGCACGCATATTGCTTCGCCCGAAACGGTCGCGGCGAGCGCCATTGCAGGCGCTATCGCCGATCCGCGCAGCTATTGGCGCGAGGACACGGGAGAGGCGGCATGAGCGCATTTCCATCCCCCCTCACCGCGCGTGCGGCGCCCCTCGTGATCGACAACGTCGATACCGACACGATCATCCCGAGCCGCGAAATGCGCTCCACCGGCCGCGATGGGTTGGCGGACGGCCTGTTCGCCCCATGGCGCTACGCTGATGCCGATACCCGCACGGAAAATCCCGGT
>JAZBPE010000082.1:0-3857 GCA_036353345.1 Erythrobacter sp. | reverse complement strand
TACCGTTGGCTTTGACCGCCTGTTCGACCTGCTCGAAAATCAGGCGCGCTCCAGCTCCGGCGACAATTATCCCCCTTTCAACATCGCTCGGCGTGGCGAGGATGATTATCGCATCACCCTTGCGGTCGCGGGCTTCCGTCCTGGCGATATCGAGATCACCGCGCAGGCAAACCTGCTGGTGGTACAAGGTCGCAAGCGCGAGGATGAAGGCGCGGACGGCTCAGAGCTCCTGCATGTCGGCATCGCCAATCGCGGGTTCGAGCGTAGGTTTGAGCTGGCCGATTATGTCCGGGTCGAGAATGCCGACCTAGCCGATGGGCTTCTCGTTATCGACCTCGTGCGCGAAGTGCCCGAGGCGATGCGTCCCAAGAAGATTGCGGTTGGCAGCGGATCAACGCTGACAGCCGTGCCTGATTTGGCTGACGACGCGAACGACAAGACCGCGCACGCCGCCTGATAGGCTATCTATCAAGGGCGGGGACGTTTGTTCCCGCCCTTTCCAAAATACCTGCGACTTTATCTATGTCAGAATCGAAGAGGGGCGGGCCTATCCGGACCCACCCCCGCGGTTCGAGACCGCCTCGATCGGGCTTGACCATCCGGGTCGCAGAAGACGGCCAACTCCGTTGCGAGCTTGGGTGCAGCTGCACTATTCAAACAGTCGAACTCGCGCGCTGCAGTTCAAAACCGAGTGCCTGCAAAATCCATATCGGATCCGCTCAGGGGCACCCTTATGAAAACCTGTAGGTCGGTTTGTTATGCGTGCATAAGGCGTTGCGCAAGATTAAATTGAATGTTTTGAAAAGTCCCTGGCGATTGTTAGTGAACTAACGATGGCGCAATCTAATGCGTGCCAGAAAGATACAGTTTCGGCACAAGCCGCTCAAATTGGCTGCCAAACGAAGTGCTCAGACGAGGCGCGACTGCTCCAGCGCTGCGGCTACAAAGCCGGCGAACAGCGGATGGGGGTCGAAGGGCCGCGACTTCAGCTCCGGATGGAACTGCACGCCGATGAACCATGGATGGTCCGGCCGCTCGACGATTTCGGGAAGCAGGCCGTCGGGTGACATGCCAGCAAAGATGAGGCCCTGCGCCTCAAGCGGCGCGATATAGGCGCTGTTAACTTCGTAGCGATGCCTGTGCCGCTCGCTGATCGTGGTTGCCCCACCATAGAGCCGTGCTGTGTGGCTGTTTCCCGCAAGCTTTGCCTCATACGCGCCAAGCCGCATGGTCCCGCCAAGGTCCCCGCCCTCTTCGCGTTGTTGCAGTCCTTCCTCGCTCATCCATTCGGAGATGATACCGACGACCGGCTCGCCCGTCTGGCCGAATTCGGTGGAACCCGCCGCTGCAATACCGGCCGCCCGCGCGCTTTCGATGCACGCCATCTGCATGCCCAGGCAAATGCCCAGGAACGGTACCTTGCGTTCCCGGGCGAACCGCACGCTTGCGATCTTGCCTTCGCTGCCGCGTTCGCCAAATCCGCCAGGGACGAGAATGCCGTGCATCGGCTCCAGCGCCGAGACGATCTTGCCCACATCGTCGTCTTCGAAGACTTCAGCGTCGATCCATTTGAGATTGACCTTCACCCGGTTCGCAAGCCCGCCATGGATCAGCGCTTCGTTGAGGCTCTTATAGGCGTCGGGCAGGCCGACATACTTGCCCACCACCCCGATCGTAACCTCGCCTTCGGGGTTGAAGAAACGGTCGGTGACGTCCTGCCATGCAGCAAGGTCAGGCTCGGGCGCGTCGACGATGCCAAAGCCGCGCAGGACTTCGGCATCGAGGCCTTCCGCGTGATATTGCAGCGGCACGGAATAAATCGATGGCGCATCAAGCGCGGGGATCACTGCTTCCCGGCGCACGTTGCAGAAATTGGCAATCTTGCGCAGCTCGGCCTCCGGGATCGGATGCTCGGCGCGGCACAGCAGCACATCGGGCTTGATACCAAGGCTGGCAAGTTCACGGACCGAATGCTGCGTCGGCTTGGTCTTCAGCTCGCCTGCCGCTGCAATATAGGGCACCAGTGTGACATGCACGCTCAACGTCTCATGCGGCGCAAGCTCGTTACGAAGTTGGCGGATCGCCTCCATGAAGGGCAGCGATTCGATATCGCCGACCGTGCCGCCGATCTCGCACAGGATGAAGTCGTGGTCCTGACTGTCGGCGAGCGCGAATGCCTTGATCGCGTCGGTCACATGCGGGATCACCTGCACGGTCGCGCCGAGGTAGTCGCCGCGCCGTTCCTTGGCGATGATGTCGCGATAAACCCGTCCTGAGGTGATGTTGTCGCTCTGGCGTGCGGACACGCCGGTGAAGCGTTCGTAATGGCCAAGGTCGAGATCGGTTTCGGCCCCGTCGTCGGTCACATAGACCTCACCATGCTGATACGGGCTCATCGTACCCGGATCGACGTTGAGATAGGGATCGAACTTGCGGATGCGCACCTTGTAGCCACGCGCCTGAAGGAGCGAAGCCAAGCTGGCGGCCATCAGACCCTTGCCAAGCGAGGAGACCACGCCGCCGGTAATGAAAATGAACCGCGCCATGGGAGCCGAGCCTTAAGCCCCGCCTTGGATTCGGCGCAAGCGAATTGCTCAAGGAGCAGCGGCGCCATCCACAATTGCGCGCGGCGGAAACTTCAATCGGCGGTAGAAGGGACCGGCGAAATCACTCCGTCTTCGGGCTCGGCGAGCAGATCGTCGCCGGACCCCGCGTCGCCTCCGGCCGGACCGCCAAGAAGATCGTCGGCACCGGGCGCTACGACCTCGCGGTCCAGCGTTGAGCTGACTTCGACGCGGGATTCGCTTACTGCAAACGCCGCCAGGAGGATCGATAGCGCGACAAAGGCGATGCCCAGCCAGCGGGTCGAGCGAGTGAGGAAATCCGCCGCGCCCCGCGCACCGAGTGCGCCGCTCGGATTGCCGCCGATGCCGAGCCCCCCGCCCTCCGAACGCTGCATGAGCACAACGCCGACAAGCGCCGCGGCAATAATCGCCTGGATAATGGTCAGGATGATAAAAAGGGACATGAACAACACTTCGTCAGGGGCAGGAACGTAGAGACACGCCATTTAAGGTGCGCAATCGGCCCGGGCAAGTCCTGCCCGGACGGCTCGTTCAGGTTTCCGCGGTCTCGGTCGCGGCGAGCGCGATGCTCATCAAGCTGTCCGCGGTCAGGCTGGCCCCGCCTACAAGAGCGCCGCCCACGTCGGGTGCGGAGAGGATCTCGGCGGCGTTTTCCGGTTTGACAGAGCCACCATACAGAATACGGATCTCGCTCCCCTCCTCTTCGCCGAACCGTTCGATCAGCAACGTTCGAATATCTTGGTGCATCGCGACGATATCATCCGTGCTCGCCGTTTTGCCCGTGCCGATTGCCCAGATGGGTTCATAGGCGATGGTCAGGCGCTCAGACACTGTATCGATCGCTTCGGGAAGCGAAGCTGCAAGCTGACCTGTGACAAATGCGCTCGCATTGCCGGCATCGCGCGTCTCCTCGCTCTCGCCGCAGCACATGATGATGCGCAGGCCGGCTCCAAGCGCGGCTTCGGCCTTGGCTTTCACCAGAGCATCGCTTTCCCCGTGCTCGATCCGACGCTCCGAATGGCCAAGGATCACGAACTTCGCGCCTGCATCAGCAATCATTGCAGCCGAGATGTCCCCGGTATGCGCGCCGTCTTCTTCATGATGACAGTCCTGCGCGCCGACCGCGATCTGTTCCGCTTCCCGGTGAACGGGGTGGATCAAAGTGTAAGGCGGCGCGATCGCAACCTCCACTTTCATATGACGCTGGGCTGCGCGATCGATAGCGCGTGCTTCGGAAAGCATGGCCCGCATCCCATGCATTTTCCAGTTTCC
>JAZBPE010000081.1:0-36857 GCA_036353345.1 Erythrobacter sp. | reverse complement strand
GATTGCAATCCGCCCGGAATTGGAACATCACACATGGCTACGAAATGCGAGTGCGGATCGGTGCCTCGCCGACGGCCGCTTCGGGCCACAGGGAGAGGGTCGGACACACGATGGAGAGCCGCGCCGTCAACGATACAGGCGACCACGAACCGCGTGAGGACAACGCGCAGATCGCCTATCGCAAAGTCGCCCTCGTCGCGTCCGAAACACCAAGGGCGCAAAGCGCGTTTGCGAAGTTTCAGTCGCAACGCGAGTGGGCCAGGATCGAGGAGGCCGATGCCGTGGTCGTGCTGGGCGGCGATGGCTTCATGCTTCAAACCCTTCACGCAATGCTCGACAAGGCGCGCATCATCCCGGCCTATGGGATGAACCGGGGCACGGTCGGATTCCTGATGAACCCTTTTGACAAAGCCGCATCGATTACGGAGCGGCTGGCGCGTGCGAGAGAGAAGCTGATCGCGCCCCTCAGGATCGAGGCGGTGACGCAGGATGGTAAAACTCAGGAATTGCGCGCGATCAACGAGCTTTCCCTGCTGCGCGAAACTCGCCAGACCGCCAAAATCAAGGTTACCGTGGGCAGCCGGGTGCGGATCGAGGAGCTGGTCGGCGATGGCATTCTTGTGTCGACCCCCGCTGGCTCGACCGCGTATAACCTCTCTGCCAACGGTCCGATCCTTCCGCTCGACAGCGAGATGCTGGCGCTTACCCCGATCAGCCCTTTCCGCCCCCGGCGCTGGCGCGGCGCGATCCTGCCTGACAGGATGAAAATCAAACTGACCGTGCTCGAACCCGGAAAGCGCCCGGTTTCTGCTGTCGCCGACCAAAAAGAGGTGCGCGATATCGCCGAGGTCAGTCTCGAGATCGCGCGCGATACCGAGCTGCGCTTGCTGTTCGATCCGGGCCAGTCACTGGAAGAACGGATCGTGGCTGAACAATTTGCGGTCGATTAAGGGCGAGGGACGCGGCGCCCTCCATATTCTCCCCCTTGCCAAGGATCGGCCCATTTCATATAGGCGCGCTTTCACGCTCTTCCTTATACCGCTTGGAAGGGCTGCTCCCCGATAGCTCAGCGGTAGAGTAGGTGACTGTTAATCACTTGGTCGTTGGTTCGAATCCAACTCGGGGAGCCAATTTCTTACGATGTGGTTAAGTATTCGCGTTTACTGTTCCGAAAGGGGACGGCGCGATTTTCCAGTTGTCGTTAACGCAATCCTAACGTCACGACCTCGGACCTCACAAGTTTGGAGTTCGAAATGTCGAAATATTCGTTCCGCAGCAGCGGCCCTGATGGTTGGAGCTCGCCGCGCCCTCACCGTGATCCGTCGCTCAGGCGCTACCATTACGGAAAGATCCAGCCGATGGACTCGCAAGAGAGCGGTTTCTTCAGCCGTTTGCTCAGAGCATCCTGATTGTTTCGCGGGTGTGCCGCCTGTCAGCGCAGGAGCAGGCGCACCCCAATCATCAGGACCAGCAGCGCGGTCAACCAGCGCAGCCAGCGCAGCGGCAGCACTCGTATAGCGAGCAGGTTTCCGATCTGCCCGCCCACCGCCACCGCAAGCAATAGCGGCAGACCTTGCGCCATTGCGCCGCCGAACGCGCTTGCACCCGTTTTCACAAGCTGGCCCGCAAGGCCAAACAGCGAGTTCACAAGGATGAAAAAGCTCGCTGTAGCCGCAATCGCACGCGCATCGCGCCACCGAGCGAAATGCAGAAACGGTGCAAGGAAGATACCGCCTCCGATGCCCACCATGCCTGCAAGTAGGCCAAGCGGGGCAGCTGCAAACGGTACGGCCCGCGCCAGCTTTGATGGCTTGACGGCTTCGTCTTCGCGCGAAGGAACGACGCTCAGGGGCCAAAGCATCGTCAATCCGGTGAGGACAAGGCTAGTGCCGAGCAGCGTCAGGAACGTGTCCTCTGGCAACGGGGCCAACCCGCCGACAAACGCGGCGGGGGCAGCGATCGCGGTCAGGCCGAGCGCGCCGCGCCATGGCGTCACCCTGCCCTTTGCAAACCGAACACTCGCACCTGCGACCACCACGATGTTGCAAGTGAGCGCAATCAGCGGCAGCAAGCGGTAGTCCACACCGGCTAGCGCCAGGAGCGCCGCATAGGTCGACCCCCCGCCGAAACCTACGCTTGCGTAAAGGAGCGCAGCGACGAAGAATGCCGCTGCGAGCGGGACGATCAACGGCATTCAGTGTGCGCGGGCTTGGCGGGCGGGATCAGGCCGATTGCCGCGCGGCGACCGACCCGTGACAGTGCTTGTACTTGTTGCCCGAGCCACATGGGCACGGCGCATTGCGACTGATATCGAGGTTGGCGTAGGGATCGCTCTTTTGCGCGCCGCCTTCACCGCTTGCTGCGCGCGGCGAACCGGCCAGCGAGCCGAACAGGGCGGCCTGCTTTGCAGATCCATCGCCGTCGTTCGAATTGTCGAGGCCGGTAAGCGGATCGATATGACCGGTTAGAAAGTCGGGCAGGTCGGGCAGCGATTGCGGTTGCGGCGGGGCCACCCGCAGTTCCGACTTGAACAAAAGCTTGGTCACTTCCTCACGCAGGGTGTCGAGCATCGATTCGAACAGGCCGAATGCTTCCTGCTTGTATTCGTTGATCGGCTGCTTTTGCGCAATCCCGCGCATCCAGATGACCTGCCGCAGCGCATCGAGCGTTGCGAGGTGCTCCTTCCAGTGGAAGTCTAGCTGACGCAGCAAAATGTCCTTTTCGACCATCCGCCAGATCGAAGGATCGTTCTTGGCGATCTTCTCTTCCATCATCTGCTCGGTCTGGGTGGTCAGGCGCTCCTCGATGATTTCCGGCTCGATCTGGTCTTCCTCCAGCCAGTCGTCAATCGGCGGCGTCAGACCGAAGACCTCCTCGATCTTCTCCTTCAGTCCAGCGACGTTCCATTGTTCCGGATAGGTGCCCGGCGGGCAGTGGCTTGCAACGACCGCGTTGATCGTGTCGCGACGCATATCGACCACCACGTCGTCCACCGTTTCGGAATCCATGATTTCCGAGCGCTGTTCGTAGATCACCTTGCGCTGGTCGTTCATTACATCGTCGTACTGCACGACCTGCTTGCGGGTATCGTAATTGCGCGCTTCGACCTTCTTCTGCGCGGTCTCTATCGCCTTTGACAGCCACTTGGACCCAATTGCTTCCCCGTCCTCCAGATTGGAGTTCATCATCTTGGCAAACAATGTGTCCGGACCGAAGATGCGCAAAAGGTCATCTTCGAGGCAGAGGTAAAACCGCGAAAGGCCAGGGTCGCCCTGACGCCCCGAACGGCCGCGCAACTGATTGTCGATCCGGCGGCTTTCGTGTCGCTCGGTGCCGAGAACAAACAATCCACCCGCCTCGAGGACCTTCTGCTTTTCGGCGGCGACCTCTTCCTTGATGCGCTCGATCGCGGCGTCCTTTTCGGGGCCGTCTTCCATGTCGCTCAGCTCATCTCCAATGCGGAAATCGACATTGCCGCCGAGCTGAATGTCGGTCCCGCGCCCGGCCATGTTGGTGGCGATGGTGACCGCCCCGATGCGACCGGCCTGTGCGATGATATGCGCCTCGCGCTCATGCTGGCGCGCATTGAGAACCTCGTGCTTGACGCCTTCCTTGTCGAGGAACTGGCTGAGAAGCTCGGACTTTTCGATCGACACGGTTCCGACCAGGATCGGCTGTCCGCTCTCGTTCTTCTCGCGGATCGCCTTCGCGATGGCCTGAAACTTGTCCATCGTGTTCTTGTAGAATTCGTCTTCTTCGTCGATCCGCTGGACGGGGACGTTGGTCGGAATCTCGACGACGTTGACCTTGTAGATGTCCCAGAATTCCGCCGCTTCGGTTGCCGCCGTTCCCGTCATGCCGGACAGCTTGGGATACATGCGGAAATAATTCTGGAAGGTGATCGAGGCCATGGTCTGGTTTTCCGGCTCGATCTTCACGCCTTCCTTCGCCTCGATCGCCTGATGCAGGCCGTTCGAGAGCCGTCGCCCTTCCATCATGCGTCCGGTGAACTCGTCGATCAGCACAACCTTGTCGTCCTTGACGATGTAATTGTCATCGCGCTTGAACATATGGACCGCGCGCAAAGCCTGATCGAGGTGGTGGACGACCTGCGTGTTCTCCACGTCGTAGAGATTATCGGTCTCCAGCAGGCCTTTCTCGATTAGAATCGCCTCGATCTGGTCGTGACCATCCTCGTTCAGCTGGATGTTCTTGGACTTTTCGTCCTTGTCGTACCAATCTTCCGGGATCTGTTTCGCGACCTCGTCGAGCTTGACGTAGAGGTCGGATTTATCTTCGGTCGGGCCGGAGATGATAAGCGGCGTGCGCGCCTCGTCGATGAGGATCGAATCGACTTCATCGACGATCGCGTAATTGAAGGGGCGCTGCACCATCTGGCCGCGCTCGTGCTTCATGTTGTCGCGCAGATAGTCAAAGCCGAACTCGTTGTTCGTCCCATAGGTTATATCAGCATTGTAGGCGTCGCGCTTGGTAGCCTCGACCATGTTCGGGACGATCACGCCGACCGTCAGGCCGAGCCAGCGATAGAGCTGCCCCATCCACTCCGCATCGCGGCGGGCGAGGTAATCGTTGACGGTGACGACGTGGACGCCCTTGCCCTCGATCGCGTTGAGATAGGTCGCAAGCGTCGCGACCAGCGTCTTGCCCTCCCCGGTCCGCATTTCAGCGATCTCGCCGCGGTGGAGCACGATGCCGCCGATCAGCTGCACGTCGAAATGGCGCATGCCAAGAACGCGCAAGGACGCCTCGCGCACGGTCGCGAACGCTTCGGGCAGGATATCGTCAAGGCTGGCCCCACCATCGAGCTGGTCTCGGAACTTGTCGGTCTGCGCCTGGAGCGCTTCGTCCGAGAGTTCCTTGATCATGGGTTCAAAAGCGTTGACCTTGTCCACCATTTTGCCGAGTGATTTGACGTAGCGATCGTTGGACGAGCCAAAAACCGATTTGACGAGCGTATTGAACATGGAGCGGTAAGCCTGTGAAACTTGCGCCTGCCTTGTCAGGACAGAGCCTTGGCCGTTGGCGCGTAATGTTTATGGAATGCACGCCGACAAATGCGGCGCCATGCGCGTATGGGAATTGAGGTGTCGCGCTATTCTAGCGGACGATCGGTTCCGAAAATTGCGAGCGTTGGCTCCTCAGCACAGGAAGGTGCCGAGTAACGCGGCGCATCGCATCGCGCAGAAAAAGCGTTCCGGGATTGCCGCTGGTGAAGGCATTTACTGGTTATGAGGCACGCTGTATCGCTTGCCCCGGCTATCGCGCCCGCATGAAGCACCCGAGATTCCAGGGCCTGTGCATGGGCCGGGCCATGAATCGCGGCTAACCCGGTGAAGATTGCTAACAGGGCGAAGAGATGGCGGCGCGTCATTGCATGGCTTAAATAGGGCAATTGCCGCGTTTCGTCCACCACCCGGCGGCTCCCACGAATAGGTGCGACCCGATCGGTCTTCGAACGGCTGTGCGTTTACTATGCCTCCGCGGATGCCTAAGCGCATCGCCCATGGACCTGACGCGCTCTCCGCTCGCTCTGCCCTTTCCTGATATGCGATCGATTGACGGCGTGACGCTGCGCGTGGCGCGGGCGCAGTACAAACAGTGGGACCGCTGCGATCTGACCTTCGTTGAGCTTTCCCCCGGCACAGCCGTTGCAGGCGTCTTCACACAGAGCGCGTGCGCCTCCAGCGAAGTGCAATTGGGGCGCAAACAGGTCAAGTCGGGCCGCGCACGTGCGTTGATCGTCAATGCTGGCAATTCCAACGCTTTCACCGGTTATCGGGGACGCGAGGCAGTGGAGGCGATCATGGCGCAGGTCGCGGATGCGCTGTCGTGCGCTCCGGGTGACGTGTTGGTTTCCTCTACCGGCGTTATTGGTGTGCCTTTGCCGCAGGACAAGGCACGTGCCGGGGTTGCCGCTGCATTGGAGGCAAATCCATGCAGTTGGCAGGATGCGGCGAATGCGATTTCCACCACTGATACCTTTGCCAAGGGCGCATGCACATCCGCGTCAATCGGGGATGCACGGGTGGAACTTGTTGGCTTCATAAAGGGGTCGGGCATGATCGCGCCGGATATGGCGACGATGCTGGGCTATATCTTCACCGACGCCGATATCGCGCCCGCTTTCCTGCAAGAGATATTGAACACCGCCAACTTGCAAACCTTCAACTGCATAACGGTTGATGGCGACACCTCGACCAGCGACACCGTATTGGCCTTCGCCACCGGCAAAGCAGCTGCGCCACGGATCGAGGGGTGGAACAGCCCCGGCGCGGACGCGTTTGCCGCCGCGCTGACCGATCTGTGTCGACAACTGGCGCAATTGGTGGTGCGCGATGGCGAAGGTGCCTCAAAATTTATCACAGTCCGCGTATCGGGTGCAGCCAGCGATGAAAGCGCGCACCGTATCGGCCTCTCCATCGCAAACTCGCCGCTGGTGAAAACCGCCATTGCGGGCGAGGACGCCAATTGGGGCCGCGTTGTCATGGCCGTGGGCAAAGCCGGCGAACCGGCGGACCGCGATCGGCTTTCCATCGCATTTGGCGGCGTCTGGGCGGCGCGCGAAGGCCGGGCGGCCGAGGATTATGACGAGGCGCCGGTGGCCAGGCATCTGCAAGGCGCGGAGATCGACTTGCACGTGGATCTTGGCATTGGCGAAGGTCGGGCCGCTGTGTGGACCTGCGATCTCACCCACGGATATATTTCGATCAATGCAGATTATCGTTCGTGAATTGGGGTTCATGGCTTGGCGCTCATGATGGGGCGGTCGTGAAGAAGCGCTGGTGAGCGAGCACTCCGCCCTCGATGCCGAGATACGTGACCTGTTGCGGTTCGCAGCGCAGCGCTCGATGCTGCCGCGGTTCCGCGCGCTGACTGATGCGGATGTCGGGTGGAAGGGCGAGGACGATCCCGTCACCATCGTTGATCGCGAAATCGAGGCATTCTTGACCGACGCGCTGGTAAAGCTCGCGCCCGGAATCGCTGTCGTTGGAGAAGAAGCCGCTGGGGTCGATGCAACGGTGCTCGATGCACTGGATGGGGCCTGCTGGATCATCGACCCGCTGGATGGGACCGCTAACTTTACGCAAGGAACCGGACCCTTCGGCATCATCGTAGCCCTTGCCGATGCGGGAGAGACGGTGGCGGGGTGGCTCTACGATCCCGTCAGCGACCGCCTCTGCCACGCCAAGGCCGGCGCAGGCGCCTTCGTGAACGGTGAGCGGGTCGCGGCGCGCACAACCGGGAGAGCGCAGCCGGTCGCCGCAATCAGCCGCCTCTTTCTCTCGGACGAAGAAAACGCCTTCGTGAATGAGGCGATCGCACCGCACTATCACATCGTTGACATCCCGCGCTGCGCCGCTGAGCAATATCCGCGGCTTGCGCTGGGCCGGAATGACGTCTCGACCTTCAAGCGCACGCTCCCCTGGGACCATGCGGCCGGCGCGCTATGGCTTAACGAAGCGGGAGGCAAGGTCGCGCGCATGAACGGCGACACCTACCGGCTCAACGAGCGCGATCGGACCGGGCTGATCGGCGCATCGAGCCCGGAAATATGGGACGCCTTTGCCGCGCGTTGGAACCGCTAAGCGCTCAGACCGCGCCTTCGATCCATTCCTTCAGCTGGTTCTTTGGCGCGGCGCCCTTGCGCTCAGCAATGATCTCGCCATTCTTGTAGAGCGCGAGATACGGGATCCCCTGCACGCCGAGTTTGGTCGCAATGTCGGTATTATCGACAATATCGATCTTCGCGATCTTGACCTTGTCCGCCAGCTCCTCGCTGATTTCCTCAAGCGCTGGCGCAATCATCTTGCACGGTCCGCACCATTCCGCCCAGAAATCGACGAGGACAGGCTTGTCGCTTTCGATGACGTCGGACTGGAAACTCGCATCGGTGACGTTGACGGTGGCCATGGGGTCTCTCCTTTGAAGATGTTGCGTTAGAGGTAAGTGCATGCGAGCGCGGCTCAAGCGCTATTTGCATAGCTTTGTTGTGCAGCTGACAACGAAGGCTTGTGCTCGGCGATAAGCGCAGGCGGTATCGCGATAAGCTCTGATCTGTGCGTGTACAGGATCGCGCCGCGTATTTCTCGGCCGGGATAGATCACGGCAAGAGCTGCGGCATAGGCGCTCATCTGGCGGATGGTCGCAGCCGGTATGTCCGCAAGCGTGTTCGGGGGCCGCCGCGAGGTCTTGAAGTCCACGAAGCGGACCGTATCGCGATCCACCATCAACCGGTCGATGGTCCCTGCGATAACGCTACCATCAACTTCGGCGGCCAGCGGCACTTCGGCAAGCGCTTCGGGAGCGAAGATCGCTGCAAATTCGGGGTTCTTCAACACTCCGAGCGCGCTTGCCAGTATATCCATGCGCAACGCCGGTTCCAGATCGTCGGCCTGCCGTTCGAGCCAGCGCCGCGCTGCGTGCTCGCGCGGGGCGGGTGCTAGGTCGGGCAAGCGTTCGAGCAAGCGGTGGATGAGCACCCCGCGCCGCGCCGCCATGGCCGCTTCGCCCGGGGGCAACGGCGGATCGGGCGTCTGCTCCTCGCCGAGAGCACTGGGCGCAAGCGGACGCGGCGGGCGCGGTTCATCGCCGATGGGGCGGGTAGCCCATAGCGGTATTTGTGGAAGGGACGCGTCAGCCGCCTGCTCGATCTTTGCCGTCAGCGCAGGCGCGCGGGTCCCCCTCTCCCACCGCGCGCCCCAGATCGAATCGGTGAGCGGCGGCGCGTCAAAAATCGGCTTGAGCCGGGCATGCCAGCTGTCCTCGACAGGCTCACCCTTTTTCGCCTGCATGGGCCCGAGCGAGCCGCCGATGAACAGCGCTTCTTCCGCGCGGGTCATCGCCACGTAGAGCAGCCGCCAGTGCTCCTGCATCGCGGCACGCTCCGCGGCCTCGGCGGCGTGCTCCACCGCCCCGGCACGCTGGTCCTTCGACAGCGCGGGCACCGGCACATCGCGCATTGCCATACCCAAGTCGAGCGGATCGTCGGGCAGTGTCAACGCGCCGCCCTTCCCCGGCTCGCTGGCAGCATCAGCAAGAATGACGATCGGCGCCTGCAAGCCCTTCGCGCCGTGCACCGTCATCACGCGTACCTGCCCTTGCGCCTCGTCCGGATCGCGCTTGAGCTCCCCCTCACCCGCGTCGAACCAGGTGATGAAGCCGGTCAGACTGGGCACTTCGGTGCGTTCGTAAGCAAAGGCTGCGTTGACCAGCTCGTCGAGCGGATCGTTGGCTTGGCGCCCCAGCCGCGCCACGATTCGCGCGCGCGCTTCCCACGGTCCGATAAGCAACCAAGCGATGAGCGCTTGCGGCGTCTGGAAATCGGCGCGACGCAAAAGCTCTCCGAGTTTTGCAAGGGTCTCCTGCACGAACGGCGCGTCGCTGCGGCGCAGATGATTCCACAAACGCCTACCCTTTTCGCGCGGCAAATGGGCAAGAAGGTCGTCCTGAGTCCATCCGATAATCGGGGATCCCAGAAGGTTGGCGAGCGACAGGTCATCGAGCGGCTGCGCGGCAAAGCGCAGGGCGGCCACTACATCCTTGACCGCCAGCGGCGCGCCCAGACGCAAGCGATCGACTCCGGCAACGGGCACACCGCGCGCATGGAGTTTGGCGACGATTTCGGCGGCGAGCTCCTTGCGGCGGCGCACCAGCACCATGACGTCCCCAGGCTCTGCATAGCGACGGCGCTCTTTTTCCAGCACGAAGCGATCGGGCCCAATCGTCCATGCCCGCACCTGTTCAGCGATACGTTCGGCAAGGCGCGTTTCATGGCTGGGCAACCAATCGCGTTCCTCATCCGGTTCGTCACGATCATCATGCGCGGTCACCGGCTGCCACAATGTTACCAGCCCGGCTCGCTCTGGATCGCCCACATGCCGCGCGGGAGGGTTTTCCAGTCCGAACGCTTCGTGACCGAGTGCCGCAATCGCGCGATCGATGAAGTCGAGCACCGGCGCCGATGTGCGATAGGATTCCCCGAGATCGAGATCCTGCCAGGCCGGCGGCTCGCGGTTCTCGCGGGCTTCGCGAATGTACTGTTGCGCCGCAAGGATACGGGCGCGCACCTTATGCTTCGCTGCCTCGAAATTCTCCGGGCTGGTGCCCTGAAAGCCGAAGATTGCCTGCTTGTAATCGCCCACGGTGAAGATCGTGCGTAGCCGGTCGCCGCGCGCGCCTTCGCCGCTGAAGAAGTCGTCGATCAGCGCATTGACGATGTCCCATTGCGCCGCATTCGTGTCCTGCGCCTCGTCGATCAGGATATGGTCGAAGCTTCGGTCGAGCTTGTAGCGGATCCAGTCGGCGGCGTCGGAGCGGCTCAGCAGCCGTGCGGCCTTGCGGATGAGGTCGTCGAAATCAAGGAGGCCCGCACTCGTCTTTGCCTTCGCCCAAACCTGAGCAAAAGTGCGGCCCATTTCGAGCGCAGGCGTGAGAAAGTCGGCGAGCGCGAGCAGCGTGCAGCGGTCGTCATAAAGCGCGAGCGCGTCGGCAATCTCGTGCTGGCGTTCGGGGAGCTGCGGATCCTTCTTGGTTGGGTTCACCATCTTGCGCGGTTCGCCGCGTTTGACAAGGATCGTCTCGTAAAACTGGGGCACCGCCTCCGCCCGGGCGTGCGTCGGCAAGGCCAGCCACCGCTGAATAAAGGCAGCGCTCTCGCTGCCCTTCTTTGCGTTCCAGCTCTGCATCAGCGGTAGGATCGCGCTAAGCTGGTAATCGGGGAAGGTCGCGGGATCGAGCGCTTGGTACGCCCATTCCGCATCCGCATCGGCTGGCAATCCGAGTAGCCCGCGCACCCGCGCATCCATCGGCGATTGCCACGCCGTCGGTCCGTCCCACAGATCCGCAGCGGCACAGCGCATCAGCCATTGCCGCAGCGCGTCGGGATCCTTGACGCGCGCGAAATTCGCGACCGCCTGTAGCAATGCAAGGTCGCCAGTCGCTTCGGCGTCCTTCAGCATGCCGCTCAGCACTTCGCGCGCCAGCAGGTCACGCTCCCGATCTTCCATTGCCCGCGCACCGACGGTCAGACCCGCTTCGTCAGGGAATCTCGAAAGCAGCCACTGCGCAAAAGCATGGATCGTATCGATCCTGAGGCCGCCACCCGGGCAATCGAGGACATTGGCAAACAGTGTGCGCGCGCGGATCTGTGCATCCGGGTCGAACTCGGCGCCAAGGTGCTTGAGCTCCGTCGCCAGCTTGCCCGGCTCCAACCGCACCCAGCGCGCAAGGACCGCATTGATGCGGTTCGCCATCTCAGCGGCGCCCGCCTTGGTAAAGGTAAGGCAAAGGATCTGAGAGGGTTCGATACCGGGCGTCAGCAACAACCGCAGGACACGCGCGGAGAGCACCTGCGTCTTGCCCGTACCCGCCGAAGCCGAAAGCCAGATATTGGCGGCGGGATCGGCGGCGGGTTTCTGGTTGCCGGCGAGTGGATAAACCGTGCCGCTCATGCCGGGCGCTCGGGCCCCGGCCCGGATTCGCTGAGCGCGATGCGCCACTCTTCGAGCCGCATCAGCTGGTCGTAATCGGTGAAGCCAGGATAGTCCGGTTTTTCTTTGGCGGTAAACGGCTCACGTCCGGTGATGTATTTTGAAATGGCCGTTTGCAGATGGTCTTCGTGCCGGAGCAGAAATTCCTCGGGCGCTAGGCCACTCTTTTTGCCATCCACCTTCAGCGGTTTATCGCGATATCCTAAATTGGCGTCTTTCTTGGCGAGCGACCAATATTCAAAGCACGTCGCTTCGCCGTTGATCGCGGTGCCCTCCGCTTCAAAACTTCCGTCTCGCGCGATCAGGCCAAGGACGCCCATCTGTAGCGCAAATCCCGCTTCGACCCGACTGGCTGAGGGCGGCTTCCCCGTCTTGTAGTCAACGATCGCGAGCGTTCCGTCGGCGAGCCGGTCAATCCGATCGGCGCGACCGTGAACGCGCACGCCGTCCACCATCATCGCACCGCCAATTTCGCTGGCGAGGATCGTGCGTCCGGCCTTTGCGTCCTCACCGATCAAGCGTTCGAACGCTTCGAGAGCGGCAAGAATGCGCGGTTGCCACAGGCCGCGAAACATCGGGTGCACTTCGCGCCGCGCCAGCTCCGCTTCGGCAAACGGCACCAGCGCAAGGTCCGGTTCGCCCACGCGGCGCTTGTGCCATGCATCGAGGATATCGTGCACCAGCGTGCCGCGCAGGGCCGGATCGCTGAACGGGTCGGCGGCGAGCGGATCAAGCGGCGACAGGCGCAAGATTTCGCGGGCGTAGAACTGATAGGGATCGCCCAGCAATCGATCGAGCGCGGTCGCGCTTATGTCGACGCGTCGCTGTTCCGCCGTCGGATCGGGCATGGGTCGGGGATAGGCGGGTGCAGGTGTGCGCACCCGGTCCAGCAGGGCCGCGAGTGCAGGTGCCTGCTCGTCGCGATGGCGCTGCGCCAGCTCGCCCAGCAGCGCCTCGACCCGAAGGAGAAAGCGCGACGGCAGCGTCGGCCCATCCGCGTCCCGCCGCGCCCGGCTCAGCACCACCTCGGGCGCGCCCATCGCGCCGGCAAGATCGTGCGCCGAAAGACCGATGCGAAACTCCACGCCCGGAACGCCGAGCGTGCGCAGAACCCCGGGGGCAAGCAACGGGTCGGCAGCGGGACGCTGCGGCCAGCTCCCCTCGTTGAGCCCGGCGCAGATGACAAGGTCCGCGCGAGCCATCCTTGCTTCGAGCAAGCCGAGGATCGCGACGCGCGGATGCCCTCCGTAGGGCGGGCGGACAGCTACCTCGTCGAGCAGGTCGCGAAGAGCGCTCGCAAGGTCGGAGCGCGCTATAGCCGTGCCCAGGTCGCGCGCATGGCTACGCACATCCTCGATCATTGCAGACAGCGCCCGGCCATCCTCCCTGGCCCAGACCCCCTCGTCGCAAAGTGCCTCGGCCACCCCCGCCAGCTGGTCGAGCGCTTCGGCAAGCGCGACGTGTTCACCCATTTCAAAAAGCGGCGCGACAAGAGCGCTCGCTTCCGCCCACCATTCGTCCAGCCGAGCCGCGGCGGCAATGCGCCCGAGCGGGGCGAGCCCGGGCGAAGGCAGCGCGCCTCTCAGCGCACGTTCCATGCTCCGCACGGCATCGAGCCATGACGCGCGCTCTTCGCCGTCCTGCGCACGCACGAGCGGATGAGCAAGCGCTGCGAGAAGCGTGACGGGCGTCGGACCCTCGGAGACAAGTTGCGCAAGCAGTCCGAAAAGTCGCCCTGCAGGCGTCAGCGCCAGATCGCGCCCGGCGCTGTCATCCGCCTCGATCCGCCAACGCGCCAGATGCTGCGCTATCCGGCGGGCGAGCGCACGATCTGCCGTGATTACGGCAATGCGCTTTTCCGGGGTTTCGAGGGCTTCGCGCACCAGCAGCGCGATTGCCTGCGCTTCTTCCTCGATCGAAGCGGCGGCGATTAGGCGCACGCCTGCCAACCGCCTTTTGTCAGGGTCGAGATCGATCCATGACCGGCTCGCTTCGGGCGGCAAAAACAGCGAGCTGATTGCGTGACTGCGCGCGGGCGGCGCGGCAGCGATGCCTTTACGGTGCCAAGGCCGGACCTCCTCGCGGGATACACCCATGCGATGGAGCAGCAGCTTCAAGTGATATTGGGGGTGGGAGAGCGCGTCGCGTGATCCGAAGACCTCCCCGCCCGGTTCCAGTGCCGCGCCTGCACGCCCGAGCTCCTCCCACGCATCATCGCTGAGCGTCAAATCGAGGTCGGGGAGGATTACGGCGCCGTTCGGAAGACCGGCGACCACCCGCAACATGCGCGCAAGTGCTGGAGCGGCGCTGGTGACCCCGGCGGCAATGATCGGCGCATCGGGTGGGTCGTCGCGCCAGCGCTTCGCCGCGTGCTCGAACAGAAGGTTGCGCCGTGTCGCTGTATCGACTTGCCCGAGCGCTTCGAGCCGGGCGAGCCAGCGATCCTGCACGCCCACGAAAAGGTGCAGCGAACGGATCCAGTGCGCTGACAGGTCCCCCAGCATGTCGAGCACCCGGTCGCTCACGAGTTCGGAAGGCGCGATGTCCTCGACCAGCAAGCGGTCCATCGTTCGGGCAAGCTCGCGCGCGAGGCGCAAGCGGGCGGCATCGGGCAGCGGCGGCTCACCATGCTTGGCGTGTTCGTCTGCGATCAGGGCGGCGAGTTCGAGCCAGCGGCGCGTCGGCTCTACTGCAGGCGGAATATCGGGCGCGCCGAGCGGATCGAGGAGGCTCCCAAGCGCTTCATCAAGGTCGAGATCGCCGACCGTCGCCATGCGCGGCATCAGCATGCCTGCCCGACCAGTCGTTCCCAGATGGCGGACGAAGGCTTCGGTGATCGTGCGGGCCGCGCGAGAACTAGGCACCAGCAGCGTCGTGCGCGCAAGGCCCTCGTCACCCGATGCGTGCCGGGCAGTGATCCCGGCCACCAGCGCGTCGGCAAAGCCGCGATGCGCCGCGATCGAGTAGACCGCCGGCCCGCGCCGCTCAGCCATGTTCCAAGGCGTCTTCGGTTGGAGCGATCGCTTGCGGGGTACCGACGTCGAACCAGCGACCGTTGAAGGCAACGCCGTAAAGCCGGCCTTCCTTGATGGCGCGGTTCCACAAGATATTGGTCGAAAACTTTCCCTTGGGCGCATCGCGCAGCAGGCGATGCGCGACCAGTTGGATGCCCGTATAGATAAAGGGCGCAACCCGCCCCGTTTCGCGGCGTCTGAGGAGACCATGTGGGTCCATGTGGAAATCGCCCGGACCCGTGAAATTCGCCGCGCCCTTGTGCGGCACGAGGAGCAGTAGCGCATCCATCGCTTCCACATCCCAGCGGTCGGACAGGCTCGCGAACGCATTGCGCGGTCCGTCGAGCCATACGTTGTCGGCGTTGAGGCAGAAGAACGGATCGGGAAGCTCGCCTTGCGCCTTGATCATTCCGCCGCCGGTTTCGAGCAGGGCTTCGCGCTCGTCCGAAATGGTAATCGCAGGCGCGCTGCGTTCGGCCAAATGTGCTTCGATTGAATCGGCCAGATAATGGACGTTGACAACCGCGCGCGCGATTCCCGCTTCGGCCAGCCGATCGAGCGCATGATCCACCAGCGGCTTTCCCGCGACGCGTACCATCGGTTTGGGCATGGTCGCAGTAAGCGGACGCATGCGCTTGCCATAGCCGGCAGCCATCACCATCGCGGTGTCGCTGGCTAGCGGGCGGTGCGCGCTCAAAGGATGGTGCCCCCGCCAGAGCTGCGCAGATGTTCGGGGATGTTCGCTGCAAACCAGTGTGCGACCGGCTCCAGCACAGGATCGGCAAGGTCGCGTTCCAGCAAACCCCAGACCCGCGGGATCAGATCGAGATAACGTGTCTTACCATCGCGTTTGTAAAGGCGCGTGAAAATGCCGATGATCTTCGCGTTGCGCTGTGCGGCGAGACGAAGATAGTCGGCACGAAAGTGCTCGTCCGTAATGGCTCTCTCGCAATAGCGCTCCAGCATTGCGGCCTCCAGCGCTTCGGATACGTCGCGCCGGGCGTCCTGCAACAGGGAAGCCAGATCGTAAGCGCGGTGGCCGGCCAGAGCGTCCTGAAAGTCGATCAGACCTTGCGCTACCGAAGCCAGGGACGATGCGCGCGGATCGGCGAGCAGCATTATGTTTTCAGCGTGGTAATCACGCAGCACGGTGACGGGCGCTGCCTGCCGTGCCAACAAGGGGCTCAATACTTCGCGCCAGGCTGCCTCGTAACCATTGCGATCGACATCAAGGCCTTGTGCTGGCGCGTACCATTGCGTGAGCAGTCCGGCTTCGCGCAGGTAGGTGTCCATGTCGTAGGGTGGGAACGGGCCGGGCGGGCGCTGATGCAGGTCGACAAGCGCATCGACCGCGGTTTCATAAGCGGCCTGTTCGGCTTCCGGATCACGATCAAGCCAATCGCGCATCCGATCATCGCCGAAATCCTCAAGCAGGACCCAGCCCGCGCCCGCATCTTCGAAATAGATCCGTGGCCCGCGCATACCATGTTTCTCCAGCCAGTGAGCGACATGAAGGAACGGCGCAGGGTCTTCTTCGGGCGGCGGGGCGTGCATCAACATCGCACTTGCGGGCTTTTCACCATTGTCGCGGCGCAGGCGGAAATAGCGGCGGAACGACGCATCACCGGGCAGCGGATGCACAGCTGCCCCGGCCCAGCCTGCACGTGATATCGCCTCTTCCAGCCCCTCGGGTTCATCGCTCATGGCATCCGCCTTTGCCAATCGACGGCGCCGCGCACAATCGCAATCCGCCCGCTTCCCCCCGATTGTCTCGTATGTTCAAGTGCGATCGAGAGACATCGCGGGTCATGTGCAAAGCCACCAACGCGGTTAGGCCATTCGGCGATGAGCGCGGCACCATCGCGATAATCGTCGAGCCCGAGTTCGACGAGATCTTGCGGGCCTTCGAGCCTGTAGAAGTCCGCATGGACAATTCCGATACGCATGGCGGGGCCGTCATAGGTCTCGAGCAGCGTGAAAGTGGGCGAAGGTACTTCGCCCGCATAGCCGAGCGCTGCGATAATCGCGCGCGCTAGCGTCGTCTTGCCTGACCCCAGACCCCCTTCGAGAGCAATCACATCATCCGCTTCGAGCTTGGCCGCAATCCGCGCGCCCAACGCCTCTACAGCCGAAAGATCGGGCAGCGGGAGCGCGCACGAGGCGTTCACTTGAGAGTGATGACGGCTTTCGTTCCGGCACCCTCATCGTTCGTGATTGCGAGCGAGCCGCCATGCGCCTCGATAAGCTGGTGAGCGAGCCGCAGACCCAGTTCCTTTGCTTCGACGGTGGCACCGCCTGGTCTGCGACCATTTGTTCCGACGGGTTTGGCGAAACGTGCGCCCCCCTCCCCTCGCGTGCTGAGGGTGATGCTGGCTGACCCGTCTTCTGTGTGCCCTGCTTTGTCCAGTTCGATGACGATCTTGCCGCCCTTGGGGGTTGTGGCGATCGCTTCTGTCAACAGATGGCTGAAGGCACGGCCAAGTTGACGCGGGTCCGCTTCCACGGTCCGCTTGGCCCGGCCTTTGAGATCGAGTCCGATCCCTGCGGTGATGATCTCGCTTTCCCGTTCGCGCACCAGCTTGGTAAGGAACGGCAGAAGCTCGATCTCCTTCTTCGTCATTGGCAGCATGCCCGCTTCGCTTTGCGAGAGATCGAGCACGTTTTCGACCTGCTCGGTAAGCCCCGAGACCGCAGTCAGGATCGCATCGACATAGCCTTTCGCATCCTCGCTCAATTCCCCCACCGTGCCAGTGCCGAGCAATTCTGCGAACCCGCCGATCGTCGTCAGCGGGGTCCGAAACTCGTAGGACATGTTAGCGAGGAAGCGGGCTTTGACCGCGTCCGCTTCCTCGAGCGCGGCGGCCCGTTCGCGCAGCGCCTGCTCGGCCATTTGCGCATCTGTGATGTCGAGCACGATAAGCAGACCGTTCCCGTCGGGCAGCGGCACGCCGGCGAAGCGCAAGGTTCGCCCGTCGGCAAGATTCACCTGCCCCCGCTTCTCGCGACGATCGAGCGTGGCAGCGCGCACAACGGAACCGATCATCTGCGCTTCGCCCGGATGAGCAAGATTTTCGGCAATCGCATCGAGCAGCGCTTCGGCGCTGGGGTGCGTATCAAGAAATTCGCTCGCCAGGCCCCAGGTTCCGGCAAAGCTGCGGTTCCACAGCTGGACTGAGCTATCAGGGGCAAAGATCGCCAACGCTTCAAACAGACTGTCGAGCGTGGCGGTACGGGTGCGAAGCAAGGTATCACGCACGGCTGAGAGCTTGAGTTGCTCGGTGCGATCCTCGGCAATCATGACCAGCCCGCCATCAGGCATCGGCTGCGCCACGATCCTCAAATGCGTCCCTCCGGGAAGTGGCCAGTTTTCCTCGTGCGTTTCGGTCAGTTCGAACCAACCGCGACATTCGCGCCGCCATTCGGGAAAATCGCGAACCTCGGGCGTGCGGCCGACCTCACGCGCATCCGTCAGGAAACGCGTGAAGGGCATGGGATTACCCGGCCGTTCGCGGTCGATCCCGAACAGTCGCCGGAACGGTCGATTGGCGAATGTGAGCCGCTCGTCAGGAGTAAACTGGGCAACGCCGACTGAAAGCTGGTCGAGCATGGTGCGCTGAGCCTCGCGAAAGGCCTGGAACTCGCGCGCAAGCTGCTGCTGTTCCTCGACATCGAAGGCATAGCCCGCAACCCCCTCCCGGCCGAGTGGCAACTCGCTGATCCGCAATGCGCGGCGTTCACCGTGAATCGTGACCGCGTCGATCCGCTCGGATCGCTCCTGCGTCTCCAGCGCTTCCCGCGCGATCTCGGCAGGCTGCATTCCCTCTTCAGGTTCGAGCAGCTCGATCTGGCTTTCAAGCACCTGGTCGAGCCCCGAAGCGCCCACCGCCTCGATATAGGCAAGGTTGACCAGTTGCAGCCGCAATTGCGAATCGCGAAACCACATCGGCATTGGCGCGGCTTCGATCAGGCCTACCAGCGCTCCGAAATCCGCCGTTGCGCGTGCCGCTCTGTCACGCAGGCGTGTGAGCTCGTTCTGGCTCTGGGAAAAGTCGAACACCCATAACAACGCTGCGCCGCCCGGTGATACTTGCGGATCGGCCGCTGTTCCATGAATGGCAAGGCTACGCTTCGAACCCGGAAGCGTCAGTGCAAAAACGAAAGACTTGCCGGTCTTCTGCGTCCGGCGCACCTTGCCACCGAGTTCCTCGACCTGCGCGGGATCGAGCCCGGTATCCTGCGCTCCTCCCGCAAGCTCGCTGAGGTAGGCGGGCAGCCGTTCGAGGCCCAGCCAGCGTGCAAGCCGCTCGGGCGCCTCGATCCGCCCATCGACCCGCACCAGCAACGGGATTGCCGGTGACACGTCGAGCATGTGCTGCATACGCATGAGTGACGTCTGCAGCGCCTGGGTCCGCCGGGTCTTCGCGCTGGCGCGCAATACCGCAACGGCGGCCGCAATGGTCCATGCCGCCAAAAGCAGCGCAATACCGACCATGGCGAGCGGCGTCATTTCCATCGCGGCTGCGCTATGCCGAGCGGCTCGCACATGCAATCGTCACCGCGCGACTTGCGGCGCTTTCCCGGGCATGTTGCGATGGATCTAGTAGCGGTAGTGGTCGGGCTTGAACGGCCCTTCCTGCGGCACACCGATATAGTCTGCCTGCTTGCGGCTCAGTTCGGACAGTTGCACGCCGAGCTTTTCGAGGTGGAGCGCAGCGACCTTCTCATCAAGATGCTTGGGCAGGACGTAGACGTCGTTCTTGTATTCGTCAGCCTTGGTATAAAGCTCGATTTGCGCCAGCACCTGATTGGTGAAGCTTGCGCTCATCACGAAGCTGGGATGGCCGGTCCCGCAACCCAGGTTCACCAGGCGTCCCTTGGCGAGAATCAGCAGGTTCTTGCCGTCGGGCAGCGTCACCATGTCAGTGCCTTCCTTGATCTCCTTCCACTCGTAATTATCGAGCGCGGAGATCTGGATCTCGCTGTCGAAATGGCCGATATTGGCGACGATCGCCATGTTCTTCATCGACATCATGTGTTCGCCGGTAATGACGTCCTCATTGCCGGTGGCGGTAACGAAAATGTCGGCGCGCTTGACCGCTTCGTCCATCTTGACGACCTCGTAGCCATCCATCGCAGCCTGTAGTGCGCAGATCGGGTCGATTTCCGTCACCATGACGCGCGCCCCGCCATCACGCAGCGACGCAGCAGAGCCCTTGCCAACATCGCCATAGCCCGCAACGCATGCGACCTTGCCCGCAAGCATCACATCGGTGGCGCGGCGGATCGCATCGACCAGGCTCTCCTTGCAACCATAAAGATTGTCGAACTTCGACTTGGTCACGCTGTCGTTCACATTGATTGCGGGGAACGGCAGCTTTCCCTGCTTGGCAATCTGGTAGAGGCGCATGACGCCGGTGGTGGTCTCTTCAGAGACGCCCTTGATGTTCTTCACCGACTTGGTGAGGTAGCCCGGCTTTGCAGCGACATAGGCCTTGAGTGCACGCTGGAATTCGATTTCTTCCGCGTTCTGCGGCGCGGGCAGTTCCTCGCCGGCTTCAACCCGCGCGCCCCATAGCGCGAACATGGTCGCATCGCCGCCATCATCGAGAATGATATTTGCGGTCAAGTCCGGATCGGCTTCGGTCGACCAATCAAAGATGCGCCCGACATAATCCCAGTAATCGGCCAGAGTTTCACCCTTGATGGCAAACACCGGAATGCCCTGATCTGCGATCGCGGCGGCTGCGTGGTCCTGTGTTGAGAAGATATTGCAGGTGGCCCAGCGCACTTTGGCACCGAGCGCAATCAGCGTCTCGATCAGCACCGCGGTCTGGATCGTCATGTGCAGGCTGCCGGTAATACGTGCACCTTTGAGCGGCTGGGAAGCGCCATATTCTTCGCGCAAGGCCATCAAGCCCGGCATTTCGGTTTCGGCAATGGCGATTTCGTCCCGCCCGTACTGGGCAAGGCCGATGTCCTTGATGATGTGTTCGGGTGCGGCGAGGGTGGTGGCCATGGGGAAGTCTCCTGATATCTGTTGCCGCGCGCCCTAGCGGTGCTGCCCTCCCAAAGCAAATATAAAGCTATCTTTATATCTATAAACGTTGCGCACGCGCCGCACTCGCTTATAGCCGCAAGTCACGAGCTTCCCCAGCACGAGAGGACCCACGCGATGACGATTTCGGTAGGCGATACGATCCCCGACGTAACTCTGGTCAAGGCAACGCCGGACGGCCCTCAACAGATACAGTCGCGTGACTATTTCGCAGGCAAGACCGTAGCGTTGTTCTCGGTCCCCGGTGCCTTCACTCCGACCTGTTCGGCCAAGCATCTTCCCGGCTATGTCGAAAAAGCGGATGATCTCAAAGCCAACGGTGTCGACGAAATCGTCGGCACGGCCGTGAACGACGCTTTCGTCATGCAGGCCTGGAATGAGCAGGCCGGATCGGGCGACATCACGTTGCTTGCGGACGGTAATGCGGATTTCGTTGAAGCGCTGGGTTTAACGATGGATGGCTCGGGCTTTGGCATGGGCACGCGCGGCCAGCGCTTTTCGATGGTTATCAAGGATAATGTCGTGCGTCAGCTCAATGTCGAGGCGCCGGGCGACTTCAAGGTGTCGAGCGCGGAGCACATGCTCGGCCAGATGTGACGGCGGCGTCCGCCCCCCCGGGACTTCAGTAGCCCATCAGGCTCATCACTTCCCTGCGGCTGCGCGGATCTTCGAGGAAGACGCCCATCATCTTGCTTGTCACCATCCCGACATCGTGCACTTTCACACCGCGCCCGGTCATGCAACCATGTTCTGCCTCGATCACGACTGCGACCCCGCGCGGATCAAGGTGCGTCCAGATACATTCGGCCACCTCGGCCGTCAGACGTTCCTGGACTTGCAACCGATGGGCGAAGCCATGGAGCACACGCGCGAGTTTGGAAATCCCCACGATTTTCTGATCGGGCAGATAAGCGATGTGTGCCTTGCCCGTTATCGGCGCCATGTGGTGTTCGCAATGCGACTGGAACGGAATGTCCTTCAGCAGAACGATTTCTTCGTAACCGCCGACTTCCTCGAAGATGCGCGCCAGATGAATGGCCGGGTCTTCCCGGTTACCACGACAATATTCGAGCCAGGCCCGGCCCACCCGCTTGGGCGTGTCAATCAGTCCTTCGCGTGAAGGATCATCGCCTGCCCAGCGGATCAGGGTGCGCACCGCTTCCTGCACATCATCGGGCACATCGGGTTTCCCGAGGGGGTTGTCGGGGTCGAAGTCGTCTTTCTTGGTTTCCAGGTAATTCATGACCATACCTCTTTGTAGCCGTCTTCGGCCTGTTCCTGGCAAGCGCGCACGCATGGCTGACATCAGTCCCGCCATGCTTCCTCGATATAGGCCGGATACCCAGATACGGACCGCAGCGACGCGGCGATGCGTCCTAGGCTTCGAAGCGTTCTTGGCTCAACTCATGACGATTGCGCGTCGGTGACGCAATCCCTACCTCGAGCTATCGATGAACAACCGCACTGCACCCCCACCACCGAGCGAGGATGGCCCGAGCGCTGCGGCGTTCGAGAAAGCCGCGTGCGATGTCATCAGCCGCTTGCCCGCCGAGTTCCGGGAGAAGTTGAGCCAGGTGCGTTTGGCAATCGAGGAATTCGCAACCGCCACTCAGCTTGCCGCACTTGAAATTGACGATCGCTGGGAGCTGACCGGACTGTACGAAGGCGTGCCGTTGCCTGAACAAAGCGTTTGGGAGCCCTCCAGGATGCCGCCCGTCATCAGCCTGTTTCGCCAACCGCTGCTGCGCGAGATGCGCCAGACGGGCGTCGGTTTCGAAGAACTGGTACGCCACGTGGTAGTGCACGAGGCCGGCCACCATTTCGGCTTTTCCGATGACGATATGCACGCGCTCGAGGACACTGCCGGCGACTAGCGACCTCGCCCGGGACTGAGCGATCTTCGACCCCGGCGATGCTCGCTTGTCGCCCAACGAACAAAAAAGGGACCACCCCGTCGGGCAGTCCCTGATCTTGGCGCACCCGGAAGGATTCGAACCTCCGACCCCCTGATTCGTAGTCAGGTACTCTATCCAGCTGAGCTACGGGTGCGCGTGAGGAGCGGCACATAAGGGTGCGTCCGCCGCTTGGCAATCCCTTACGAGGTTTTCGCGGGCAGGCGACTCGCAAGGTCACGATCGAGCGGGGGCAGTTCCAGTGCTGGCATCTCTTCGGGAAGGAACCAGCTCAACTCACCGCCTTCCATCGCACGCGGCTCCCCCTCCCACATCGCGATAGTGTAAAGACATATGACAATCGCCTGCGCACCGCTGCGCCCCTGATCCTCGGCGAAGATCGTTGGCTTGCAGGCCTCTGGCGCGACCTTGATGTCAAGCTCCTCTCGCAATTCGCGAATGAGCGCTGTCGCTGCGATTTCAGCAGGTTCGACCTTCCCCCCCGGGAATTCCCATAGTCCGGCATAATCCTTTTCAGCCGATCTTCGCTGCATCAAGTAACGACCCTTTTCGTCAATCAACGCCGCAGCGACGACAAGTAATTGTTTCTTAACCATGTCGGGTTTTTTTCCAGTTCGCAAGCATAAATCAATCTTTTGTTAACCCGGGTGAGGGATTTTACTCCTTGTCAGAAACGCATTGGATAGGTGTTCACATGATGTCGGGGAGGTTCCTCAATCGAATTTGCTCCGATCAATCGGGTGCGACAGCTGTCGAATACGGTCTGATACTTAGTTTGATCTGCATAGCGGCCTTGGGCGCCATGCAGGACGTGGCCGAAGTCAATACCCTAATCTGGGGAAAGGTCGAAACTGAGTCCGTCGAAGCGATGACCAGGTAACGAATTGGTAAGGCGTCAGATTAGCAAATTATCAATTCCCGCCGCTTAGAACACGATCGTCTGTTCAATCCTTTTTGGATGGGCATGGGTACCGAAGACCAAAACCAGGAGACTACAAATGAACTTCATCAACAAGCTGGCCCGCGACGAGCAGGGCGCCACCGCCATCGAGTACGGCCTTATCGCTGCTCTGATCGCCGTCGCCGCGATCACCGCCATGGGCGTTCTTGGTAACACTGTAAGCGACACGTTCACGAACGTCGGCAACGAAATGGCTGCGGGTACGGTTACCCCGACCTAAGTCGCATCCGGCTTTCACAAAAAGAGAGCGGCGGGGATTTCCCCGCCGCTTTTTTGTGTTTCATCGCGTCGTAACGCTGAAGAAACCGAGGGTGGTCAATCCTTCACCGACTGCGCACCACGAGCTTGACGTTCTGACCCGCGACTAGTGCGTCGTCTGCTCCAAGCGCGTTGAGCACGCGGAAGCGTTCGACCTGCCCGTTCTCGTAAGCCATCCGCCGCGCAAGGCTGGCCACGCTGTCACCGGATTGAACTGTCACCACATCGATCCGCCGGGGAACGATTTGGGCAGCTTCAGCCTGGCTGATCCGCCGCATCGACTGAAACATGGATGCAAACGTGTTGCTGCGTCCCGCCGGGGTAATCGCGGCGAAATGATAGGCGCGGTCGGGCGCAAACTCATAGGCGAACACCGTCACGTCGACCTGCTGTTGCCCATTATTGACGCGCGCCTGCCCGAAAACAGCTGGCAGCCCGTTCACCGTCGTGCGTTCGAGCGTCTGCGGCGCAAGCTGTTGCTGATCGCCGCCAAGCTGCGCAAACTGCTGCCGCACGTAACTTTGCAGGTCGCCATTATACGGCGCAAGACTTAACTGCGCTTGCCCGCTCTGACCGTTGATCGCGACCGCACGGGTCGAATTGACCATGTAGAAGCCCTGCGGCGCGGTGAACGTCAGCATCAGTTCCGGATGGATGAAGCGACGCCCCTCGATCACGCCTTGCTCAGGATCGTCGCCATACAGCATGCCGTCGATCCTCTGGAGAAAGGTGTCGCGGTTAAGCACATTTCCAGGCATTCCCTGCGCATCGGCCAGCGCATCACGGACGCGTTCAGCAGAATTGGGGTGGGTGGAGGCCCATTCGGGTGCTGTCGCATCCTCGCGACCCTGCAGCCTTGCATCAAGCGCGTTCTGCTCCGCAAGGCTGGCAAGCACCGTGCCCATCGCGCGCGGATCATAGCTGGCACGCGTGAGGTACTGGATCCCCAACTGATCCGCTTCGAGTTCCTGCGAGCGTGAATAGCTGAGCGTCAGCAATTGCGAGCCCTGAAGGAACGTACGCGCCAGCGAATCGCCAATGCCCGTATCACCAAGGAAGATCGAGCTGCCGATCGCCCCGAGCACGCCGAGAATGGAATTACGCTGAGCGCGCTGCTGGCGACGCTGCGAATGACGCGCCGCGACATGGCCCACTTCATGGCCGAGCACGGCGGCCAGTTCCGCTTCGTTGTTCATCAGCGTCACCAGTTGGCGGGTAGTGTAGATATAGCCGCCGGGCACCGCGAAAGCATTGTGGATTGGCGAATTGAGCAGGCTGACGGTGAAGCTTTCACGCGCATTGCCGAGCCCTGATTGCACCGCGATATTCTTGCCGATCTGCTCGACATATTGCGCCTGGGGACCGCTCATCGCTCCACCAAACTGGCTCAGCAATTGCGGGTGATATTCCGCGCCCTGCTGAGCTTCGTTCTGAGTGATCGGTGTCGAGGCCGACGGAATGGGGCCGCCCATCGCGCAAGCGGAAAGCGTAAGAGCAAGCGTAGAAACAAGGCCGAAGCGGGCGAGATTTCTGGTTTTTTTCATTGTCCTGCGCGGTCCTTCGAAAGCAGAAAATTGTGTTTAATCGTGCGGTATCAGATCAATAACTTCGGCTCGCAGAGGTTCCAGAACGGTGCTGCCCCAAGCCGCTGCGTTCGCTATCCGCCAATAGCGAGGAAACGTTCCTCTCGAAGGCGCCTGAGCTCGATACTCTCCTTGCCTTCAAGCCGCGCGAGTTCCTCGCAAAGAGCGCTACCAAGTGTCTTTGCCATCGCCGCGGGATCGCGATGCGCGCCGCCTTTGGGCTCGGCGATGATGCGATCGATAACGCCGAGGCGTTGCAGATGCTGCGCGGTGATCTTCATTGCCTGCGCGGCCTCGGGTGCCTTTTCCGCGGTGCGCCACAGGATGGAGGCACAGCCTTCAGGCGAGATGACCGAATATACTGCATGTTCGAGCATCAGCACCCGCTCGGCACTGGCGAGCGCCACCGCGCCGCCCGACCCGCCCTCGCCCACGATTGCGGCGACCATGGGCACTGGGAGCGCGAGGCAAGCCTCGGTCGCACGTGCAATAGCCTCGGCCTGTCCGCGCTCTTCCGCCTCGATCCCGGGAAAGGCGCCGGACGTGTCGACCAAGGTTACGACTGGCAAGGCGAACCGACCTGCCAGCTCCATCAGCCGGATCGCCTTGCGATACCCTTCCGGCTTTCCCATACCGAAATTGTGGCGAACACGGCTTTGCGTGTCATGCCCCTTTTCGTGGCCGATCAGCATGATCCGGCGATCACCTAACCGTGCGAAACCTCCGAGGATTGCCTGGTCATTGCCGAACTTGCGATCACCGCTCAGCGGCATGAAATCCGTAAAGGCGTGTGCGACATAATCGCGAAAATGCGGACGTTCGGGATGACGGGCGACCTGCGTTTTCTGCCACGGTGTCAGCGAGGAATAGGTGCTGGCCAGCAGTGCCTCGGCCTTCGCTTCGAGGCGCGCGACTTCGCTGGTGATATCGACATTGCCGGTCTCGCCGGTGCTGCGCAGTTCTTCGATGCGGGCTTGCAGGGCGGCGACGGGCTTCTCGAAATCGAGGCTAATGTTCATTGCGGCGCGCTAATCGGTTGCCGACGCCCGGGCAAGGGGATGACGCGCATTCACTAACGCAACAAGCTTGGCAGCTTCGACATGGGTGTAGATCTGTGTCGTTGTAATATCGGCATGGCCCAGTAGCGTCTGAAGCATGCGCAAATCCGCGCCGCCTTCAAGCAGATGCGTGGCAAAAGCGTGCCGCAGGACATGCGGGCTGACCCCTGTGGGATCGAGCCCGGCGCGCGCGGCCAGTTCGCGCACAAGCTGGAAAAGGCGCACGCGGCTGAGGTGCCCCGCCCCCGTTCCCCCGCGCGTCGGGAAGAGATAACGCGAAGGCGGTTCTCCGGGGCGAACGGCGATCCAGCGGGCCAGCGCCTCGCCCGCGCGCTCGCTGATCGGCACGATGCGCGTCTGGCCACCTTTGCCCTTCACGGTAATGAGCGGCACATCGCGGGGCACGGCGGTGAGCGGCAAGGCGACGAGCTCGCTTGCGCGCAAGCCCGAGCCGTAGAGCATTTCGATCAACGCCAGGTTGCGCACAGGTGCCGGACGGCCGCTCTCAGCTTCGGTCTCGGCAAGGGACAGTAGATCGTCGATCGCCTGATGTCCGAGTATCCTGGGCAGCGGACGGCGCGTGCGCGGCTGCGGCAGGGCCCCTGAGGGATCGTCGCCACGCCAGCCCTCCTCACACGCGAAATGAAAGAATTGCCGCAGGGCCGACGCTTTGCGTGCGATCGTCGCAGGCGCGAGATCGCCCCACGCGCTGCCGAGTTTCGCGATCCGTGCACGCGGTGCACGGGCAAGATCACCTGCCAGGTCCTCGGCTCCGGCAAGGTCGCGCCCATAAGCCAGAAGCGTATTGGCAGCGACCCCGCGTTCCGCGCTAAGCATTGCGAGAAACGCCGTAGCGGCGGGTGAGAGTTCGGGCTGCGCGGCTCCCAAGCGGGCTATCCGCGCGCCACGGCTTCGGCCGCGATCATGCGCGCTTCTGCCTCAAGCCCGGATATGCGCAATGCACGGGTGATGTGGAAGAGGTGAAGCGGCGTCATCTGTGTCCAGCTTTCACCCTGCATGCCGAGCCCGGCAAGCAATGCGACGAGCGCTGTATTCTCGAACCGGGCAGCACGGGTGATGGTTCGCGTCCAGCGCGTTTCTCGGTCCAGATCGACGTCAAGGCGGTCTGCGAGATCGCTTACGCCATCCTCGTCCAGCCGCCCCAGTCCCGCCAGCCCTGCGACAAGGAATGCCGACTTGCGCAATTCCGCGCTCTCATCATCATCGAGAAAATCGTCGAGCGCGCCTTCATCCACAGTCCCGTTATCGGGGTCGGCAAGCGCGATCAGCGCCCAACCAAGCGACCCATCCGCCACGACAGCACGCCAGCTCGCCGCATCGCGATCAAGGCCGGCAGCGAGCATCGAGGTAATAAGCTCCCCGGCTGCATCGCCGTAGGAACTCGATGGGGCAATCCGGGCCGCAGCGTAGGCCGTAAGCACCCGACCCGCATAGCCATCGGCACCATCGTCCTCCAACGCGTCCCACAATCGCCGCATCGCCGCAATCCGCTCCGACTTTTCGGCAGCGACATACGCGGCACGCAGGTCCGCGGCGCGTTCGGCCGGTGCGCCGCCGATCGCGTTGTCGGCGTAGATCTGGCTCAGGATGTCGATATAGGCCGAGGAAGAGAACACGCCCGCGCCCGCCGCGTAAGCGACATCGTTCAACCGTTTAGGGAGCGACAAGGCCGGGGCTGCTGCACCGGCGAGCGCGTAATAGCGCCCGCGCGTTCCTTCGCCGGCCGCCTCGCGCAGATCTTCCGGAATTGCTTCACCAACCGCGGTTGCAAGAGCGAAGCGCCACGGCGTCAGCTCATCAACCCCCTCCCATTCGATCACGGCACCGCCGCGTGCGGCATTCGCCGCTCCGGCATAGCGCTGTGCCAGGAGCAGATCGATCTCGGAGGCAATTTCCCGGCCTTGAGCTGCATTCAGTTGCGACGATGCGAGCGCTCCCTCGCCTGCAAAGGCGTTGCAGATCGCCTGCAGCATCAACCAGCGCGGATCGTCCCGTTCGCCGTCGGTCTGAAGGCGCACCGCCGGACAAGCGCCAACCAGATCGGACGATGCGATGTAGGACGTCAGCGCTACGCTGGTGAGCGCGGTATTCCAATTGCCAGTATCGACATCCTGTACGAGCGCGCGCGCCGCCGCAAACTCGCCCATCGAATTGAGGACGTCCGCTCGAAGGGCTGCGAAATCAACTGGATCGAGCCCCTGTGGCGGAGCCATCCGACTCGCCAAGGTCCGGCGCAGAAGAATGTGTCCCCAGCGCGATACAAGCGGTCCTTTGGTCCCTGCGAGAACGGCTCGGACCAGTTGCGCTGGCTGACGCGCAACACCCGCTGTCGGCATACCGCCTTCGGACAGGTCCACTATACCCACCGCATCAAGCGAGCGCCGTGCGGCGGGGGGAATGTCATATTGCGGCTTCAATCCGAGCAGATCGTCCAGCTGATCGGTCGAAAGGTTCTCCAGCTCCTCGACCGTCGGAAGCCGATTCAATTCGGCGCGAGACACCACGGGCCCATCGGGGACAGCCTGGACAATGGGCTCCGAAATGCTTGGCGGCGCTGTGGACGCAGGCCCTGAAGGCGAAGAAGGTTGCCGCGTTTGCGCCGGAGTGGGCATCGGACTGGGTGTTGGCGCGGGATCGTCGAAACCCGGCGGCAGAAGCGATTCGGGTGCATCTTGCGCGCGCGCCAGCGTGGTTGCGAGCGCAAGCAAACCGGCGCAAAGCAAGACCGAAGCGGCTCCATTTCGCCAATAGTGCGGATTATTCATCGTTTCGCCTCGCCCGGATCGGGCCATGGTACCGCCACTGTGAGCGTACGCACCGGTTCTTCGCCTCCATCGATCCATGCCGCGAACAGCACCGCGCCTGCGCCGATCAATCCCAAGGCGGCAAAAACCGAAACACGCCTCGAAGGAGCGGTCGGTTTCGTCGACAGAGTTCGGCTACGCCCGGATTGCGACATGTTGCGCGTGCCCTAGCCGATCTATAGGCCCGGCGGCAATGACTGCGAAGGCTGCCTCCACCGACCGCTCAATTGCGGACCTTGCCGCCCGCCTTGACCGGCCGATTGTTCTGGTCGGCCTCATGGGTGTCGGGAAATCCACCGTCGGGCGGCGCGTGGCAACCTTGCTGGGCTGCCAATTCGCAGACGCCGACGATGCGATCGAAAAGGCCGCACAACGCTCAATTGCCGAAATCTTCGAGGATTTCGGCGAAGCCTATTTCCGCGACGGAGAACGTCGCGTCATCGCCCGGCTGATGGCCCGCGAGAAAGGTGTGATCGCGACCGGAGGGGGCGCCTTCGTCGATGCCGCAACGCGCGCACTGATCCTAGAACGCGGTATCGCGGTGTGGATCGATTGCGACATTGAAACACTGGTCGAACGCACGAGCCGCCGCAATACGCGCCCGTTACTGCGCAGCGGCGATCCTGCAAGGATCCTGACCGACCTGATGGACCAACGCGGCGCGCTCTATGCCCAGGCACCGGTCCGGGTGCGCAGCGACAACGGCCCGCAACACCAGACAGCGCTCACGATTATCGAGGCGGTGGGTCGATGGTTGTCATAGACGTCGCGCTGGGCGGTCGCGCCTATGACGTGCGGATCGAGGCGGGCTGCGTCCTGCATGACCTCGCTATTCGGGCGAAGGCATTCTACGAAAGTTCCGGATCTCGCCCGGTGCCGTTCGTGACCGACCGCAACGTGCATCGCCTCTATGCAGCAACGATAGAGCGAAGTCTTTCCACCGTCGCCGAGCGCATCGAATGGTTCATCGTCGAACCGGGCGAGGGTGCGAAGAGCTGGAGCGAATTGGAGCGGTTGACCGACTGGCTGCTTGACCTTGAGATGACCCGTTCCGATCATGTCTTCGCATTTGGCGGCGGAGTGGTGGGCGACCTAACCGGGTTCGCCGCTGCGATCCTGAAGCGCGGTTGCAATTTCGTCCAGATCCCCACGACTCTCCTTGCGCAGGTCGATAGCTCGGTCGGTGGAAAAACCGCGATCAACGCGCGCGCGGGCAAAAACCTCGTCGGCGCGTTCCATCAGCCCACGGCCGTCCTGATCGACCCGCTGGTGCTGCAAACCCTGCCCGACCGCGAGATGCGCGCAGGCTATGCCGAAGTGCTGAAATACGGATTACTGGGCGACAAAGCGTTCGTCAGATGGCTCGAAGCGCATGGCGATGCTGTCCTTGCCCGCGATCCGAACACGCTCGAACACGCCATCGCCACCAGCATTCGCGCAAAGGCGGCAATCGTTGCGCAGGACGAGCGCGAGACAAGGGACGCGCGCGCGCTGCTCAACCTCGGGCACACATTCGGCCATGCACTGGAGGCAGCAACGGGTTTTTCGGACCGATTGCTTCACGGCGAAGCGGTCGCGCTCGGCATGGTGCTGGCCGCGCGCTATTCGGTACGGCGAGGCACTGTGCGAACGCAGGACGCAGAACTGGCCACATCCCTTGTCGAACGTGCAGGTCTGCCGAGCGAGATCGCGGCCCTATCGCTGGGATGCGATGGCGAAGCGCTCACCGGTCACATGCAGCACGATAAAAAGCGGGAGGCCGCCAGTCTTCCCTTCATCTTGCTGCGCGCAATCGGCGATGCGTATGTCGCGCGCGATGTTGAACTTGCTGATATCGCGCGCTTCCTGGATGAACAATTACAAGCGCACTAACGGGCGGCAGGCACCCTGTCAGCCGGTCGGACGTCTGGTCAGTCGGCGGGTAATGTCGCTCAGGCTGGCACCGCGGCCATTCGGATTCCAGGCCATTTCACTCAAAGGGCGAAAGCCGCTCTTTTCGTCATCTTCGGGTTTCGCCTCGCCTTCATCGGCGGCAACCTTTTCTTCGGTCTCGGCTTGTTCCGGCGATGCGTCTTGCGATTTTTCGGCCGCATTGTCGTCTTCGTTGACCTGCATGGCTTCTTCAAGCTTGAGCGGCGCTTCGTCCGCGCTCGATGTCGGCGGCGTCAGGGTAAGCACCGGCGCCGCTTCGGCGCGGTCGTCGTCATCGTCGTCGTCCTCTTCGTCTGCGCCCAAGCGGGACTGAACCTGCTGGAGGCGGGCCTGCACCTCGTTTGCGCGCGCTTCGGTATTTTGCTTCTTGCCAAAACCGGTTGGCTTTACCCTTTGAGGTTCGGACGGCTTTTCCTCCGTCTTGGCTGCGGTAGCGGGTTCCTCTGGTGTTTCCGGTTGAGATTGCACGGCGTCCGCGTCAGCGCCTGTCTTCCCGGCACTGTCCTGTTCAGCGTTGACCGACTCGGCAACTTGCGATGGCGTAGTGGTGGATGCTGGCGCTTGCGTCTCGCGCGCTGGATCGTTGGCGGTTTCGTCAGGTTCAGCAGCTGGCTCAGAGGTGAAGGTAGGCGCAGACGCGGGTCCAGGTGCAGGTGCATGAGCGGGTGCAGGTGCAGGTGCAGGTGCAGGCGCATGAGCGGGTGCAGGTGCAGCCTCTTCTACCAGTGCCGAAGCTTCTGGCTTGGCTGCGACGGGCGTCTTCGCTGGCGCTTCATCGGACGCGCGGGCTGCGGCGCGTTCGTCCTCGTCGCTCACCATTTCGTCGTGTTCGCTGAAGATGCGCTCAAGTTCGCCGCGTCGACCGATCAGGGCATTCGCGACCGCATCTACCTCCGCCGAACCGGCACCAACTTCCTCGAGCAACGATATGAGGTCGCTACGGGTCGCCTCGCTCGCCGTCTTGAAGAACTCGCCCTTGCGGTCGAAATAGCCGAAACCCCGTTGTGCCACGTTAAATCCCCTCGAACCCATGTGAGGGCGCCCGCACCAACTTTCGCGTCCATGAAGGACTGAAAAGCGGCGTTGAGCGCGTTTGGAAACCCTGCCTCTTCTGGTCCCAGAGCGGTTAAAATTTGACGAACGCGGACTCTGCGAAATGATTGCGAGCTGAAAACTCCGCGCTTTTTCGGTTGCGACGCGGCGCGACTATTCCAGTTCGAGGATCACTTCATCCACGGCCAAACTGTCACCTTCGCTGGCGTTGACGAATGCAATCACACCTTCCTTTTCGGCGCGCAGGATGTTCTCCATCTTCATCGCCTCGACCGTCGCGAGCGGCTGGCCAGGCTGGACACTGTCGCCCTGGCTGACATGCAGTTTCATCAGCGTGCCGGGCATCGGGCAGATGAGCAGCTTCGAAAGATCGGGCGGCTCCTTCTCGATCATCCGGCTTTCGTGCCGGGCAAGACGCAGCGGCAGGACGAACGCGCGGGTGGGGCGCCCGCGCGTCGTGATTTCCCAATGGGCGCCATCGCGCTCCACAATCAGGCCGAATGTCTGTCCGTCTTCGTCCCATGCCTTGGCCAGGGTCATGCCGGGCATCCAGTCAGTCCCGCCACCAACTGGCTCACCATCCACCACGGCCCCGCCCTCGCCCTCGTCGTCGCGCAGGATGACTTCATGACGATCGTCACCGATCTTGACGAGCCATTCCGCCGTGGTCCTCATGACGCCGGGCCGTCCGTCATCTCCGTCAAGTTGCCCGCTGATCCGCCGGGCCCGGTTCGCGCGCGTGAATTCACACCCAGCACAAAGCGCCGCGAGCCTGCGCTGAAATTCCGCCGAAACCGGCGCGCCCTCGAACCCTCCGGGATATTCTTCAGCGATAAAACCTGTCGTCAGTTCGCCAGAGCGAAAGCGCGGATGCTGCATGATTGCGGAGAGGAAATCGACATTGTGGCCGAGCCCCGCAATTCGGAAGTTATCGAGCGCTTCGATCTGGAGGTCCGCCGCTTCCTCGCGGGTCGGCGCCCAGGTGATCAGCTTGGCAATCATCGGATCGTAGAAGATCGAGACTTCGCCCCCTTCGAAAACGCCATCATCAACGCGTAAACCGCCCGCTCCTTTCGCCACGCCCCGACGGCCCTTGCCCTGCACCTCGCCATCGTCCGTCCAGCCCGGCACAGGCGGCGAGTAATGCACTAGCCGCCCCGTGGAGGGGAGGAAGCCGCGATAGGGGTCTTCGGCATAGACACGGTTCTCGATGCTCCAGCCATCAATCCCGATAACGTCCTGCGTCATCGCGAGCTTCTCGCCCGCTGCGACCCGGATCATCTGTTCGACCAGATCGACACCGGTGATCGCCTCGGTCACCGGATGCTCGACCTGCAGCCGCGTGTTCATTTCGAGGAAGTAGAAGCTTTCGCCGCTCGGATCCGCGCCGCTAACGATCAGCTCGACCGTTCCGGCAGAGTGGTAATCGACCGCACGGGCCAGCGCGACGCATTGCTCGCCCATTCTACGACGCATTTCGGGCGTTACGAAGGGCGACGGCGCTTCTTCCACCACCTTCTGATGCCGCCGCTGGATCGAGCATTCGCGCTCATTGAGGTAGAGGATGGTTCCGTGCTTGTCGCCCAGGATCTGGATCTCAATATGGCGCGGGTTCTCGATGAATTTCTCGATGAAGACCCGGTCATCGCCGAAACTGCTCAGCCCTTCGCGCTTGGTCGCCTCGAACCCTTCGCGCACGTCCTCTTCCGACCAGGCGAGGCGCATCCCCTTGCCCCCGCCCCCGGCGCTGGCTTTCATCATGACCGGGTAGCCGATCTCGCCGCTGATCTCGACCGCGTGATCGGTGTCTTCGATTTCGCCGACGAAGCCTGGGACGACATTGACGCCCGCTTTCTTCGCCAGCTTCTTGGATTCGATCTTGTCCCCCATTGCCGCGATTGCGCCAGCCGGTGGGCCGATAAAGGCGATGTTTTCCGCCTCCAGCGCTTCGACAAAGCTCGCGCGCTCGGACAGGAAGCCGTAGCCCGGATGCACCGCCTCGGCCCCGGTTTGCTTGCACGCGGCGATGATCTTTTCGGCCACGAGGTAGCTTTCCGCAGCTGGCGGCGGTCCAATGTGCACCGCCTCATCCGCCATGCGCACGAAAGGTGCGTGCCGATCCGCATCGGAATAAACGGCAACCGTGGCGATGCCCATGCGCTTGGCCGTCTGGATCACGCGGCAGGCAATCTCGCCGCGATTGGCGATCAGGATTTTGGAGAACAAGCGGACCTCGCATATGGCGTGACAAAGTGTTGCAATGCCTATGCCGGGCGGGCACAACGGGTGCAACCTAGCTGATTTGCGCGGGCGTCAGAACCCCTCGGTCAACTCGCGCAATTGCTGCGTGCGCTCGCGGGTGAGCTGCGTCTTGCAGGTCGATACCAGAAGCGGTTCAAGGCTCCCGCCGCGCGCGTAGTAGCCTTCCGACCGGCAATGCGCGTCACGATAGGCGATCCAGGCGCGCTGGGCGGTGAGTAATGTCTCGAAATAACCGGGGCGATCGTCGCGCGCGGGATCGATATGGTCCTGCGCATTCGTATCGGACCGGCGCATGTGCTCGCGCGTTTCGCGCCATTGCGCATTGAGCTCGGCATCCGCCTCAAGATATTCGCGGTGCGCGCAGATGTTCATGTCGCTCTGCACGCCGCGATCCGCCGCTTCCTGATCGCATGGCGAAAGGCTTGCGGCTTGGGCGAGCAGGAGGATTGCGGCGATCATTGGCGTTCCTTGGCGCGGCGGCAGGTGTCAGACGACAGGCTCCGCCTCATAGCACGCCCGCGCCGGTTCTTCGCCCTTTAGCGCCGTCATCCCCAGTTTCGCCAGCAGCGCGCCGTCGCTGTCATCGCCAGCATTGGGCGCGGTCAGCAGCTTGTCACCGGTGAAAATCGAATTCGCACCTGCGAGGAAGCACAGCGCCTGCGTCGCCTCGCTCATGCTCTCGCGGCCAGCGGAAAGGCGCACCATGCTGAGCGGCATGGTGATGCGCGCCACTGCAACCGTGCGGACGAACTCGATATCATCGATCTTGCGAATTGTATCAGGCGCATCGCTGCCGCGATCCTGGAGCGGTGTATCGGCCAGCATATCGCCCAGCACCGTGCCCTTGACCGGAACCAGCGCATTGACCGGCACGCTTTCGGGATGCTGCGGCAGGGTGGCGAGCGTGTGGATGAAGCCCACCCGGTCCTCGCGCGTCTCGCCCATGCCGACGATCCCGCCGCTGCACACGTTGATCCCCGCCTTGCGCACGTGGTCCAGCGTATCGAGCCGGCACTGGAAATCGCGCGTCGAGATCACCCGCTCGTAATACTCCGGCGAGCTGTCGATATTGTGGTTGTAATAGTCCAGTCCCGCCTCGGCGAGCATCTCGGCTTGATGCGGCTCCAGCATTCCCACCGTCATGCAGGTTTCCAGCCCCATATCGGACACGCCCTTCACGATCGCGGCGATCTTGGGCATATCGCGATCCTTGGGATTGCGCCACGCTGCGCCCATGCAGAAGCGCTGGCTGCCCGCATCCTTCGCCTGCGCGGCGCGCTGGAGCACATCGCGCACATCCATAAGCTTGCTCGCCTCGACGCCGGCATCCGCATGGACCGACTGCGAGCAATAGCCGCAATCCTCGGGGCAACCGCCGGTCTTGATGGAGAGCAGCGTGCAAAGCTGGACTTGGCTTGGCGGGTGGTTTTCGCGGTGGGTGGTGGCTGCGCGGAAGAGCAGTTCGGTGAAGGGAAAGTCGAACAGCGCCGCGATTTCCTCGCGGGTCCAGTCGGTGCGCACACCGTCATGCTGAACTTGTTTCAGCATCCATTTATCCTTTCATGCTGCGGCGAATGGGGCGCGGTGGACCCTGAAACAAGTTCAGGGTGACGGCAAGGTTAGACAGCAAGGTGTTTTGAGATTGCGTCAGCGATCAGACAAATTAGGAAAGCCGAGACCACCAGCAGCAGAAATGCCGTAATGGTTACGCTGATCCAGAAGCGCCATGGCCTTTCTCGACGCGACATTCGCCCGAACTCATAGCCAAAGTCCGGATCTTCCACCTCGAGAACGTAGCCTTCGTTCCAAGCAATGTGGAGCCGCCGAACTGCCCATACGATGTACGCTATCGCGCCGACAGCCCAGAGCAGCTTGATACTCACTCCGCCGCCTCGTCCAGCCCCTCGCCCAAGGGGGGCATATTGTGGCCCAACAGCGTCAGGATATCCGCCGCACATTCGACCACATTCGTACCCGGCCCGTAGATTCCGTGCACCCCGGCCTCGCGCAGGAAGTCGTAGTCCTTCTGCGGGATCACGCCGCCCGCTGTCACCTTGATGTCGCTGCGCCCCGCGTCCTTCAGCAGGCGGATGAGTTCGGGGATCAGTGTCTTGTGCCCTGCCGCCAGCGAACTCGCGCCGATCACGTCGACATCGTGCTCCAGCGCCGTGTCGCGCGCTTCCTCCGGGGTCTGGAACAGCGGGCCGGAGACCACATCGAAGCCCATATCGGAAAACGCGCTGGCGATCACGTTGGCGCCGCGGTCGTGGCCGTCCTGGCCCATCTTCGCGACCATGATTCGCGGTTTGCGGCCCAGGCGGCGCTCGACCGCCTTGGGGTCACGCTCGGCCCGCAGCCGCTCGAGCTTGGCGATCTGCGCCTTGCGGACGAGCGTGTTGTCGACCTTGAGCACGTCGACGTGCTCGGGCTCGT
>JAZBPE010000080.1:0-3488 GCA_036353345.1 Erythrobacter sp. | reverse complement strand
TTCCGAAACTCATGAATGCGCTCCCTGCGGGTTGCCACCTCTTGGCTCTACGGGGCCGGAGCGCTGCCGTTCCGCATTCGTTTGCGCCGAGCGTGGCGAGCCGTCCCGCGACGACCAACCGCATCGGTCGCTGCTTTTGAAGATTTGGCTTTTGCGAAAAGGACTTGCACGGCTACGCGCGCATCTTGAACGTCGGAATCAACCGAGAATGACCGGTTCCGTTTCCTAGCGAGTGCCGAGAAAATGATCTGGGAAAAAGCTGGCGCACCCGACAGGATTCGAACCTGTGACCTCTGCCTTCGGAGCTGTAAAAATGGCGCATTTTGTTGCAACGCAACTGAACGCAAATGAACCATAACTAATTATTTTTACGTCGTTAATTTGGTTTTCAAGAGTTGAAAACGGTTCGCATTTGTTGCACTGCGTTCACCCCTCCTGCACTTACATTTCACTTACGGATTCGCTACGTTTGCGGTCAAAGGAATGATCGCAATGGCTGCTTCGTTGAGCAATTCTCTGGCACAAAAGGCGCTCCCCAGGGCGAAGCCCTATGAGCTGCGCGATGCGAAGTTGAGCGGCCTGCTGCTGCGGGTCCAGCCCTCCGGCGTGAAAACCTGGTATCTCGAATTCGAGCGCGGCAAGCGCGTCAGGCTCGGGCGTCTGAGTAGCATGGGATACAACACAGCAGTGGAAGCCGCGCAGAATGCGCTTGGCCCGTACTGGGCCGGTGTCGATCCGCGCATCGAGCGCCAGAAGCGCAAGCAGGTCTCGACCTTTGGCGAGTTCATCGACGAGCATTACGCCGATTGGGCGCGGGTACACCAGAAAACGGCAGAGGCCACGATCAAGCGGCTGAAAGTGGCCTTCAAGAAATTCCTCAAGACACCGATGGCGACCATCTCGCCGCTCGATATGGAACGCTGGCGCGCCCAGCGCATGAAGGATGGGGTCAAAACCAACACCGTCAATCGCGACATTACGGCGATCAAGGCTGCGCTCAACCGGGCCGTCGAATGGGAACTGATTGCAGTGAACCCGATCGCCAAGGTCAAGAAGGCGCGCGAGAACAAGGAGGTCCGGGTTCGATACCTGGACGAAGCCGAGGAATATCGTCTGCGCGCGCAACTCAACAAACGCGAAGACAGAATGCGGAACGAGCGCGACACAGCCAACCAGTGGCGGCGTGAACGTGGCCGAGAGCTCTTACCCAGCCTGCGCGCGGTTCCTTTCACCGATCACCTGATGCCAATGGTCCTCCTTTCGCTCAACACCGGCATGCGGCGCGGCGAACTGTTCGACCTCAAATGGTCGCACGTGAATTTCGACAGGCGGATCGTCACCGTGTCGGCTGAGACTGCGAAGTCGCGCAAGACGCGGCACATCCCGCTCAATGCCGAGGCTTACGAGACGCTCAAGTCCTGGCGTTCGCAATGCGACCTCGGCAACAGCCGCGTGTTCGAGAGTGAGGCCGGTGCGCGCTTCGACAACGTGAACTCATCGTGGAAAAAGCTGCTCGACGACGCGAAGATCTTGGAGTTCCGCTGGCACGACATGCGCCACCACTTCGCCTCACGTCTTGCCATGGGGGCCGTGGACCTCAACACCATCCGCGAGCTTCTCGGCCACAGCGATTACAGCATGACATTGCGCTATGCCCACTTGGCCCCCGAACACCGGCGCGAAGCGGTCGAGGTTCTCGACAAGCCGAGGCCGCACCTCAAGATCGTGGCGACGAGCTGATGCTGACGGTTCTGGAGCGATATTCGCTGCGCAGTGAATATTGCGATTTGATTGAATTTGGGGCATCGGGATCGGCGTGTGATCCAGTGCACCCGAAAGCGGCTCGCCGCTTTCGGGTGCACTGGACCAAAAGTCAACTTCTGATTGACTTTTCCACCTCTCAGGCATATTTAGCACTCAACAGAACCCGCCACGCCTCTCAACGATGCGCACCAGGCGGGTCATTTTTTGCCCAAAATCCGAGTGGTGGGAGGTCGGATTGATACCGCCCAAACCTCTCTACAACAAACCTGCGCTCTCGCTTGCTGATCAGATAGCCAAGCTTGAAGCCAATGGCATGGTCATCGACGATCACGCCATTGCAGAACATTGTTTGCAGCACATCAGCTATTACAGGCTAAGCGCCTACTGGCTTCCGTTCGAGCATCCAAAGGGGCAAACTGGCCCAAGATTCCGGACAGGTACCAACCTCCAGACCGTCCTCGATCTCTACGAATTCGATCGCAAATTGCGCCTGCTCGTTCTCGACGCAGTCGAGCGGGTTGAAGTGGCGGCTCGTGGTGCCTGGGCATACGAGATGGCGATGCTGGGAGATGGCTTCTCCTACCTCGATCAAGCGATCTATGCCGATCAAACCAAGTTCAATCGGAACTGCGCCCGCCTCGACAAGGAGGTCGCCCGATCCAAGGACACTTTCATCCGCCACTACAAAAGCGAATACTCAGGGCCTGCAAGGCCGCCAGTGTGGATGTCGTCCGAGCTACTTTCATTCGGACTCTTGTCGCAATGGTATGCGGCACTCAAGGAACCGAGCCTCCGGCAAAAAGTCGCAGATCCCTTTGATCTCGACGAAGTGATCTTCGTGACCTTCCTCCACCAGTTGGCGATTGTCCGGAACATCTGCGCCCATCACGGGCGCTTGTGGAACAGAACTCTCGACGTTTCACTCAAACTGCCGAAGAAATCGCCACCGAATTTGGCAGCAGCCTTGAACCGCAGCGCACCAAAGAAAATTTACAATACCTTGGCCATGATCCAGCATTGCCTTGATCGAGCAGAACTCGGCAACACTTGGCGAGAACGGCTCCAATCGCTTGTCGGCGCGATGCCTTATGGCAATCCGCAAATGATGGGGTTCCCGGTCGACTGGGCCGACCATAAACTCTGGGGTGGCACCAAGTAGCCTTTGATGAACACCCGAAGGCCGGGCGCTAAGCGCCCGGCTCCTTCTTCTCGTCGTCCAACGGCGTGCGAAGGACGATCCGGCCATTGATCGGCACGACTTCCAGTTGAAGCGAAAGGCCCTTGCGGTCGCGGTGGAACCAGGCGACTCCAATGCGGGTCCAGAAGCCCTTGTCGCCCTTGTTGGCGACATGCCAAGCGAGGAAGTCCGGCGGATTGGACTCCTGCGCGGGTGCGGTGCTGCTGCGTGCCATGATGATTTCCTTTCGTGTCTGGTGGCTCGTTGCACCAAACGGGAAGGCCGCACGGCCAAGGGCAGGATTCATGTCCAACACGGGTGAGCGGAGCGAACCGGCGCGGGCCGGGCATTGAAAGCTGACCGCGTGCGGCCAGTCAGGGTGCTCAAAACGAGGCCGAAACGACGCGGAGGAAATCCATCGCTTGCGCCATAGCGTGATCAGGAAACTTCGTAGGACTTTTCCAGCAGCGGCTTGGCCTTCTCGAAATCGGCGGAACTCTGGATCGTGATCTCAAGATCGCCAGTGCCGAAATGACCGATACCGCGC
>JAZBPE010000006.1:0-62523 GCA_036353345.1 Erythrobacter sp. | reverse complement strand
TTTCGCGATACGAGATGTCCTTGTTGCGCGAGACATGGCTGTCATCCTCTCCAGATCAACGCGGGGTGGCACTGTATTGGGGGCGTAAGACACAGCGATGCGGCCCGCAAGAGGTTACAGTGCGGGGTTGGCGTAATGGTGCAAGACCGAGATTGCTGCGCTGAATTGCGAAGAGATTACCGATCCAACTGGTTAGCGATTCGAGATGGTCCGGTTCTCTAGGGCATCAATCCGGCGCAGCGATGGACGGGGGGTTTTGGGCGAGTCCAAACGGCGGCTGACTGACCGTAATTGGGTGGGAAGCGGACAGTTTGGTTTTGGGCATTTAACGGCGCAAGCGGACCCTCGGCGGAGAGATGTACTTGGAGTTTGGCTGGGTGCGCGCGTTTAGAAAAGAACTATACTTACCTCGTCTAGCCGACACAGATATGGATAGGGATCTTGTGACCAAAGCCATCGTTGGGGGGATCAAGCTTATTACTATTCGGTCACAAACCGGCTCGTCAGTCTTTTGTAGTGCGTCTGCTCGTCGGGGTTGCCGCTGACCGACGTGCAAAGAACTTGTCAGCGGCAACCCAGCAGAGCGCTAAGGAGTTGTGAACAGACGAACGTTGGTTGGCCCGCCAGACGTATTAAAGGTCCGATCAATCGGCATGTAGATAGCCCATGCGCTACGGCCTGATCCAGTGCCAGTGATGTGCAGGCCTAAGGCAGAAACCTCGTCGTTGCCCGAGGTAACGGTGGTGAACCAAGGCCCGCCACTATCGCCCGGATCACTTAGATTTGACTGCAAGCTGTTGGACACTTGGATGAACGTACCGCCACCAAAAAAGCTATACGGATAGTCGAGATCGGTGACCGAGCCACAGGTGAGCCCGGTGGTACTGCCTTGCTTGCAAACATTCATCCCAATCCACGATGCAGATTCTCGGATGAAGTTCTTTGTGCGCAACCAGCTGCTGGACGAAAAGCCTCCTACTCCCTGTTTATTATTGAAATAAAGCCAATACCCAGTGTTCATTCCAGTAATGTCGAGGACAGCGAAATCTCGATCATTCCTCGCAATTTGAAAAATTGCGCTGTTGAAGACTGTCGAGGCTCCATCCGAGTGACGCAATGTGCGAGCTGGATCGCCAGGGTCAAAACAATGCCCTGCGGTGAGGATTCCCCGACGATTGTTTGTGCCCCCATAGCTATAGGTGATCGGGAAGGCCAAGGTGCATCCGATGTCGTATCCTGCATTCGCAGGATAACCGGTCGTTGAGCCAGTCGTGGCTTGCTCAATGACTGGGAAGGGGTTCGAATCATAGTCAAACTCGTCTCGAAATCCTCGCGGAATCGCCGCTTCAACCTCTGCCGCCGAAGAATCGGGCGCTTGTATGACGAAGCGTTCGCTGCCTTCTCGATATGAGACAACTGCCTCAATCCCTGCTCGCTCTAGAGCGTTTTCAATTGCTCGTGATCCAGACCCGACTTCGTCGCGATTTAGCCGCGCCTTCTTGATTTGGACGTAACGCCTCAGTTGCGGAGGCACGAGGCGCAAGAGGTCGCGCTTGTTGGTATTGTCATAGTAGGTCAAGAAGACGCGATAAACGGGTTCATTTTGAACAACTACACCCGCAAACCCTGGGTCTTCAGTGAAAGCTGGGTTTTCTAAAAGGGCGGCGATGTCCCCTTGCAGTTCGATCCTTTCTTGTGCGTCTTCCTTTGATATCCCGAAGCGGGTTTGAACATAATTGACGAGAGGATTTTCATCGAGTTGAGTTTCGCTACCATCCGGAGGAGGAGGCAGTGCTTCAGCATTCTGAGCGTGCGCGGCACCTCCGAGAGCGCCGATTAGTGCGGAAAGTGCGAGAGCGACTTTTGATGCTTTCAAGACATTGGTCATGGTATTACCTCTCCTAAGATTACAAGGCGATCGGAACACGCCCTTTGCTCATCGTTTAGGTTAAGCACATTGGAAGAACCTCCACCCGCAGCCTTGAACATTTCGTCCAACCCTATGGACTTGCCATGCAAACTGATCGTTGTGCTGTTTTCGCCGTGAAGCACCGAAGATTCACCGGTCAAAACCGGATTGCCGCGAACACCACCCGGTGTTTCAAAGAGAAGGCAAGTTCCGTCCTCTACGAATCGACCCTCGACGATACCCTCCGGGGCTGGTTCGACTCGATTAAAGAGAACATTGGTGTATTCTGTCGCTTTTACGACCGGATCAGGTTCGCCTGATTGACTGCTAGGACCAGTCTCAGCAGAACAGGCGATAACCAAAAGTAATGCTGCCGGAGTCATTATTTCTTTGTAATTCATAGTCCTCGTAACAATACACAGCGCTAAGAGTTCCACAAATTGGGAAACCATATTACGCAACCGGCAAGAATCTCTCTTTCGGTCGTAGGCGGAGACCTCGCAAGCATCCATTTTCGGAATGGTAAGAGCGACGCAAAGAGCCTGTAGCTTTCGGCTTATGACCGCTAGTGGAGTGATGGATGTCCGTGTCGAATGTCTACGTTGGGGTCGCAAGCTGACAGGCAGCTTTTTCGCGGCAAATGTGAATACCGGACGTTACCCTCAAACTGGCGCACGACTTTCCGAGTAATAGTGCCAGGTGAGGATCGCCATCGCACCGCGATGGGGCGCCCAGCGCTGGGCGATTGCGCGGGCCTCTTGCTCCTTCGGGCGCGCGTCGAGATCGAGGAGCCGCTTCACGCCTTCCTGCACGGCCATGTCGCCGGCGGGCCAGATGTCGCCGCGCCCTTCCGCAAACAGGAGGTAGATCTCGGCCGACCAGCGCCCGACCCCCTTGATCCGCGTCAACTCGGCGATAGCGGCTTCGTCGTTAGCAGGCAGCGCTGAAAAGTTCAGCGCACCGCTAGCCACTTGCTCGCACAGGGCGCGGGCATAAGTCTGTTTTTGACGTGACAAACCGCAGGCCCTCAATGTGTCGAAATCGCGCGCGGTAAGGTCCCCCGCCTCGAAATCGGGGCCCAGTTCCGCTTCGAGCTTGGCCCACATCGAAGCCGCCGCCGCGACCGAGACCTGCTGGCCCACGATCGTGCGCAGCATCGTTTTGTAGCCGCGCGGCCGGATGCGCGGCTCGGGATAGCCAACCGCAGCCAGCGCCCGCGCCACCGCCGCATCGCCTGCCGCCACGCGGTCAAGGTCCTGCCTGATCCGCTCTGCCTGCAGTCCCATGGCCCGCCTTCCATCCTCTCCCTTGCCTTCGTCAAGGCAAATCCCTAGCGCGCTATCCGCTCAGGCCAAGTGCTTCCCCAAGCTTTACCCGAAAGGACATTGCCCCATGCCCAAGCTGGTCGTCACCAATCGCGAAGGCGAAACAACCGCAATCGAGGTCGAGGAAGGCCTGACGGTGATGGAAGCGATCCGGGACAACGGCTTCGATGAATTGCTCGCGCTGTGCGGCGGGTGCTGCTCATGCGCGACATGCCACATCTATGTCGAGGAAGCACCCGGTGGCCAGTTGCCGGAAATGAGCGAGGACGAGGACGATCTGCTGGAATCGTCCGACCATCGCAAGGAGGTTTCGCGCCTTTCATGCCAGGTTCCGCTCACGCCCGAACTTGATGGCATGAAGGTGACTATCGCGCCGGAAGATTAATGTTGCTTGGGGTCAGCCGCGCTCACCGCTAAGCGCAGCGGTCATGAATATCACGCAGCCCCTTGGCGATACGCTCGCCCTTATCGGCAACACGCCGCTCGTGCGGCTTGCGGGGCCAAGCGCTGCGGCGGGCTGCGACATCTGGGGCAAGTGCGAGTTCGCCAATCCCGGTGCGAGCGTCAAGGATCGCGCGGCGCTCTACATGATCCGCGATGCCGAGGCGCGCGGCGAACTGAAGCCCGGCGGCACGGTGATCGAGGGGACGGCGGGCAATACGGGCATTGGCCTGGCGCTTGTCGCCAATGCACTGGGCTACAAGACCGTGATCGTGATGCCCGACAACCAGTCGGCGGAGAAGATGGCGACGCTGCGTGCGCTCGGCGCCGAGCTGGTTCTGGTCGCGCCAACGAAATATGCCAATCCCGGCCATTTTCAGCACGTCTCGCGCCGTATGGCCGAAGAGACCGAAGGGGCGATTTGGGCCGGGCAATTCGATAATACCGCCAACCGCAAGGCGCATATCGAAGGCACCGCGATGGAGCTGTGGGAGCAGACCGGCGGACGGATCGACGGCTTCACCTGCGCAGCCGGAACGGGCGGCACGATTGCAGGCGTGGGCATGGGGCTCAAGGAGAAGAACCCCGACATCCGCATCGCCCTCACCGATCCGCACGGTGCTGCGCTCTACAATTACTACGCGCATGGCGAGCTCAAATCAGAAGGCTCCTCGGTGGCCGAGGGGATCGGGCAGGGGCGTATCACCGCCAACCTCGAAGGTGCGCCGATCGACACGCAGTTTCGCATCTCGGATGAGGAAGGGCTGATCTGGGTCGAGCGGCTGCTGCGTGAAGAAGGTCTGTGCCTGGGCCTTTCGAGCGGGATCAATGTCGCCGGCGCCATCGCGCTGGGGCAGCAATTGGTGGCGGAAGGAGCCGACAACCCGCAAGTCGCGACGATCCTGTGCGACAGCGGTTTTCGGTATCTCTCGACGCTCTATAATGCGGACTGGCTTGCCGCGAAGAACCTGCCGGTCTTCGATTGGCTGGAGCGCGCGCATTAGCCGTTCATCGACAGGCGAGCAGTCTGACGCTAGACAAGCCGAATGAAAGGTCGCACCTTCGCAGAGCGCCTGGCCAGCGTGTCCCTGTACAAGGGTTCGGAAACGGCTCCGGAAAGTGTTCCGCTCGGCGGGACGCGGGCACAGGCGATGCAGCGTTTGCAGATCGGATTGTTCGGCGTGGCTGCGATGGTCCTGCTCGTCGGACTTGCCAACATCATCGGTACACAAGCCGACCTTGCAGAGAAAGGTGCGGTTCCCGAAGCGGCTCCCACCACGGAGCCGACCGTCGCGCCGCAACAGACAGACCCGCTCGCTGATGCCGGGATCGTACCCGATATTCCGGCCGAGCCAGCACCGATTGCCACGCCCTCGACCGGTCAGGCCCGACCGCAGTCTGAACAAACCCGGCCAAATGATCCCGCATCTCCTGCCGATGTCGCGCCGCAACGCTAGGTCGGCGGCACTGCTGGCCACAGCGTTCGCGGCGGCAATGGCCGGATGCGATAAAGGCGGCCCTTCGGGCTCGTTGTCGCCGGCCGACGATCGGCAAGCGGCAAGCGCGCCTGCCCCGGCATTGCACGGCGATCACGAGCACGGGCCGGCTGCAGCCGCTCGGCCCATGCGAGCCAGCGCGGCGCTGCGCCCGCGGCTCGGCCTGATGACGAGCCTGCCGCTGCTCTGGAGCCAACGGACCAGTTTCGCCGAACTCGCCGCCGGAGCGGGTGAACCGGCCTGGCAGCGCGATCTTCTGGAAGAGCGGTTCCGTCTGGAGCCGCTCGATACGCTGACGCCCATTCCCGCTCTTACGCCCGATGCTCCGCAGACCGATCCGCTCGCGAACCTGCGCAAGCTTGCCATCATTCAGCCCCGCGGGCTCTCCGCCACGGACAATGCCGCGCTCGATGATTGGGTGCGCCGCGGGGGCGAGCTGCTGCTGGTGCTCGATCCCGCGCCGACCGGACATTACGAGTTCGGGCTTGGCGATCCGCGCCGTCCCACACCAGCGCTGATACCGCCGGTGGTGAAGCGCTGGGGGCTGGAAGTCACCTTCGATGACGAGCAACCGCTGGAACGGCAGGTTACGCTGGATGGAGAGCCGCTGCCATTATCGCTTGCAGGGACCCTGCGCTTCGCAGGAGAACCGCCCGAAGGATGTCAGCTGGTTGCCTCAGCCGTGATCGCCCGGTGCGAAGTGGGTGAGGGCCGAGTGACCCTTCTGGCTGATGCGGCGGCGTTCGAGCACAGGATCGCCCCTGTTGAAGGCCAAGCGCGCCCACCGCAGCCAATCCGAACGGTTCTACGCTACGCATTCGATTGAATTGGGGATGGTCGGGGATCGTTTGCCCAATCGGGGAATCGTGCGGGGAACCGGTCCGCAATTGAAAAGCCTGTGGTTTTCCTGGCCGACTGCGCTCGGTAAGCTACGAAATGCCTCTAGAGACCGCTGAGAAAACGGAATTAAAGCAGTTATTTACCAATGTTTCCCGCAATTTCCCTAGAAAAACCCTAGCCACCCGCTCCCTTCCCGGATAATACCGGGAGCCATCGAACATGCCGTCAGTCCCCGCGCCATCGCCCATGATGGTCGCGCTGCCCGCACTCACGTGCTGGCGGCGTCGGGGAGGTCTTGGCGGCAGGGCAAGGAGGCAAAACTGCGTGGCTGGGCCGGGGCAATATAACGGAAAGGCCTTCTCGCTACTCGGCGACAAGGGTCGCTTCGTCCTGCCTCCTGCCTTCCGGAAGGCTGTGAAAGATAGCTCCGGCGGAGCAAAGACGCTGTGCCTCGCCAGCCACGAAAAGTTCGATTGCCTGATTGGCTTCGGACTGGCGCGCGCGGAAACGCTGCACCAGCAGCTCGACCGGGAAGAAGAGCGCGCGATCCGTCTGGGCGATACCGAATTTGACCGCGACGTGCGCGCACAGCAGCTCTTCGGCTTCGAGCAATTGCCCTTCGACGATAGCGGCCGCTTCGTCATGCCCGATCACCTGCGCGAACTCGGCAAGATCGACGCGGAGCTTTACTTCCACGGTGCGGGCGACTTCTTCTTCGTCTGGAACCCGGAAGAGCTCGCACGGCAGGGCCCGGCCTTCAAGGATGCTCAGGCAACCTGCGCGCGTATGGCAGCCGATGCGCAGGCGAAAGCGGCGAAAAAGGGCGATGCGAAATGAGCGCGCCAGCCCACGTCCCGGTCCTTCTCGAAGAGGTCGTCGCAGCGGTGGTCCCGGTTCCCGGAAAGGTCATCGTGGATGCAACCTTTGGCGCCGGCGGCTATTCGCGCGCGTTGCTGGAAGCGGGCGCGCGCGTCCATGCCTTCGACCGTGATCCCGATGCGATCGCCAGCGGCCAGGCACTGGTCGAGCTTTATGAAGGGCGCCTGTCCCTCCACCCGCAGCGCTTCAGCCAGATGCGCGAGGAGATGATCCGCATCGGCGTTCCGCAGGTCGATGCGGTCGTGATGGATATCGGCGTTTCATCGATGCAGATCGATCAGGGCGCGCGCGGGTTCTCGTTTCAGCAGGACGGCCCGCTCGATATGCGCATGGGCCGCGCGGGCGAGAGCGCTGCCGATTTCCTCAACACCGCCGATGAGGACGCGATTGCCGATATCCTTTATACCTTTGGTGAGGAGCGAAAGTCGCGCCGGGTCGCCCGCGCAATCGTGGCAGCGCGTCCGCTTGAAACCACAGGTGAGCTGGCCCGCGTGGTGCGCCGCGCGCTCGGCCATCGCCCCCATGACAAGAAGGATCCCGCGACGCGAACGTTTCAGGCGGTGCGCATACACGTGAATGACGAACTGGGCGAACTGGAGGCCGGTCTCGCAGCTGCCGAAGCGCTGCTGGTGCCCGGCGGCGTGCTGGCTGTCGTAAGCTTTCACAGCCTCGAGGATCGCATCGTGAAGCGGTTCCTGCGCGCTGCAAGCGCAGCGGGCCGTGCGGTCTCGCGCCATTTGCCCGGCGAACCGCCTGGCGCTGCGCCAAGTTTCGAGGCGGTATCCAAAGCCATACGTGCTTCTGAAGCCGAGATCGCTGCCAATCCGCGGGCGCGCTCCTCGATCCTGCGGCACGCGCGCCGTACCAGCGCTCCGGCTCATTCCTCCCTCGATAGCTCCGCCGCTGACCCCGAAAGGACCCCGCGATGACTGCCCCCGCTTCCCGTCTGCGCCAGATCGGCTGGATCGCCGTGCTCAGCCTTTGCACGGGGCTTTTCGCGGTACTCAGCGTGCAGGCGCAGTCGGTGCATAGCGCGGTCTCGCTGGCCGAACGTCAGATCATCGCACTCGAACGCGATACCGCGATGCTGGAGACCGAATTTCAGGCGCGCGCGAACCAGCGCCAGCTGGCCGACTGGAACAGTGTCGAGTTTGGCTACGAAGCGCCCCGGGCCGACCAGTATATCGACAGCGAGCGTCAGTTGGCGAGCCTCGGCCTGCCCGCGCTACCCGGCGCGCCCGATCCGATCCGCATCGCGCGGGCCGATGTGGTCGAGGCTGCCGACCGTCAGCGCCCGATGGTCTCGCCGCTATCGGGAGAGCCGGTGACGTTCGCCTCGGCACGAAGGGCGAGCGATGCTGGCGCGGTCTTCACCGATGCCTTTGGCGAATTCCTCATCGATGCATCGCCGTTGCGCTCAGGCGAGGCTCTTGCACTATCGACCGAGGCGACGCGGTGAACGCATTCGCGCTCGAGGGGAGCGCAATCAGGGGGCGCGGGGGCGCAGGCAGCGCTCGCTTTATGGGTGAGCCCGATATGCGCGGCACATCGCAGACGGGACGGACCGGACTGCTGCATCTGCGCGCGCTTTTGCTGTTGGGTGCCCGTCAGCGGCTATTGATCGTTCTGGCGCTGTTTGTCGGCGTCGCGACGATCATGCTGGTGCGCACGGCCTATCTTGGCTTCGTTGGAGCAGCACCGGGGGAGACCACTCTCACGCAGGCGCTGCTGCCGCCGCGCGGGGAGATAACCGATCGCAACGGTGCACCGCTCGCGCGCACGCACCCGGCCTATGCCCTGTCCTTCAATCCTCAGGCGATGGAGGATGAGGGCTCCCCATTGGTGGGTGAGCCTGCCGCGGTCGCAGCCCAACTGCGCGCCATCTTCCCCGATCTGAAGGAGAAGGACATCCTCGCCGCCTTCGCGTCCAAGAGGCGGACTTATATCCGCAGGAGGATCCTGCCTGAAGAGGCCAACCGGGTATACGAGCTGGGCGAAGTCGCGCTCGAAGTGCCGCGCGAACGTGATCGTCACTATCCCCAAGGGGCGCTGGCCGCGCATATCCTGGGTTTCGTGCGCGAAGGGGCGAACGGCTCGCTGGTCGGGCGGCTCGGGATGGAGGAAGTACTCGAAGAACGCCTGAGCGATCCCGCACGGCGTGCCGAGCCCACGGCGCTGTCCATTGACCTGCGCGTGCAGGGTGCGCTTGAAGACGAGCTGGGGCGCGGCATGCTTGCAACCGATGCCAAAGGCGCGGCAGGCATCGTGCTGGACGTCGATACCGGCGAAGTACTCGCGCTCGCCTCGCTGCCGCAATTCGATCCCAACAGGCCTGATGCGCAATCGAGCCCTCATGTCTTCAACCGCGCGACCAATGGCACCTACGAACTCGGCTCGACCTTCAAGCCGATCACCATGGCGGCTGCGATCGATGCGGGTTTGGTGCGCGATCTCAGTGCGGAATGGGACGCCGGGCCGCTCGCAATGTCGGGCCGCACGTTCCGCGATTACAAGCCCAAGGGCAAGACCCTCAACATTGCCGAAGCGCTGGCCTATTCTTCCAACGTCGTAACCATGCGGATAGCCGACGCGCTGGGACCGGAGCGCTTGCGTCCGGTGCTGATGGACCTGGGGATGAACGCGCGCGCTGAGATCGAGCTGCCCGCCCGCGGCAAGCCGCAATGGCCCGCGATGGGCTCAAGGGGCGAATGGTCGCGGCTGACCAATATGACGGTAAGCTACGGCCATGGGATCGCAGTGACGCCGCTGCATCTCGCCAACGCCTATGCCGCGATCGTGAATGGCGGCATCTATCGGCCCGCGACGCTGATGAAGGTCGAGCCCGGCGGGATCGAGCCCGGTCGACGCGTGTTCAAGGCGTCCACGTCGTCGCGCATGCGGCAATTGCTGCGAATGATCGCCATCTATGGCACCGGGCGCAGCGCTGATGCGACGGGCTTTCGCGTGGGCGGAAAGACCGGCTCGGCGGAAAAAGCGGTCAGCGGCGGCTATGCGCGCACCGCGCTGATCTCCTCATTCGCGGCGGCATTTCCGATGGACAAGCCGCGCTACGTCGTCGTCACGGTGCTGGACGAGCCGCGCGGTACGATCGCAAGCTCCTATCAGCGCACAGCCGCCTGGAATGCTGCGCCTATCGCCGGGCGCCTGATCCCGCGCATTGGCCCGATGCTGGGCGTCAGGCCCGATGAGCGCCGCGACGTCGATATCTCCGACCTTGCCTTTCTGATCGAGGGGCGGCGGTGAAGCTCTCCGCGGTGATGGAGCGCGCGGGGCTGGGCAGCGACGGGGCGCACGGGCTTACCGTCACCGGTTTTGCCATCGACCATCGCAAGGTCGCGCCGGGCACCGTTTTCGGCGCTTTCCAGGGCACGCACATCAATGCGGAAACCTTTGTCCCAGCCGCTATCGAAGCGGGCGCAGTCGCCATCGTCGCGCGACCCGAAGTGGCGGTCGAAGGTGCGCTGCACATTGCGAGCGAAGAGCCGCGGCGGACCTTTGCGCAGCTCGCGAGCGGCTTTTTCACGCCGACACCGGCGCATGTCGTTGCAGTGACCGGCACCAACGGGAAGACCTCCACGGTCGAGATGACGCGGCAGATCTGGCGCATGTGCGGAGAGCGCGCGGCGAGCATCGGCACGCTCGGCGTGACGACGCCCGACGAAAGCGTTTCGACCGGGCTGACAACACCGGACATCGTCACGTTCCTTGCCAATATGAGCGGTCTGGCGCGCGAAGGCGTGACGCACGTGGCTTACGAGGCGTCGAGCCACGGGCTCTCGCAGTTTCGCAACGAAGGGCTCGCCGTCCACGCCGGAGCGTTCACGAATTTCAGCCGAGACCATCTCGACTATCACGGCTCGATGGAGAAATATTTCGCGGCCAAGATGCGCCTGTTCGACGAGGTGGTGGACAGTGAAGCGCCTGCGCTGGTCTGGGTCGCAGAGCAACCCGATGCGTGGACCGACAGGGCGCTTTCCCATGCGCGCCAGGCGGGCCTAGACCTGCGCACCGTTGGGTATGGCGGGGCATTCATTGAGCTCACCGCGCGCGCCGCGACGCCGCTCGGCCAGACGCTCACGATCCGGCACGATGGCGAAACACGCGATATTCGCTTGCCACTGATCGGTGCGTATCAGGCCGCGAACGCGCTGATGGCGGCGGGCCTCGCGCTTGTGACCGGATCCTCGCCCGCGCAGGTCTTCGATGCGGTCACCCGGCTTCAGCCGGTGCGCGGGCGGCTTGAACGCGCAGTGATCACCACTGGCGGAGCACCCGTTTATGTCGATTACGCTCATACGCCCGATGCGTTGGAGGCCGCCATCGCTGCCCTGCGCGGGCATGTCGAAGAGGCAAAGGGAGGCCAGCTCATCATTGTCTTCGGCGCGGGCGGGGACCGGGACCCCGGCAAACGCGCGCCCATGGGCAAAGTCGCCGCGAGTGCAGCGGATGTGGTCATCGTTACGGACGACAATCCGCGCAGCGAAGACCCCGCCGCCATTCGCGCCGCAATCTTGGGTGGAGCGCAAGAATTCGGCCGGGCGAACACGCGGGAGGTCGCCGGGAGGCGCGAGGCTATCGCGAACGCAATCGCTGGTGCAGGCAGTCGCGATATCGTCCTCATCGCCGGCAAGGGTCACGAACAGGGTCAGATTATGGGATCGGGAGACAACATGCGGATATTGCCGTTCGACGATGTCGAGGTTGCGCGCGAATGCGTTGCGATCACGAGCAGCGCCGATGCGAACATGGATGGCAAAGCGTGAGCGCGGGCCACGCCCTCTTGCGCGAGTGGCCTGCCGACCCGCGCGACGCGCTGCCGCTTGCCCTGTGGAATGCTGACGAAATCGCGCATGCAACCGGCGGTGTGGCGAGCCACGCGTTCCAGGCAGCGGGGCTCGAGATGGACTCGCGCGATGTCGTGCCTGGCGATCTGTTCATCGCGCTGAAGGGCGCCGAGATGGACGGTCACCGCTTTATCCCAGCCGCCTTCGCCAAGGGTGCGGTGGCAGCCATTGTCGATCGCCCGGTTGATTTTCCCCATGTGCTGGTCACAGATACGTCCGCTGCGCTTCACGCCCTCGCCAGGGCCGCGCGCGAACGGAGCACGGCCAAACGGATCGCGGTAACCGGCTCGGTCGGCAAGACCGGTGTGAAGGAAGCAATCTTCGCCAGCCTCGAGCGCGCCAGCCGGGGCGGCGCGCATCGTTCGGTCCGCAGCTACAACAACCATGTCGGCGTCCCGCTGAGCCTTGCACGAATGCCGGCACGCGCGCGGTTTGGCGTATTCGAGATGGGGATGAACCATAAGGGCGAGATCGCCCCGCTCGCCTCCCATGTCCGGCCGCACGTAGCGCTCATCACGACAATTGCGCCCGCTCATATCGAGAACCTTGGCAGCATGCAGGCGATCGCGGATGAAAAGGCGCAGATCTTCACCGGCCTCGTCCCCGGCGGCACCGCGATCATCCCTGCCGACAGCGATTATGCCGAGCGCATGATCGGACATGCACGCGCGCTGGACTGCCGGATCGTCACTTTCGGCCAAAGTCAGTCGGCCGATATGCGCCTGCTCGATGCAATTCCGAGCGCCAATGGCGGCTCGCTTGTAACCGCGCAGATCGGAGAGCGGCGCGTGTGCTATTCCGTTGCCGAGCCTGGCGAACACTGGATCGCAAATTCGCTCGGCATCATGGCTGCGGTCGAGGCGGCGGGCGGCGATCTGGCGAGCGCCGGCCTCGCATTGGCCGAGATGGGCGGGCTCAAGGGCCGGGGTGCGCGCCACGCGATCGCGGTGGACGGTGGCCAGGCGCTGCTGATCGATGAAAGCTATAACGCTAACCCCGCTTCGATGCGCGCAACACTCAAGGCGCTTGGCGAAACGCCCGCGCATCGGCGCATCGCTGTGCTCGGCAGCATGAAGGAGCTGGGCGATTTCGGCCCGCGATTCCATGCGCAGATAGCCGAGCCGCTAATCGCTGCGAAAATCGACTATGCGATCCTCGTCGGGAACGAGATGGATGCGCTCGCGCTCGAGTTGGGGAAACGCGCGACCGACACGCTTGGCAGCGCGCCATTCTTCGCGCATTGCCAAAGCGCTGATGAAGCGATCGCCGCGCTCAAGCAATTCGGTCTGACGCAGGGCGATGCGGTGCTGGTCAAGGGCTCCAATTCAATTGGCCTTGGCAAGCTGGTGTCACATTTCGCGGGCGGCGCGCGCTAAGCCCGCTCGCTGAAGGGTCGCAATGCTCTACCTCATCGCCGAATGGCTAGGTTTCGAAGGAGCGCTGAACCTGGTGCGCTATCAGACGTTCCGCTTCGGCGCGACGCTGGTGACCGCGCTTTTGATCGGCCTCGTTATCGGACCGCGCTTCATCAACATGCTGCGCGTGCGGCAAGGCAAGGGGCAGCCGATCCGCGAGGACGGGCCGCAGACCCATCTGGCAAAACGCGGAACGCCGACAATGGGCGGGCTCATGATCCTGGTCTCGCTCGCGCTGTCACTGCTGTTGTGGATGGACCTGTCGAACCCGTTCGTATGGGCCTGCCTTGCGGTGACTTTGGGCTTTGGCGTGATCGGCTTCATCGACGATTACGACAAGGTTACGAAAAACAGCCATGCGGGCCTTTCGGGCCGGATCCGCCTGCTGCTCGAATTCGCGGTGGCGGGGCTCGCCAGCTATATCATCGTCAGCCAGATCAGCACGAGCCTGTATCTTCCGTTCTTCTCCGATGTCGAGATCCCGCTCGGCCCGGCTTACTATGTCTTCGCCGCGTTCGTGATGGTGGGCGCCGGCAATGCCGTGAACCTTACCGACGGGCTCGATGGGCTCGCGATCATGCCGGTCATCATCGCGGCCGGAACCTTCGCGCTGATCGCCTATCTGGTCGGCCGCGTCGATTATTCGGACTATCTCGGCATTCCGCATGTGCCCGGCGCAGGCGAGCTGGTGGTGTTCTGCGCGGCGATCATGGGCGCGGGCCTCGCCTTTTTGTGGTTCAACGCTCCGCCCGCTGCCGTGTTCATGGGTGATACCGGCAGTCTGGCGCTGGGCGGCGCGCTGGGTGCAATTGCAGTTGCCTCACATCACGAGATCGTGCTTGCCATCGTTGGGGGGCTGTTCGTGTTCGAAGCGCTCAGCGTCATCATTCAGGTCTTCTGGTTCAAGCGCACCGGACGACGCGTGTTTCGCATGGCGCCGATCCATCACCATTTCGAGCAGCTTGGCTGGAGCGAGACGACGGTCGTGATCCGGTTCTGGATCATCGCCATCGTGCTTGCGCTGATCGGCCTTTCTACGCTGAAGCTGCGGTAGGACGGTGCACGGCGCGTGATCACGGCACAAGCCTTTCGCGGTAAGCGCTATGCAGTGCTCGGCCTGGCGCGTTCTGGCGCGGCGGCGGCCGAAGCGCTGCTGGCGAGCGGGGCCGAGATCACCGTCTGGGATCGCCAGCCGGCTCCGCGCACTGCGTTCGAAGGGCGCTGCGCGGTCACCGATCTCCTGCAAGTCGATCTGAGCGGGTTTGACGGCGTCGTCGTCTCGCCCGGTGTGCCGCTAAACAACCATCCGATTGGCCGGCACGCCCAGCTTTATGGCGTGCCCGTGATCGGCGATATCGAGCTCTTCGCGCTTGCCCGCCCCGAACTGCCGCCGCACAGCGTCATCGGCGTTACCGGAACCAACGGCAAATCAACGACAGTCGCGCTGATCCACCACATCCTTTGCGAGGCGGGCGTGCCGACGCTGCTCGGCGGGAATATCGGTGAGCCAATCATGGCGCAGGACCCGCTGGGCGAAGGTGGAACTTACGTGCTCGAACTGTCGAGCTTCCAGATCGATCTTACGCGCAGTCTGGCCTGCGACATTGCGGGTCTGACGAATATCACGCCCGATCATCTCGATCGCTACCCAGATTTTACTGCCTACGCGTTTGCCAAAGGACGGCTGTTTGCGATGCAGAACGCGGGCGCTTACGCAGTGTTCGGTTCGGCGCACGGCGCAGCCTCAGGTATTCGCGAAGCCGAGGTTGCGCGACGACCTGGGGGCCGCGTGATCCTTGCAACGAGCGAAAGACTGGTCGATCAGCAGCGAGAATGGCCCGCGCTTCAAGGTCCGCACAATCTCGAAAATGCTGCGATTGCGGTCACGATAACCGATCTGCTCGGACGTCCACGCAACGACTGGCAAGCGGCGTTGCGCACCTTTCGCGGGCTGCCGCACCGCATGGAGATCGTATGCGAGACCGGCGGGATCACCTTTGTCAACGATAGCAAGGCGACCAACACCGCTTCGGCGGCACCCGCTCTGGCCGCGTTCCCTCCCGATCCGGCGATCCGCGACGGTGCACCTCGGGTGCATTGGATCCTGGGCGGGCTCGCCAAGGAGGAGACGCTCGGCGACTGCCGCGCGCACGTAGCCAATATTGCGTGCGCCTATACCGTGGGCGAAGCGGGTCCGATGTTCGGCGATGCGCTGGGCGGGCTCGTCCCTCGGATTGAGCGCTGCGAACTTGTGTCCGAAGCGCTGCGCCGCGCTCTGGAACTGGCGCAGCGCGGCGATGTCATCCTGCTTTCGCCAGCTTGTGCGAGTTACGATCAGTTTCGCGACTTCGCGCAACGCGGCGAACTTTTCCGCACGCTTGTCGGCGCGCTCACGGGTTGCGAGACTTGTGCGCCCGAATCTTCGACCGGAGGGGGGGCGGCATGAGCGATGCGGACCTGTTCGACTGGGCCGAAGCGCGCGGACGCAGCAAACCCCGGCTCGCGCCCGCTGTTCCGCCGCGCCGGGGCTGGCCGGAGCGTGTGCGGGTTTGGTGGCGAGAGATCGACAAGGGGCTGCTTGCTCTCATCGTTCTCCTGATGGCCATCGGCACGCTGGCAGTCGCCGCCGCTGCACCAGCCGCCGCGAACCAGTACGACACTGCGCCGTTCGCCTTTTTCCAGCGTCATCTGGTCTGGCAGCTCGCCGGTCTTGCACTGATGCTCGGCGTCTCCTTCGTCCGGCACGAGGATGCGCGGCGGATGGGGATTGTTCTCGCGGTCGTGATGCTCGTCCTCTTGTTCCTGGTGCCGATCATCGGGGTGGAGAAGAATGGTGCGCGGCGCTGGCTCAATGTCGGTATGTCGCTTCAGCCATCCGAATTCCTGAAACCCGCCTATGCCATTTTGCTCGCGTGGATACTGTCCTGGCGATTGCGCGATGGTGGACTGCCAGTGATCGGTTATGCGAGCCTGCTGATGATGCTGGTCGTCGCGTTGCTGATGCTACAGCCCAATCTGGGCGCCGCAATTCTGTTCGCTGGCACCTGGTTCGTGCTGATCGCGCTGGTCGGCGTGCCGCCTCAGCGCCTTGCCGCCCTCGTCGCTGCCGGGCTCGCGCTGGTGACGGCAGCCTACTTCCTTTACGACAATGCGCGCTATCGGATCGATGCCTTCCTGACCGGTGGTACCGCTTTCGATCAGGTGGACCTCGCGCAGCGAACGCTGCTTGCAGGGGGCTGGACCGGTACCGGATTGTGGCTGGGCACGCGCAAGTCGAGCCTGCCCGAGGCGCATACCGATTACATATTCTCCGTCATCGGGGAGGAATTTGGATTGGTTGGATGCGCGATTATTATCGTTCTGTATATTGCCATCGCGGCGCGCGCGCTGCTTCGGGCGCTCGATGAGGACAATCTGTTCGCGCTGCTAGCCGCCTCGGGCCTGACAATTCTGTTCGCCGGACAAGCCTTTATCAATGTGGCGGTGAACCTTCAGCTCTTTCCGTCCAAGGGCATGACGCTTCCGCTTGTCAGCTATGGCGGATCATCGACGCTTGCGATGTGTTTGAGTGTCGGGTTGCTGCTTGCGATAACGCGGCGTAACCCGTTCATCGAGCGCGAGCGACCCGGGCTCGCGGAATTGCTGACGCAAAGGGGGGCGGAGCCATGACGAGCGAGATCGCGCGCGGGGCGAGCCGCCATTTCGTGCTCGCCGCGGGCGGCACCGGGGGCCACCTTATCCCCGCCTTCGCGCTTGCAGCTGAGCTTGATGCGCGGGGGCACCGCGTAGCGCTCGTCACCGATCAACGCGGCGCGGCGATCCCGGGCAAACCCGATTTTCTCGACGCGCATGTCGTTCCGGTCGGGCGCTTCGGCAAGAACCCGTTACGCTGGATCTCCGGTATACGTTCGGTCCTCGAAGGGCGCGGCATGGCGCTGCGCCTGCTCAAGGAGTTCGAACCGGCTGCCGTAATCGGTTTTGGCGGTTATCCTTCGATCCCGGCGCTGCTCGGAGCATTTTCGGCTGGGGTTCCAGTGGTCGTGCACGAGCAGAACGCGGTGCTAGGCCGGGTCAATCGCCTGCTTGCTGGACGGGTCGATGCAATCGCGACTTCCTATCCTCAGGTCGATCGGCTGAAGCGCGCCCACCGCGCCAAAGCGCATCTCGTCGGCAATCCGGTGCGCGAAGAGGTCTTGGCGCTGCGTGACGAAGATTTTCCCGCATTCAGCGATGAGGGGCTGTTTCGTATTCTAGTAACCGGCGGCAGTCAGGGTGCGCGGGTTCTGTCCGAAGTCGTCCCCGAAGGCCTTGCCACGCTCCCACCACTGTTGCGTGAGCGCCTGCAGGTGACGCAGCAATGCCGTGCGGAGGATCTGGAGCGGGTGCGCGAGCGATATGCCAGCCATCATATTCCCGCCGAGCTCGGCACCTATTTCGAGGTTATGGAGGATCGTCTCGCCGATGCGCACCTGTTCATCGGGCGGGCGGGCGCATCGACTATTGCGGAACTGACGGCGGTCGGGCGTCCGGCGATCCTCATCCCGCTGCCGATCGCGACCGACGATCACCAGGCGGCAAACACGCGCGAGATCGTGAAGGCAGGCGGCGCGCGTATGATCCGGCAGGAGCGCTTCACCCCGCACGAACTCGCCCGCCAGATCGAGGCGCTGGCCACCAACCCCCAAAGCCTCGCCAATGCTGCCCATGGCGCGTGGAATTGCGGACGACCCAACGCGGCCAGGGATCTCGCCAATCTGGTCGAGACGATAGGGGGCATCGATCTCATGGACGTCATCCGGGTGGGCGAGAACAATGCGCGCGGTGCTTCGCAAGCTGCGGCAGTGCCCCGCCCGCTGGGCCGCGAAGACGATGGGTCGGATCAATGAAGGGTGTCGGCACCGATATCGGCATCATTCACTTCGTCGGCATTGGCGGGATCGGCATGTCAGGAATTGCCGAAGTGATGCACAATCTGGGTTATCAGGTTCAGGGGTCGGACCTGAAGGTCACCCCCACCATCGAGCGACTTCGCGCGCAGGGCATCGTTGTCCACATCGGACACGAGCAGACCAACGTGGACGGAGCGGGCGTCGTCGTCACATCCTCCGCCGTGCGCCGGACCAATCCCGAAGTCGCGCACGCGCTCGAGGAGCGCATCCCGGTGGTTCGACGAGCAGAGATGCTGGCCGAACTCATGCGCCTGAAATCGACCGTTGCGGTCGCAGGGACACATGGCAAGACCACGACAACCAGCATGATTGCAAGCCTGCTCGATTGCGGTGGCATAGATCCCACCGTCATCAATGGCGGTATCATCGAGCAGTACGGCTCGAACGCCAGGCTGGGCGACAGCGACTGGATGGTCGTCGAAGCGGACGAAAGCGATGGCAGCTTCCTGCGGCTCGACGGCACCATCGCGGTGGTCACCAATATCGACCCCGAGCATCTGGAACACTACGGCGATTTCGACGGCGTGAAGCGCGCTTTTATCGAATTCATTCACAACGTGCCGTTCTACGGCGCAGCGATCCTGTGTGCGGACCATGCAGAGGTGCAGGCGGTGATCGGAAATGTTCGCGATCGCAAGGTCGTCACCTACGGTTTCTCCCTCCAGGCCGATATCTGCGGGGTGAATATTCGCCCGCTCGAAGGCGGCAACACCTTCGATGTGATCGTGCGCCAGCGCGGCGAGGAGGATCGCCGGATCGAAGGAGTTCACCTGCCGATGCCCGGCCGCCACAATGTCCAGAACGCGCTCGCCGCTATCGCCGTGGCGATCGAGATGGGGTGCCCAGACAAGGTCATCTGCAACGGTTTTGCAAGCTTTGGCGGCGTGCGTCGGCGCTTCAGCAAAGTTGGCACCGTGAATTACCCGGACGGTGCTGCGACCATTATCGACGATTACGCCCACCACCCGGTTGAAATCCGCGCGGTGCTCGAAGCTGCGCGCGAAGCGGCCGGGGCAAGCGGTGGGACGGGGCGCGTCATCGCCGTCGCACAGCCGCATCGCTACACCCGGCTGCACGCGCTGATGGACGAATTCCAGACCTGCTTCAACGATGCCGACATGGTGATCATCACCCCCGTCTACGAAGCTGGGGAAGACCCGATTGCCGGTGCAGACAGCGAAGCGCTTGTCGCCGGGCTGAAGTCGCGCGGCCACCGCTCTGCCCGAACGGTCGGCGATGAGGACGAGCTCGCGACGATGCTGGCAGACGAAGTCGCGCCGGGCGATTTCGTCGTATGCCTGGGCGCGGGGGATATCACCCGCTGGGCCGCTACTCTTGCCGATGCCATCACGGCGGAGAGGACGGCGTGAACATCATGAACCAGCCGGGCGAAGCAGACGGTCGCGATAATGGGATGGCGCCCGATTGCGCTGTCGACGGCGCGAGCGATATGCCCATTTCAATGGAAGGCGTTCGGGGCGATCTGACGCGTGAAGCGCCGCTGGCGAAGCTAGTCTGGTTCAAGAGCGGGGGCGCCGCCGATTGGCTGTTCGAACCCACGGATCTATCGGACCTTGTGCTGTTCATGGAGCGGCTTGATTCTGCGATGCCGGTAATGGCGCTAGGTTTAGGCTCGAACCTGATCATCCGCGATGGCGGCGTGCCGGGCGTCGTGGTGCGGCTGGGCAAACCCTTCGCCGAGGTCAAGGCGACCGGCGCGACCACTTTGAAGGCAGGCGCGGGCGCGCCCGGCATTCTTGCCGCTTCGGCTGCGCGCGATGCGCGGATCGCAGGGCTGGAGTTCCTGCGCGGTATTCCCGGCACGGTCGGCGGTTTCGTGAGAATGAACGGCGGCGCCTATGGCCGCGAGGTGGCCGATATCCTCGTCGATTGTGACGTGATCCTGCCGGGCGGTGAGCTGGTCACGCTGCCCGTCCGCGACCTTGGCTATTCCTATCGCCATTCCGAATTGCCGGACGGCGCAATTGTCGTCGCCGCGCGGTTCGAAGGCGCGCCTGGCGATCCAGAAGCCATCGGCGCGGAGATGGATCGGATTGCGGAGGAACGCGAGAAGGCCCAGCCCCTGCGCACCAAGACCGGCGGCTCGACCTTCAAGAATCCGGACGGGACGAGCGCGTGGAAACTTGTTGATGCCGCGGGTTTTCGCGGCGCGAAAAGGGGCGGGGCCATGGTTAGCGAGAAGCACACCAACTTCCTCATCAACACTGGCAATGCCACCAGCGCCGACATCGAAGGGCTGGGCGAAAAAATCCGCGACAAGGTCTTCGCGGACACGGGCGTCCAGCTCGAATGGGAAATCCAGCGGGTGGGTCGGCCATGAGTCCCGGCAGCAATCGCGAACCCCTCCATATCGCGGTCCTCATGGGCGGCTGGGCGAATGAGCGGGAAGTCTCGCTGATGAGCGGGGTGGGGGTTGCCGACGCGCTGGAGGCGAGCGGGCATCGCGTTACCCGGATCGACATGGACCGCGAGGTCGCCGCGCGCCTCGCCGAGGTTCAGCCTGACGTCGTCTTCAATGCGCTTCACGGGGTTCCGGGAGAGGATGGCAGTATTCAAGGGCTGCTCGATATCATGGGGCTACCTTATACCCATTCGGGTCTTGCCGCTTCGGTCATCGCGATCGACAAGCAGCTGACCAAGCAGGCGCTGGCTCCCCACGGCATTCCCATGCCCGGCGGACGGATTGTCGCGTGCGAGGAGCTGTTCGAGCGCGATCCGCTGCCGCGCCCTTATGTGCTGAAGCCCGTGAACGAAGGCTCCTCGGTCGGGGTCGCGATCGTGACCGAAGACAGCAATGTCGGCAATCCGATCGCGCGCGATGCGGACGGTCCGTGGCAGCAATTCGCCTCGCTGCTCGCCGAACCGTTCATCAAGGGGCGCGAACTGACCACCGCGGTGATCGACAGCGCAGACGGCCCGCGCGCGCTTGGCGTGACCGAGCTTATCATCGAGCACGGTTTCTACGATTACGAGCACAAATATACCGAGGGGCAAACCCAGCATGTGTGCCCGGCGCAAGTTCCGGACAATATCGCGGCCTTGTGCGAGGAATATGCGCTCAAGGCACACCGCGCCCTGGGGTGTCACGGGACGAGCCGGACCGATTTTCGCTGGGACGACGAGGAAGGCGAGGACGGCCTGTTCGTGCTCGAAACCAACACCCAGCCCGGAATGACGCCGCTCAGTCTGGTTCCCGAACAGGCGCGCTATGCCGGTATCGGCTATGGCGAGCTGGTCGAACTGATCGTGCTCGAAGCGTTACGGGTGCATCGCGAGCGAGCGGGGAAGGCGAAGGGCGCCGATGGCTAAGATCAGGCGCGGATCTGGCAAAGGCGTGCGCCGCGCGGCACAGTCGCAGGGGCGCCAGGCGAGTGCGCGGCGAGCCAGAGCGACCACTGCCAGCGCGCTCGACCGGGTGATGGGCGCCCTGCCATTTAGCGAAGAGCAGTGGAGTTCGATCTGGCTGACGCTTATCATCGGCGGCGCGCTAGCCTTGATGCTGGCAATCGCGAATGTCGCGGGGGTTCCCGCCATGGCGCACGGCCAGATTGCCGCGATCGCCAAGGATGCGGGCTTTGCCGTGCGCCGGGTGCAGGTTACCGGTACGGACCGGCTCGATGAGCGAGAGATCTACGCGCGGGCGCTAGCCGAGCGCGACCGACCCTGGCCGCTGGTGGATATCGCGGCTTTGCGTGCCGAGCTGGTCGCGTTGACTTGGGTCGAGGATGCGCGTGTCTCTATCCAGCTCCCCGCGACGCTCGTCGTCGATATTGTCGAACGCAAGCCGCATATGGCGCTGAAAAGTGACGAGGGGTTGGTACTGGTCGATGCGTCCGGTGTATCGCTCGAGCCTGTGAGCGAGACACAAGCGGCGGGAATGCTGCGTATTTCCGGCCCCGGCGCGGCGGCGCGAGTGCCCGCGCTCGACCGGTTGTTGAAAGCCGCGCCCGCTATGGGACCGCAGGTCGATGCAGCGGAATGGGTCGGCAACCGCCGCTGGAACCTAACCTTTGCAAGTGATCAGGTGCTCGCCTTGCCCGAAGGCGAGGACGCCGCCGCTAAAGCGCTGATCGACTTTGCACGGCTCGACGGGCAGAACCGGCTGATCGGCGGAGCGGTCGCAGCATTCGACATGCGCGCTCCGCCGCGGCTCTACATGCGCGTGCCGGGACGCGCGGAACGCCTGGAGCTTGCCCGCGAGATGGAGGCCGAACAACAGGTCGCCGAAGCGCAGACCGTCGAGGGACAGGGCGCCCAACCAGCAGGAATGGACGAATAATGACGGAGGCGATCAGCGACGCCGCGCAGCGCGGCCGCATCCGCCGGGTTTTCGCCGCGCTTGATGTCGGGTCGTCCCGCATATCGGCCATGATCATGGGCGAGACGGAGCTTGGCGATCTGATCGTCATGGGCTCGGGCCAGCGCAAGAGTGCGGGGGTGAAGCGCGGCTATATCGTCGATCGTGAGGCAGCCACCAATGCGATCCGCGATGCGATCGAGCGCGCGGAGAGAGCAGCTCAGACCAGCATCGAAAGCGTGTGGATTGCCTGTTCCGGTGCCGGGCTATCGAGCGAAGTCAACAAGGTCGAGATCGAGATCGGCGGGCGGCGGATCGAGGAGGAGGACGTCGAACTCCTGTTGCTCGAGGCAAAGAGCATGCTGCGGCCCGACGGCCGCACCGTGCTCCACGCGCAGCCTGCGCACTACACTCTCGATGGCGCGCATGGGATCGCCAATCCGCGCGGCCTCCATGCCGAACGGCTCGGCGTCGATATCCATGTCGTGCTTGCGGACGGGGCGCCAGTGCGCAACTTGACCGAAGCGGTGCAGAGCGCGCATCTCGATGTCGAAGCCGTGGTCGCCGCTCCGCTTGCCGCGGGCTATGCTTGCCTTACCGAAGAGGAGCGCGAGCTGGGCGCGGCGCTGATCGAGATCGGGAGCGACGTCACCAATGTCTCGGTCTTTGCTGCTGGTATGTTGCTTGGCCTGCGCGCCATTCCACTCGGGTCAGGCGACATCACCGATCGGGTTGCGAGCAGTTTTGGCATCCGTCGGTTTCAGGCCGAGCGGTTGAAATGCGTGGCCGGCTCCGCGATCGCGAGCCCCAGCGACTATCGCGAGATGGTGCCGGTGCACGGCCCCAACGAGACGCCCGTCGCAGGTGCTGCGATGGCGCGCGGGGCGGACGAGTTCAACCGCATCGTGCGCGCTGAACTTATCGGGGTTATCACACAGGTGCAGTCGCAGATGATGGACGGCATCGGACGCGCGCTTAAGGAACTTGGCTTTACCGGCGCGCGCTCAGGCCAGATCGTGCTGACCGGCGGCGGAGCGGAGCTTGCAGGGCTCGCGGATTTCGCACAAGGGGCGCTGGCCAGCGCGGTGAGGATCGGCCGCGCGCCCGCGCTCGCCGGACTTCCCGAAGCCCATAGTGTACCGGCTTATGCGGGACTTTGCGGGCTGTGCCTGTATGCAGCGGATGATCCGATCGATATTCGAGCGATCGGAGTGGATCGCCGCAAGGGACCAGCGGGCGCCGCGACCGGCAGCCCGTTCTCCTTGCTTGGACAATTCTGGCGAGCGGCACGCGAATCTTTCTGATGGATGCGTTTTAAGGGATGACTGCGATCTCGTGCTGAATTTCACGGCTTGCGCCAATCGTGTATGAGTTGTTTACCAATCGGGCATAACCCCATTCACGACTTGATTGGCGCGGAGTACATGCTTCACAGTGTTAGGAGCGCTTCGGGGCTGGCAAGCCATCGTGTTTGGCAGACCATGCAATTTCCGGCGCTTGGAGGATTTGAATAGCGATGAGCATCAAAATCGAACCCGCAGCGATCGACGACATGCGCCCGCGCATCACTGTGATCGGCATCGGCGGCGCGGGCGGCAATGCGATTGCCAATATGATCGACGCTGAGATCGAAGGCGTCGAATTTATCGTCGCGAATACCGATGCCCAGGCGCTCAGCTCTTCGCCTGCCGAAACTCGCATCCAGCTCGGGCCGGAAATCACTGGCGGCCTCGGCGCAGGCGCGCGGCCCGAAGTAGGTAAGGCTGCGGCTGAGGAAACCGTTGCCGAGATCGAGAAGGCGCTCGAAGGCGTCAACATGGTCTTCATCGCGGCCGGCATGGGCGGAGGCACCGGCACCGGCGCCGCGCCCGTAATCGCCGAAGCTGCGCGTCGCAACGGCGTGTTGACGGTGGGCGTCGTGACCAAGCCGTTCCTGTTCGAAGGCACGCGGCGCATGCGCGCCGCCGAAGCGGGGATCAACGAACTGCAAAGCCACGTTGATACGCTGCTGGTCATTCCCAACCAGAACCTGTTTCTTGTTGCTAAGCCTGAAACGACCTTCAAGGAAGCGTTCGAGCTGGCTGACGAGGTGCTACAGCAAGGTGTGCGCTCCATCACCGATCTGATGGTGATGCCGGGCCTTATCAATCTGGACTTCGCCGATGTGCGCTCGGTCATGAGCGAGATGGGCAAGGCCATGATGGGCACAGGCGAGGGCGAGGGCGAGAATCGCGCGCTCGAAGCTGCCGAACAGGCAATCGCCAACCCGCTGCTTGACGGCGTGTCGATGCAGGGCGCCAAGGGCGTCATCATCTCGATCATCGGCGGTGAAGACATGAAGCTGATGGAGGTTGACGAGGCGGCGAACCATATTCGCGACCTGGTCGACGAGGACGCGAACATAATCTGGGGCAGTGCCTTCAATCCCGATCTCGCGGGCAAGCTGCGCGTCTCTGTCGTTGCGACGGGGATCGACCAGTTCACAGGCAGCGAGACGCTCAGAAGTTCGAATGCCCAGCGTCCCGCGCCGCTACCGACCGAGCGCCCGGCCAAGCGACCGGTGCTCGAACTACCGCCGGAAGAGGAAGACGAGGGCGACGTCGCGATGTCGGCGTCGGACTCGGGTTCGGATCCGTTGTTCCAGCCCGAACCCCGGAGCGAATTTACGTCGAATATCTCGCCGCCATCGGCCCCCGCCCCTTCCCCTTTCGCAAACAGTACCGGTCCGCGCATCCCGGCGCTCCAGGATTACGACGCAGAAGGGTCCGGCAACAGCGATGACGAGGACGAGGACGAGGACGACGAAACAGGTCTGACCGATGCCTTCGATCTCAGCGGCATGCAGGTCGGCGACGAAATGGGCGAGGAAGATGACGACGTGGATGAGATCGTCGATCCGCTGGCCGGGCTTCGCGAACCGGAGGAAGAGGACGATCTCGCACCCCCGGCGGATGACAACGCCTTTCTGAACGCTCGCAGCGATAGCTTCGGCCAGGCGGATGACGATGAAGATGAGGACGACACGCTCGATCTCGGGGCGCATCTAGCGTCTGACAAGGACGGGGCGTCTTCCGGCTTCTCTCGTGATGCTGACGATGGTGATGATGGGGACGATGCGCTGCTGTCTGACGCCGATCGGCTTGCTGCTGAAGATCGTCCGGTCGAAGAGCGTTTCAGCGTCAGCGGGCCGCTTGGCAATGGCGAGGATGAGAACGCGCAAGATGATGCGACCGACGTGCCCGGCGAAACGCCCCATCAGCGCTCGGGCTATTCGGCCGGAAGCACCTTGTTCGAACGCATGGCGAACCTTTCGCGATCCTCGGGATCGGAAAAGGCTACCGAGCAGGTGGACGATGACGATGACGATGTTGACGACGAAACCCCAGCGCTTAGCATTCCGCGGTTTCTTGGTCGCCAGAACAATCAGTGATGGGATGCCGTCGCGGCTGCGATAGGGGCGACACGCATCGATCCATCGCAGGGCCCGTGCCGTTCGCCGAAGCTCTGGCTACAAGACGGTGGCATCCGCGACGCTGACTGCTAGTTGACTAGGCGTGCTGCGTCTTTCTTTTCCTGTCCTCGCGTCGCGTGTCGGACTTGGCCTTATAGCATTCGGCATTATCGCATCCGGTTTGGGCGGCGCGGGCGGCGGGCCTGCCTTCGCTCAGTCCATGACGTCGCGCGAGGTCGTCCAGCCGCTGTCGTCTGGCAAGGTGGAGCGGCTGAACCGCGCGCTGTTGGAATTGTCGCGCCGCCCCCGCCAGGTGGATGCGCTCTTGGAAGCCGCTGACGCAAGTCTCGACCTCAACGATTACGATGCGGCCATCGGCTTCTACACCCGCGCCGCCGACGTCGCGCCGGACGATGCGCAAGTGAAGCTGGGCCATGCGCGCTCTCTGCTGCGATCGGGGCGTCCGGTCGATGCTCTGGCGCTTCTCGCGGAAGCCGAGCGGACGGGGGCGTCGGCACGGGAGCTTTTGCCCGAACGCGGACTTGCGCTGGATATGGTCGGCGAACAGGACCGCGCTCAGGCTGATTACCTGCGTGCACTTGAGCTTGACCCTGAAAATACGGAAACGCAGCGCCGCCTGGCCCTCAGCTACGCCATTTCCAGCAACGATGCACGGTTTGAGGAGACCCTTGCGCCGCTCTTGGAAGCCCGAAACTTTGCTGCCTTCCGTATCCGCGCCTTTGGCCTCGCCATCCTGGGCGAACAACGCCGGGCGCAAGCCATTGTGGAAGCGGTAATGCCGCCTGATCTGGCCGGACGCATCACGCCCTACCTTGCCTATATGCCGCGCCTGACCCCGGCGCAGATGGCAGCGGCGGCCAATCTGGGCATTTTTCCGCGGGCGGCGAATATCGGGCGCGATAATCCCCGCATCGCACGGTTTGCCGCTGAAGGGGCGGCGGGCATGCGGCTTGAACCGGCCGGAGCGCCTCTGGGCAATCCGGCTATGCTTGCCGCCGACCGGTCAGAAGGCACGCTCGCACCGGATCGCGCCCCGGCATCCGCGTCTCCGCGGCCTCGCGCGACTATCGCTGCGGATACGACCGTGACCTCCGCCGGGCTGCCACAGATCGCCGCTCGGGAAATGCCGCGAACGCAGAGCGGGGGCGTGGCATCACCGCTTGAACCAGCTTCTGCATCTCAACCTCGTGCAGCCCTTGAACCTGCAGCGAGCGAAGACGTTGCCGCTGCGTTTGCATACCTGGAAGATCGCAACGTGCCCGCCGCCCGCTCATCGCGCGACGCTGTGGACATCACGGCCATAGCGCCGCCGCGTGAAGTCGCTTCGACGCCTGCGACCGGTCCTGCCGATCCCGAACGCATCTGGCTTCAGGTGGCAACCGGGCGTGATCCCGCAGCGCTCCGGTTCGACTGGCGACGCATCACGCGGCGGGCCGATGGGTTACTCGCCGATTACAAGCCGCATGTGACCCCATGGGGCCAGGCCAACCGCCTGCTCGCCGGCCCGGTAGCGACGCGCGAGGACGCACGGGCGCTCATCAATGCGCTTGCCGAAAAGGGGCTTGACACATTTAGCTATGTCAGTCCGGAAGGCACGCGAATACAGGTACTTGGCGAGTAAATGATCCCTCGTCCCCGGCTTTCTTTACACAGGCTTTGAACAGGCGATGCGCGTTCTCCCCAGCACCGCGCCCACCGTACGTTGCATGGCAGGGGCGCGCACGGGCATTGACGATCCTGATGAACAGATCCCTCCCCAACACCATCCGCTCGCTGCGATGATGACCCGCGAACCCGATTACTCCGCCAGCGATGATGCGGCCCCGGTCGAAATGCTCGCTGCCCTGTTCGAAGCGCGGGGCTGGACGTGTGAGATCAACGCGCAGGACGAGCTCGCGGGCGAAGTGCAGGGCAGCTGGGCGAAATACCAGTTGCGCGCAATCTGGCGCAGCGCCGACAACGTCCTGCAATTCCTTTGCCTGCCCGATATCCGCGTCGCGGATGACAAGCGCCAGCACGCCTATGAATTGCTCAGCCTTGTCAACGAACAGGTCTGGCTTGGCCATTTTGACATCTGGTCGAACGGCGATGTGCTGATCTACCGGCATGGCGCGTTGCTGGGCGATGAAGGGATGCTTTCGATCAGTCAGGCACAGGCTCTTGTAGAAAACGCGATCGACGAGTGCGACCGGTTCTATCCTGCGTTCCAGTTCGTGCTGTGGGGTGACAAGTCTCCGCGCGATGCGCTCGAGGCGGCGATGGTCGATGTCGGCGGCGAAGCGTGAGCTGTGCCCCAAACTGGACCTGCGCCAGCAGAAAGGCGGTGATCGGCGTATGACCGGGATCCGGCAACTTCTCATCATCGGCTGCGGCAATATGGGGGGCGCAATGCTCGCCGGCTGGCTCAAGGCGGGGTGCGAGCCGGAGCGTTTCGCGATCCTCGACCCCGGACTTCCTGAAGCACCTCATGGTGTTGCGCTCTATCGTTCGCCTGCGGAGGCTGTGAATGCCGATCGGCACAATTCGCTGTTGCTCGGGTTCAAACCGCAGCAGCTGGATGCGCTCGCGCCCGGATTGCAGGATCTTGCCGGCGCAGATGTGACGATATTCTCGCTCCTCGCCGGACTGACGCTCGACCAGCTCGGTAGCGCCTTTCCCGCCGCCGCGGCGCATGTGCGCGTGATGCCCAATCTTGCCTCGGGTATCAACAAGTCGCCGATCATTCTGCTGGAGCGCGCGGTGTCGCCGAACCAGCGCGGGGAGATCTTTGCCTTGTTCGACGAGCTAGGCAGCGCGCTTTGGCTTGAGGATGAGGCGCGCTTCGATCTGGTGACCGCGCTCGCCGGCTCGGGTCCGGGCTTCGTCTACCGCTTTATCGACGCGCTCGCCGAAGCGGCGGTCGGTCTTGGTCTTGAGCGCGAGCAGGCGACCCGGTTGGCACTGGCGATGGTCGATGGTGCGTCATCGCTTGCAGCCGAGGCGCAAATGCCGCCTGGCGAATTGGCTGACCGCGTCGCAAGCCCCGGCGGCATGACACGCGAAGGGCTCGACGTGCTTGACGCTGAAAGCGCGCTGGTCAAGCTGCTGACCCGCACGCTCGATGCTACCGCGAAACGCGGGGCGGCATTATCGGCCGGAAAGGCTTGAAGGCCTCGTTAAGCACGGCTTTGGTAAAGCTTAACAGCGAAGCCGATTCCGGTCGGGTTTTGCTTGAAAATATCGGGAATACGCACGATATTGCGATCACGGGCGCGGGGTTCGCGCCGATTTTTGGAGACTGAGGTTCCCTATGGCAAACTGGAATGACCAGCAGCGCGAGCGCCAGACCTTCGGCAGGGCTGTGCCCGGTGCCGAGGGCGCGGTTAAACAGCGCGCTTCTTATGATGAGGGCCTGCGTTCATACATGCTCTCGATTTACAATTACATGGCGTCGGGCGTCCTGCTTACAGGCATCGTGGCGATGGCTGCGGCGGCGACGGGCCTTGCCTACGCTTTCGCAAGCGGCCCGCTGATGTGGATCGTGGCGCTGGCACCGCTCGGCTTCATCCTGGCTATGAATTTCGGGCTCAACCGGATGAGTCAGGGCACGTTGCAGCTCCTGTTCTGGTCTTTCGCGACCGTGATGGGGCTTTCGCTGTCGACGATCTTCCTCGTCTTTACCGGCGAATCGATCGCGCTGACTTTCTTTGCAACGGCGGGCGCGTTCGCAGGCCTCTCGCTGTTCGGCTACACCACGAAGAAGGATCTGTCCGCGATGGGCACGTTCCTGATCATGGGAGTTGTTGGCCTGATCATCGCGATGGTGCTGAACATCTTCCTGCAGTCCGGCACGCTGGCTTTCGTCATCAGCGGGCTTGGTGTGCTGATCTTTGCCGGGCTCACTGCCTACGATACGCAGCGGCTGAAGAACCAGTACCAGTATCTGCGTGGCACCGAGATGATCGGTAAAGCGGTGATCATGGGTGCGACGACGTTGTACCTCGACTTCGTCAACATGTTCATGTTCCTGCTCCAATTCCTCGGTAGCCGCGAGTAAGCATTGCGCTAGAGGGGAAACCTGGGCGTAAACTGTTGAAAGAGCGATCGGCCCGGGACCTTTTCGAAGGTTCCGGGCTTTTCTTTAGGGCTGATCGAAGGTTAAGCGCAATCCGCGCGCCGTGCGCCGAGCTTCAGACGTGAGCAAGGATCGGTTTGCCATCCACCATTTTTCGTAATTGCGTCCCGCAACCAGCGAACGCGCGTTATCCAGACCCGAACGGGGACAGAACACCCATGACGAAACCGGCTCCCATTTCCGAGCCTCGATCCCGCGCTTCGAGCGCGCTGCTGCGTATGACCCTCCTCGCCGCTGCGTTTGGAGCGGTTAGCGCCTGTGCGACGCCTGAACCGCCGCCGCCTCCACCGCCGCCGCCGCCTCCTCCTGTCGCGGTCGAGGCGACGCCCTACCGCCCGCTGCCGCCCAATGGCGCAGCCTATGTGATGAGGATTCCCTCCAAGAACGGGCTAGGGCAGCGCCAAACGGTCAATCGCGGGTTGAATGAAGATCAGACGACCTGGCATTTCCGTTCGGCTTGGAATGTCGCCGCGCTCAATTGCACCGCTCCGCAATACGAACCGATCCTGACCGCCTACGGCGCTTTTATTGCTGACAATGCCAAGACGCTTTCCGCGATCAACAAGCGCATCGAGGAAAGCTATCAGGACAGGGCAGACACGCGCCGCGAAGGGATCGTCTCGCGCGAAATGCAGATGACGAGTGTCTACAACTTCTTCGCCCTGCCGCCGGCTCGCGCGCGATTCTGCCGCGCCGCGCTCGATATCTCGAACCGCGCCCTGCTCTCACCGCCGCAGGATCCGGTGGAATTCGCCAACGACAATTTTGCGTTGCTCGAGGAACCGTTCGAGCTGTTCTTCGAGGAATATGAGCAATATCAGCGGCTCTCGGCCGATTGGGACGCGCGCTTTGGCGAGCGGTTCGGCTATTCACAGCCTGGCTGGGTCGCCGTGCAGGAGGCGCGCGCCAATCGCTTGGTCGCGCCCGAGGTAGGCACGAGCGCGCCTGGCGATACGCTTGCCGTCCCCTCCGCCCAGAGCGGCGAGGTGGTTGATCCCGATACCGGGGTCTTGGTGCCGGTCGTGCCGGTGATGGAGAACGTCATCTCGCAGCCAGTGGTCGAACCGGTGGATCGCGAACGCGCGGCAGAGGATGACGCAGCGAATGCGCCTGGTGGGTAGCGAGAGCGAGCGGCAAAACGATTGCATGGGCCTTGCAGCGAGCCATACGAGGCGCTAAGCGCGGCGCCTTCGAAAACGTGGGGCCGTAGCTCAGTTGGGAGAGCGCGTCGTTCGCAATGACGAGGTCAGCGGTTCGATTCCGCTCGGCTCCACCATTTTCTTCCCTCAGCGGACGCGCGCGGCGATGCCCGTCTTCCGTGCGCCTGTATGTCAAGGCGCTCGCAATCCATGCGCGAAGAGCATAGGTGGCTCTCCATGCACTTTCTCGATCAGGCCAAGATCTATCTCAAATCGGGCGCGGGCGGACCGGGCGCGGTCAGCTTCCGTCGCGAGAAATACATCGAATATGGCGGGCCCGATGGCGGCAATGGCGGCAAGGGCGGTGACATCGTGTTCGAGGCGGTCGCCGGGCTAAACACCCTCATCGACTTTCGCTACGCGCAGCACTTCAAGGCCAAGCGTGGCAATCATGGGCAAGGCAAAGACCGCACTGGAGCGGGCGCAAGCGACCTCGTGATCGAAGTGCCCGTCGGCACACAGGTGCTGTCTGAGGACAAGGACCAAGTGATCGCCGATTTTACCGAAGTCGGCCAACGTATCGTCTTTCTCGAAGGCGGGCAGGGCGGGCGCGGCAATGCATCGTACAAGAGTTCGACGAATCGCGCGCCGCGCCAGCATCAGCCGGGCGAACCTGGCGAGGAAATGTGGGTCTGGTTGCGGCTGAAGCTGCTTGCCGATGTTGGGCTGCTGGGTCTTCCCAATGCGGGCAAGTCTACCTTCATCAACGCAGTTTCGAACGCCCGTGCGAAAGTCGGGGAATATGCGTTCACTACTCTTGTTCCCAAACTGGGCGTCGTGCGCCACAAGGGCCGCGAGTTCGTGCTCGCCGACATACCCGGCCTGATTGCAGGCGCAGCCGAGGGGGCCGGGATCGGGGACCGGTTCCTCGGCCACATCGAGCGGTGCCGAGTGCTCATCCACCTCATCGACATTGCCGGTCAGGATCCAGCCGACGCGATGCGCACGGTGGAGGACGAACTCATCGCCTATGGCGCCGGGCTGGAAGACAAGCCGCGTCTGGTTGCGCTCAACAAGCTCGATCTGGCCGATAGCGAACTGGCCGAAGCCTTTGCCAAGGAGTTAAAGTCCGCGGGCGCGGATCAGGTCTTCGCCGTATCGGGCGCGAGCGGTGAGGGGATTGGCGCATTGCTCGATGCTGTTCTTGCCTATCTGCCCGATCGCACTTCGACCGAGACGAATGCCGCCGAGATCGAAGAACACGCCAATGATGCGGACGAATGGTCGCCGATCTGAGGAATGGCTTCAAAAGCCGTCGCGAACCGCTTAGGTGCAGTGCAGCATGGCCATCACCGCACTTCTCGACTTCCGCGACCCGGCAAAATGTCCGCGGCTGGTCATCAAGATCGGCTCGGCTCTGCTCATACATCGCGATGGCGAGCCGCGCTTCGAATGGCTTCGCACCGTCGCGCATGAGATCGCCGGCGCGCGCGAGCGTGGCCAGGAGATCATCGTGGTCGCTTCGGGTTCGGTTGCATTGGGGGCCGCGATGCTGGGCTTGCCCGAAGGCGGGCGCAAGACGCTCGCGCACGCGCAAGCTGCGGCTTCGGTGGGTCAGGTCTTCCTGGCCTCGACCTGGGCGCAAATGCTGGCCGAGCATGACCTGAAGGCTGGTCAGATGCTGCTGACGCTCGACGATCTGGAGGGCAGAAGCCGCTACCTCAACGCTCGCAACACACTGCGCGAACTCGTCGAACATGGCGCGATCCCGATTATCAACGAAAATGATTCGATCGCCACCAGTGATATCCGCTTTGGTGACAACGATCGGCTTGCCGCAAGGGTCGCCCAGGCGGGCAACGCAGACGGCGTGCTGCTGCTGACTGATGTGGACGGTCTTTACGATCGCCATCCCGAACTGCCTGGCGCACAATTCCTCTCCGAAATTCGCGGCGTCACCGATGCGGTGCATGCCATGGCGACCGGCGGTTCGGGCTCGGGCATCGGATCGGGCGGCATGACTTCCAAGCTGCTTGCCGCGGAAATCGCCGAACGCGCAGGGATCGCTCTCGCCATCATCAAGGGGGTGGAAGACTATCCAATCGGGCGCGCGCTCAGCGCCAACAAGGGCACGCTGTTTCTGCCCCGACGCGATGACAACGCCTACAAATCGTGGATCGGCGGCCGCCTGCGGTTCAATGGTTCGCTGCGGATCGATCCCGGGGCGGTCGATGCGTTGCGGGACGGGAACAGTCTGCTCGCCGCAGGGCTGACCGAGGTCTTCGGCTCCTTCAAGCGAGGCGACGTCATTGCGGTGGAGGATTGTGAGGGGCGGATGATCGCCAAAGGCATGGTCGAATACGATTCGACACAGTGCGAAGCGATCAAGGGCTTGCGCTCCGACGCGGTCGGCAAAACGCTGGGCGCCATCCCGCGCGCTGCGGTGATCCACCGCGATCAATTGGTATTGCTGTGAGGGCTGCGAAACTGTTGGCGCTGACCGGGGGTACCGGCTTCGTCGGCAGTACGGTTCTGGACGAGGCGTTGGCGCAAGGCTGGCGCGTGCGAGCTCTTACGCGGCGCGAGCAGCCTGCCCGTGATGGCGTCGATTGGGTGCGTGGCACCTTGGCGGACGAAACGGCGCTTGCTGCCCTTTGCGCCGGGGTCGGGGATCCGGCCGATGCGGTGCTGCACGTGGCGGGATTGACCAGAGCCTTTAATGCCGAAGCGTTCGAGGCGGCCAATGTCGAGGGTACCGCGGCGCTCATAACGGCGGTAAAGGCGGCGGGCGTTGCGCGCTTCGTGCTGGTATCGTCTCTGGCTGCCCGCGAGCCGCTGCTGTCGGCCTATGGCGCTTCGAAAGCGCGCGCCGAGACGCTCGTGCGTGAAAGCGGGCTCGACTGGAGCATCGTGCGCCCGCCTGCGGTCTATGGCCCGCGTGACACCGACATGCTCGAAGTCTTTCGCACCGCCAAACTGGGGATCGTGCCGTTGCCGCCGCGCGGGGCCACGTCGATCATACATGCCGAGGATCTGGCGCGCCTGCTGCTCGCGCTGGCGGAGCGGGGTCGACTCAAGCACACTTACGAACCCGATGACGGGCGCGAGGGCGGATGGGGCCACCGCGAACTCGCACAGGCGGTCGGGCGCGCGATTGGCAAGCGCTCTGTCTTCGCGCCGCATCTGCCCGAAATGGTGCTGCGCCTCGCCGCCCGCGCGGACCGGTTGGTTCGCGGCGAGCATGCCAAGCTGACCGCCGACCGCGCAGGCTATTTGGCGCACCCCAACTGGGTCGCGCGCTCGGCCAGCGCTCCGCCTTCGAATGTCTGGGAGCCGCTGATCGAGGGGGAGGAGGGGCTGAAGTCCACCGCCGCATGGTATCGCGCCGAAGGATGGTTATAGGGCGATCCTTAGAGGAACGGCTCCTCCCCCGGTCGGTGAATGCCGCATTCGGTCTTGTCCCAACCCTTCCACCGGCCTGAGCGCGAATCGGCACCCGGTGCGACCTTGTGGGTACAAGGCGCGCATCCGATCGAGGGGTAGCCGGCGGCAACCAGCGGATGGCGTGGCAGGTCCAACCTTTTGAAATAGCGAACGATATCATCGGCGGACCAGTCGATCAGGGGGTTGATCTTCAACCGTCCCTGCGCATCCGACCCATCAATTTCGAAACGCGGCAGATGCGCGCGCGTGTCGGACTGGAACGCCTTGCGCCCGGTAAAGCTCGCATCATAGCGCTCGAGCGCCTTGGCCAACGGCTTCACCTTACGGATGTTGCAGCAGCCATCAGGATCGTAGGACCATCTAAGGCCGCTTTCATCTCTGGCTGCAAGTTCATGCCCATCAGGCGTCAGGTTGATGAGATTGGTTAGCCCCAAGCGCGCGACCACTTCATCGCGATAGGCCAGCGTTTCGCCAAAATGCTTGCCGGTTTCAAGGAACAGCACCGGGACGCTTGGATCGACCTCTGCGATGAGGTGGAGCAGGACTGCGCTCTCCGCGCCAAAGCTGGAGACGGCGGCAACATCTCCCGCCAGATCGCCGGTCAGCACCGCCTCGAGCATTTCCTGCGTCGAGGACCCGCGAAACATCCGGTTCAGGCGCATCGCATCATGCTCGCTGAAGCGCGCTGCGGTCTCGATCCGGTCGACCGCGCGCGCACGCGTCTCGCCGGTGGTGAGCGGTGCGGCGCGCGGGCTATTCATGGCGCAGTTCCGGAATCGTGCGCCGCCCGTCCGCGGCGTTCTGGTAGACGTTTTCCCATGTCGCGAAGGCTTGCGCGGCGTCCTCCTCGTCGAGCGGGCGGTCGGGCGCGAAGGCATCGAAACCGCAGCGGCGCATATGGCTGAGCTGGTCGACCAGCACATCGCCCACTGCGCGCAACTCGCCCGCATAGCCCGCTTCTCGCAGGATCCGCGCCGCCGAATAGCCGCGCCCGTCCGCAAAGCTTGGAAAATTCACCTCCACCAGCGCAAGCCGATCGAGAAAGGGAAGCAATTCGCGGGCATCATCGCCCGGTTCGATGCGAACGGCGGAAGAATTGGACTGAGCAAGATACGAGTCCACCGTGACGGTGGCATCGCCGATCATCTCGTCCTTGCGAAAGCGGAATTGCACCCGGTCCGGACTGGCGCCAAGGGAGCCCGCCTCGCTGTCGAAAACTTCGCGCTCAACCATAAAGCGCCTCCTTGAACGGCTCCATCCCGATCCGGCGGTAGGTATCGACAAACCGCTCCTCGTCCTTGCGCTGAGTGAGATAGACGTCGGTGACGGTCTCGACCGCGTCGATCACGCCGTCCTCGGTAAAGCCGGGGCCAGTAATCTTGGCAAGGCTGACATCCTCGGCCTCGCTGCCGCCAAGCGATAGCTGGAAGTTCTCGACGCCTTTGCGATCGACACCCAGAATGCCGATATGGCCCGCATGATGGTGGCCGCAGGCGTTGATGCAGCCCGAAATCTTGAGCTTCAATTCGCCTAGCTCACCGGTCCTGCCGCTCGCTGCGAAGCGTTCGGAAATGCGCTGGGCGAGCGGGATCGAGCGGGCGTTGGCAAGGCTGCAATAATCGAGGCCGGGGCAGGCGATAATATCCTCGATCGTGTCGAGATTGGGCGAGCCGAGCCCCGCTTCGTCGAGGGCGGCCCACACGGCGTGAAGGTCGGCGATGCGCACATGCGGCAGGACAAGGTTCTGGGTGTGCATCACCCGCACCTCGTCAAAGCTGTACTGCTTGGCGAGCCGCGCAATGAGGCGCATCTGCTCCCCGCTCGCATCGCCAGGAATGCCGCCGACGGGCTTCAACGAGATGACGGCGGAGACATGGGCATCGTGCTTGTGGCGATGCGTGTTGCGTGTCACCCACAGCGCAAAATCGGGATCGGACCGGTCACAGGCCTTGGGTCCGTCTTCGAATGGCGGATCGGTGAAGAAAGCCTGTATTCGCGCCAGTTCCTCGCGCGGTGGCTCGACGCCCTGTTCAAGCAGACGCGCGAATTCCGCTTCGACCTGGCGGGTATATTCCTCAGCGCCAAGTTCGTGGACGAGGATCTTGATGCGCGCTTTGTACTTGTTGTCGCGGCGACCGTAGCGGTTGTAGACGCGCAGGCATGCCTCGGCGTAGGTCACGAGCTGGTCGAGCGGCACGAAGTCGCGGATCATCGGCGCGATCATCGGAGTGCGGCCCATCCCGCCCCCAACATAGAAGCGTGCACCCAGTGCGCCATCCTGTTCCAGGATCCGGATTCCAATATCGTGGAGCCGCATCGCAGCGCGGTCCTTTTCGGATGCGATGACGCAGATCTTGAACTTGCGCGGCAGGTAGGTGAATTCGGGATGAAAGCTCGACCACTGACGCAGCAGCTCGGCAAAGGGGCGTGGATCGATCTTTTCATCTGCAGCAGCGCCGGCGAAATGATCGGAAGAGATGTTTCGGATGCAATTCCCGCTCGTCTGGATGGCGTGCATCCCGACCTTTGCCAGATCAGCGAGGATATCGGCCGCATCCTCCAGCTTGATCCAGTTATATTGCAGGTTCTGACGCGTGGTGAAGTGGCCATAGCCGCGATCGTACTTGTCCGCGATATCGGCAAGCGCGATCATCTGGCGCGAATTCAGCGTGCCGTAGGGAACCGCGACACGCAGCATGTAGGCGTGAAGCTGGAGGTAGAGCCCGTTCATGAGCCGCAGGGGCTTGAACTGGTCCTCGCTCAACTTGCCATCGAGACGGCGGCGCGCCTGATCGCGGAATTCGGCAACGCGCGCGTCCACCATCTGCTGATCATATTGGTCGTATTGGTACATCAGATTACCCAGTCGAGAGCATCGGGGTCTTTGGGTTTGAGCGTCAGGTCCGGGCGCACCGTGGGACCCAGTGCGCGGATACGGTCCTTGATGTGAGCCGGACGGATGCGGCCATCGTCTTCGCGCCTGGCTTCGAGCACATAGGGCACGTTGACCCGGCGCGCGGCTTCTTCGCGCGCGATGATTTCCTCCGCCTCCTCGCCTGCGTCGGCCGCATCGTCGACGTGAGGCGACCAGCCTTTGCCGTCCCACCAGATGACCGCGCCAGTTTTCAGGTCGTTGCCGGTCAGGACCCTCATCGTGCGGCCTCCATCGCGGTACGGGCCAAAGCAGCGTCGGTGCGCGCCGTGACTTCGCCGATGATAATCAACGCGGGACTGCGGATCGCATGGCGCGTGACAAGATCGGGCAACCCGGCGAGCGGGCCGCGCACTACACGCATGTCGGGCCGCGCCGCGTTCTCGATCACTGCGAGCGGAACGTCAGGTGCAAGGCCATCGCCCATCAGCTTCTCCGCGATCAGCGGCGCCGTCCTCACGCCCATATAAATGACAAGCGTGCGCCCCTTGCCCGCAAGGCCCGACCAGTTCTGTTCGGTCAAGCCCTTGCACTGACCCGCGACAAAGCTGACGATGCTGGACGCCTCACGGTGGGTAAGTGCGATCTGGGTCGCTGCTGCCGCGCCATTGGCGGCCGAGATACCCGGCACGATTTCTAAAGGCACACCCGCCACGCGCGCGTCCTCGGCCTCTTCGCCGCCGCGCCCGAAGATAAGCGGGTCGCCGCCCTTGAGCCTGATGACATCGCGCCCCGTCATCGCCTCTCGAATAAGCAGCGCGTTGATCTGGGCCTGAGGCAGTGTGTGGCGCGCCCGCTTTTTGGCAACCGATATCAGCCGCGCATCGGGGTGCGCCATGGCAAGGATTTCGCCACTGACGAGCCCGTCATGCACGATCACTTCGGCCCGTGCGATCAGCCGCGCAGCGCGCAGGGTCAGAAGGTCGGGATCGCCAGGGCCTGCGCCGACGAGGTAAAGGGTGCCGATAGTCATGAACGAAACATGCGCGCGGCGGCGGCGTGCGACCAGCGAGAATGGGTTTGCCGGGGTGTAGTATGGCTTTGCGAGCAAAGCTTTTCGCTTGCTGCAGAGCTGCTGCGCATCTAATTGTCCGCAGCGTTCAGGCGAAGGCCTCGCAGCATTTACAGGGGGACCACTGATGTTTTCGATACGAGCTGTTTCGTGCATTCTTGCGGCCATTTCTCTTGGCGGTTGCGCAACCATGCTGCGCGACGGACTACGCGAAGATGCGATGGCCAAATGTGCAGAACAGGGACTGCGCTATCTAGAAAACAACGCAAAAGCGCGCGAACGTGTGATCGTGAGTTCTGGGGAGATCGAATATATGTGCGTTGGCCCGGACCACCCACGTTATGCCGAGGCGATCGATCCAAACCTCTGACGGTTCTGGATCGACGATCAGGTCGGCGGTCTGGCGTACAAGGTAGGTTGGCCGCTTCTAGCTTACCCCTATGTCCCCCGGTTGACCCTCCGGCTTTTCCGGCTTCTGGCCCGACATGGCTTGCACCAGCCGTTCGATCTGCTCGCTGTTCTTGATGTGCAGGTCGCGCTGGGGGAAGGGGATTTCGACCCCGTTTTCCCGGAACAGTTCCCATATCCGCATGAAGACATCAGAGCGGATGTTCGCAAGTCCCTCCTCCGGGTCCTCGATCCAGAAGCGCACTTCGAAATTCACCGAATTGTCGCCGAACTCCATGATGTTGACGCGAGGTTTGGGGCGTTTGAGCACCCGGTCGGTTTCATCCACCGCCCGGTAGAGCAGCTTCGTCACTAGCGGCAGGTCGCTGTCGTAGGTAACGCCAATCGGTGCTTTAACGCGCACGTCGCGACTTGAATAGGACCAGTTGACGACCTGGTTCACCATCAGGTTTTCGTTGGGGATCAGGTGCTCGGTCTGGTCGCGCGTGATCACCGAGATCGCCCGGATCCCGATCTTGCGGATCTGTCCGACAGCCTCGTTCCCGGCCTGATCCGTCACCGAGATGACGTCGCCTGGCTTGATGGATTTGTCGAGCAGCAGGAGAATGCCTGAAATCAGGTTGCCAAAGGTCTTTTGCAAACCAAAGCCGATCGCAAGGCCGAACGCACCCCCGAAGAATGCAAGTGCGGTAAGGTCAATTCCCGCTAGGTCCACCGCCATGAAGAAGGCGAGGGTCCAAATGAGGATCGTCGCGATCTTCTCGGCCAGCAATTGCTGCGCACCGTCGAAGCGCGTGATGCGGCGCACCAGATTGCGGGCAATACGGGTGGCAAACCACGCAATGGTGATGACGAGGCCGATGGACGCCAGCAGGAACACGACATCGAACAGCGAAATGCGAATGCTTCCCACGGTCAGCGCGAGGGCATCGAGCGTCTCGACCAGAGCGGCGCTGGTCTCGCTTTGCGCCGCCAGCCCCTCCTTGGCACCCTCCGCGACTGTCACCGTCTCGGGTTCGGGCGCGGCGTCGACAGCGGTGCTCCACACCTGTTCGACGATCGGCTCTTCTTCGGACGCTGGCGTGTCGGGATCGGGCGGAATGGTCCCGGTCATGAAGTGATGTCTTCCTGCGCCGATCGCCGATCGCCGGTGAAGACCTCAAGAAGCGCACGTATCTCCGACGTGTCGCGCAGGTTGAGATCGCGCTGCGGGAAGGGGATTTCGATCCCCTCTTCCTTGAGCAGCCACCACAGGTTCTTCAGCACTTCACTTCGGACATTGCCCACGCCCTCTTCAGGGTCGCGGATCCAGCAATGAATGGTGAAGTTCACCGAGCTGTCGCCATATTCGGTCATCCACACGATTGGCGGCGGCATTTCCAGAACCCGCTTGGTACTCCGGGCTGCTTCCAGCATCAGTTCCTCGGCGCGGTTCATGTCGGCCTGATACGAAACGCCGACATTGACCTGCATGCGCACGTTCTTCGACGAATAAGACCAGTTTTCGACCTGATTGATCATCAGGTTCTCGTTCGGGATCAGGTATTCGCGCTCGTCGCGGGTGGTGACGGAAACGGCGCGGATGCCGATCTTGCGGATCTGGCCGAAGGTCTCCTGCCCTGCCATGTCGGTGACCGCGATGACGTCGCCCGGCTTGATCGACTTGTCCATCAGCAAAATGATACCCGCGATCAGATTGCCGAAAGTCTTCTGCAAACCAAAACCGATCGCCAGACCGAATGCGCCGCCGAAAAACGCAAGCGCGGTCAGATCGATGCCGAGCATGTCGATCCCGACGAAGAACGCCGCCGCCCAGATGAGGATGGTCGCGATCTTTTCCGTCAGCAGGGCCTGTGAGCCACTCAGCCGGCTGAAGTTGGAGATACCCTTGCGGACCAGCCGGGTAAGGACCCAGGCGACTGTGATGACGAGCAGGATGACCCCGGCCACAATCACCGCATCGAGCAGCGAAACGCGGAAGGAGCTGGTGTCAAGCGCGATGCTATCCAGCTGCTGAAGCAGCGATGCGGCGGTTTCGCTCTTCTCGCCAACACCTTCAAGGACTGCGTCCGAAGTCTCGACGCCATCGACAGGTTCCGTAGGCGCGGGGGTGTTGGCTGAAGCTGGGGTTGGTGTTGGCACTGGCGCCGGGTCAGACCCGGTGGTCGCTCCGGATGCAGGATCATCTGTGCTGGGCAGGAGGGTGGTGGTCATGGTTTGAACGCAATGTCGAGCGCCGCTTCAAGATCGGCGATCAGGTCTTCGGGATCTTCCAGCCCGATCGATAGGCGAAGCGCTGCGCGGGTTCCAGTGCGCTCGCTCGTCCGGGTCGGGCAGGGCATTACGTCGCGATAGTCCTGCGGGGTGATCGGCAGGGCAAGGCTCTCAAAGCCGCCCCAGCTATAGCCGATCCCGAACAGCTTCAGCGCATCGGCGATCCGACCCGGCGCGTCAGGATCGTCGCCCGCGAGAATAAGGCTGAAAAGGCCGCAGCCGCCGGTGAAATCACGCTGCCACAGATCATATCCGGGCGCGCTGGGGAGCATCGGGCACAGGACCTGTTCGATCGCGGGATGCGCTTCCAGCCATTGCGCAACGCGCAACGCGGCGGCGCTGCTGCGTTCCAGCCGCACCGCCATCGTGCGAAGGCCGCGTGCGGCCAGAGCAGCATCGTCAGGCGAGACCACTTGCCCCAATTCCTGCGACGTGCGTCGCAGCACACGATACCAGCGCTCGCCCGCGCTTGCTGCGCCCATCATCAGATCGGAGTGTCCCCCGACATGTTTGGAAAGGCTCATCATCACGATATCGCAGCCGTGTTCCAGCGCCTGAAACCCAAGCGGGCTCGCCCAGGTGTTGTCGATAATCGTGACCACTTCCGCCTTGCGCGCGGTAGCGCAAAGGGCGGGGATATCGCATACCTCCATCGTCAGACTGCCCGGGTTTTCGAGCCAGGCGGCGCAAGGGCGGTGCTCGGCAATCAGCGCTTCGAACCCGGCGCCGTCCAGCGGATCGAAGAACAGCGATGCGATCCCCAAACGTTTGAGCAAGCCCGACGCCATCGCACGGCTCGGGTCGTAGGCATTGTCGGCCATCAGAACGGTATCGCCCGGCTTCAGCACCGCGAGCATGCACCCGGCGATCGCCGCGACGCCGCTGGGGTAGAGTACCGTGCCTGCCGCGCCGGGTTCAAGCTGTGTGAGCGCATCGGCCAGCGCCCATTGCGTGGGCCCTCCGCGGCGTCCGTAGAAAAAAGTCCCGTCCACATTGGACTTGAGCGCTGCCTTGCGCTCGGCTTCGTTCGCGAAAATGTGGGTGGAGGCGCGCCAGACCGGCGGGTTTGCCACCGGCCCTGTCCATTGCGTCCGGCGCCCGGCGCGGGTGACGCGGGTGCCCTCGCCTATGTGCTGACCGTCGGTATCGTCAGCGCTCATGCAACAGCCCCCTGCGCCTTCGGGGTGGCCGGATCGGCGTTCCATTCCGTCCAGCTACCATCGTAGACCCGCACGTCGTCCTTGCCCGCCAGATGCAGCGCAAACGCAAGGACGCTGGCCGTGATCCCGCTGCCACAGGTGGTCACCACCGGGCGCTCCCAGTCGATCCCGGCATGCGCGAATGCTACGCGCAGTTCTGACGGCGCCTTGTAGGTGCCGCTCTTGTTCAGCACCTCGCTGTAAGGGAGGTTGAGCGCGCCGGGAATGCGCCCGTTCGCGCCGCCATGCACCGGATCTTCGCCTGAGCCGAAAACGCGGTCGGCACTGCGCGCGTCGATCACTTGTTCTGCGCCGCTTTGCAAGTTGAGCAGCAGTTCGGCTTTCGTCGCGATACCCTGGGCGGCAGGGAGCGGAGCAGGGGCGATGCTTGCTGCTTGAGGCCTGCCGCTTACAAGCGGGCGTCCCTCCTGTCGCCACTTAGCAAGGCCACCATCGAGGATCGCCACGCGCGCAATGCCATGCACCGACAAGGCAAGCCAGGCCCGCGCCGAAGTCCTGAGAGCGCTGTCGTCGTAAAGCACGATGCGCATTCCCGGCGCGACCCCCAGCGTGGCAAGGCGCTCGGCCAGCTGAGCGGCGCTTGGCAAGGCGGCAGGGACGGGCGATGCCGCATTGGTTAGTCCCGCAAGATCGAGGAACTGGGCGCCGGGAATATGCGCTGCTTCGAACTCGGCGCGCGGATCGCGGTTCGCATCGGGCAAATGGTGCGAGGCGTCCAGCACCGCCAGATCGTTCGCCTCCAGCTCGTCCGCTAGCCATTGGCTCGAAACCAGACTTTCCATTACGTGCAGCGCGCTCCCTTGTCCCTTGCCTTCGCCAGGCCTCACGCCTAGCGCGCGGTGCGCTGACGGCCAAGCAGACATTCCAGCCCGGCGTTTATGCCGGTTCGGTGGCGGGTGTATCGATAGGGGCGGCTTCGATTGCACGAACCTTGAGACCCCTGAAGCTCCCCGGTACGCCGTCGAGTGGCAGGGGATGGAGCTTGCTCCCCGCTCTTTCGCTCGGTCGACCGACGATGAAGCGCTGCGCGACCGGCGGTGCGTTGCCGACGCGCGATGTTATCTCAAGCAACGGGACGAACAGCGGGGTCGTGCCCTGACGGATCGCTCGCACCTGGCCGATGGGAAGTTGAACGCTCGCCGCGACCCGTGCGCTCTGGTGCGGACCGATCCGCGCGATGGTTGCGACCGGAGCGGGCGTGCCGGCGTCGCTGCAAGGGCCTTTTCGCGCGCAGAACAAGGTAGCCCAAACGGCGATATCACGCGCCGCCGTATCGCTCCGATTGGTGAGTGTCACGTCAAACTCGGCGCTGAACATCATGACGCTGCGGGTCGCGGCGGTGCAATCCACGCCAAGGACGATGTGCGGCAAGGCCCTTGCAGGGGTGCTACCGGCGCGGGGGTCGGGCGCCTTGCCGGCAGAGCGAAGCTTCGAGGGGGGGGATGGCCCGGCCATTTCGGCTGCGATCGTCTCGCTTACCCGTGCGGCAATTGTTCCCTCGCGCAGTGGCCTGGTGCGCGCGGGGCGCTGCCTCTGCCACCACAGCCAGCCGAACGCAGCTCCCAGAAGGGCAAGCACGCTCAGCGCACTCGCAATCCATACCGCAGCGCTGCCGTCGCGTTCCTCCCGCCCCGCACCGGCGGCATGAGGCGCGCCGGTTTCATTCCGAAACGACGCGTCGCTGCGTTCGCTGGCCGGAGTGCTTTCGCGGGCCGGGAGGCTATCGAAGCCGGGCCCGGGCGCCTCGTCGCCTGATGGTTGCGCTGTTTCCTCGCCGCCTTCGCTCGTCGGCGCAGACTGCGCTTCGAGCTGCGGGGCAGCCTGCGCAGCTTCTCTCGACGAAGGAGCGCGGGCTGGCGCACTGCGCTGAGCAGGTTCCGGCGTCGGAGAGGGCGCGGGCGGTGTCGCCGTGGTTGGCGCTGGCCTTGCTGGCGCGCGACGCGGAGCGGGGGCGGGTCGCCGCGGTTCAGGCTGCTCTGGCTCGGGCGCGATGACCTGAGGGCCGATCGGCACCCCCGCGCGCTCGTCCACCGGACCCTGCGGAGCTGGCGTCGGGCTGGCGGAACCTTCGGGCAGTGAATAGGTCTGCGCACGAGGCGCCGCTGCGTGTGCGTAAGCTGATACCAACGCGGGAAGCGCAATGCCAAGGAACGTGACTGTGCGTCTCAACCCAGCGACCGTTCGCTTCCCGTCAACCGGCGGGGCGGAGCACTTGGAACAAGAAGCACGCATTGTTTGACGCTTTGTTGTCTGCAGCATGGGTCGGATCGGGGACGATGATCTCGGGCAGTTCCGGGATGCGCGAGCGACCCGTATAGTAAGCCTGGTGCCGGGCGCGTCCAGTTGCGCGCTTGAATGCGCGAAGCTTTCGCGGCATCAGCGCGGCATGGAAACCACACCCGCCTTTCTCGGAAAGGACAGCCCCCTGCCCCGCTCGCCCGAAGAAGCGGTGCTGGATTACGTGCCCAACCCCCGCGCCGGAGCGCTGTTCCTAGTGCGTTTCGCCGCGCCGGAATTCACCTCGCTGTGTCCGGTGACAGACCAACCCGATTTCGCGCATCTCGTTATCGACTATGCGCCGGGAAAAACCATCGTCGAATCAAAGAGTCTGAAGTTGTTTCTGGGCAGTTTTCGCAATCACAACGGCTTTCACGAGGACGTGACTGTGGGAATTGGGCAACGCCTCGTTGAAGAAATGGCGCCGAAATGGCTCCGGATCGGAGGTTACTGGTACCCGCGAGGCGGGATTCCCATCGATGTTTTCTGGCAGTCCGGACCTGCGCCCAAAGGCCTTTGGGTCCCGGAACAAGGCGTTTCCAGCTATAGAGGGCGTGGCTGACCGATCGGTAGTGACGTGTACGCAACATTCGCGCTGACACAGGAAGTTATTTGAGTTAGTCTGTGGAACTATTCGTCATCCGGTCTTTTCATTTCTCTTTCACACTGTAGGCGTAGCCGCAGTGCGACCTTGGGAGGAGGACCACGCTTGCGCCGCTGCGACGATCGCGCGAGCCCCCTCTCCCCACCAACGTAATTCTTATCTGCCAATCGAAAGGCTACACATGAAAAAACTTACCTCTACGAAGCTCCGCGCGATCGGCGGCGCTTCCGTGCTCGCTCTTAGCGCTGGCGTTACCGCACCGGTTTTCGCGCAGGAAGCAGGTGAAGAGGACGGAGCGACGGCGCCTACGCCGACCGCCCCGGACGTGCCCACCAACACGCAGGAATGCGCGGTCAGTGATGGCAACGTCGTAGTATGTGAGCCGGGCGTCGATACCGATGGCATCTTCTTCGCCGCTACCGGCGACAGCAACATGGATGATAGCGACGGCGACGACAGCGATACCGATACCGATGGGTTCGGCGGGGATGTCGGCCTTGATATCCAGTCTGGGGCCTATGTGCAGGGAGCGGTCACGCTGCTGGCGGACGTTGAAGGCACGATAGACGGTGCGATCGTGACCACCGGAGACGGAGAGGGCGCATTGCTGCTCGACGCTGGCTCCAACGTCACCAACAACGGCTTCATTCAGACCGATGGCGAAGGCTCGGTCGCGGTCGAAGTTACCAGCGACGGCGCTATCACCAATACCGGAACGATCTACACGACTGGTGATGATGGTGCCGACGGCGTGGTTCTTGGCGAAAACAGCACGCTGACCAATAGTGGCCTGATCCAGACCGATGGCGAAGATGTCTCGGCCGTTCTCGCCAACAGCGATGGCGTTACCGTAATCAACACCGCCGATGGCGAAATCGTCACCACCGGCGATCTGTCGAACGGGGTCGAGCTGCTCGACGGCGCCACGCTGGACAATGCGGGCCTGATCCGCACCTTTGGCGAAACCTCCCAAGGTGTGGTCGCGGGCGAGGGCGCAACGATCACCAATTCCGGTACCGTTTCGACGCTGGCGGGCGGTTCGGCCGGCATCCTCGGGCTGGACGGTTCTACGATCAACAATAGCGGCACGATCGAAAGCACCGGTTTCACCTCCGTTGCCGTGGCGATTGCCGGTGACGGAACCATCGCCAATATCGCTGGCGGCACGATCAGCGCCTCCAATGGCGAGGGTGACATTGAAGACGGCGAAACCCCCGTCGTCGCGACCTTCATCCTGGGTGAAGGCACGCTCAATAACGCCGGAACGATCGAAGCGAACGGCGATGGCGCGATCGCTGCTCTCGTTGGCGAAGGTTCGACGGTAATCAACAGTGGTTCGATCACCGCTGATGGCGACACCGCTATCGGTATCACGGCCGGTCTCGATACCAGCGTCACCAATAGCGGTTCGATCACTGCGACCGGCGAAGATGCCGTTGCAATCATCGCCAATGGCGGCACCATCACCAACGAAGCGGGCGGCACGATCAGCGGAACCGTCGGCATCAGCTCAGCACAATTCGACGCCGCGAACACGGTCGCCAACTTCGGTTCGATCACCGGTACTGGCGGCACAGCCGTACGTCTTGGCGCTGGCGATGACCAATTCCAGGCCTGGAACACCGGAACAACCACCGGCATCGTGGCCGGGGGCGAAGGCTTCGATACGCTCGTCTTCGGTAATGCTGGCGAAGAAGCCAACACCCGCAATGCTGCCGACTTTACCGATGAGGACCAGTTCACCGGCTTTGAAGCCTTCGCGTTCCTCGACCAGGGCGGCGGCATCGTGCTCGATGGTGACAGCGACGAGAGCTTCACGCTGCTGGGCGGCAATCTGACCGTCAACGGTGCGCTGACCAACACCTTCGTTGCAGGCGGCGAGGGCGCGATTCTTGCGATTTCCGACACCGGCTCGATCGCTGTCGAAGAGGGTGCAGCGTTCCAGGCCACCACTGATGATGCGAGCCTTTCGAATGCCGGGACACTCGGCTCGGACGACGGTGACGTCGTCGAGGCAATCGGTGTTGACGGCTTCACGCTCGATAATAGCGGGACGATTGCGGCGGTTTCCGATGGATCAGTCGGCGTGGTTGCGGTCGGTGAGGATTTCGCGATCAACAACACCATTGACGGTGTGATTTCGGCTGCTGGCGATGGCGCAAATGCCGTTTTCGCCGAAGGTTCGGGCGTCATCGACAACGATGGCTCGATCGAGACGGCCGGAGACGGGTCTGCAGCTCTCCTGCTTGTCGGCGATGTCGAGCTGGTTAACAGCGGCACTGTTTCGGCCAACAGCGACGGTGAAGGTGAAGGCGGGATCGGCGTCCTGCTTGACGGCGGTGCCGACGTCACCAACGAAGCCGGTGGATCGATCACGGGCGACATAGCCATCCTCGCGATCGGCGCGGATAATGAGGACGACGATGCCTCGAACACGGTTGCCAATTTCGGTTCGTTGACCGGTACGAGCGGCCTTGCAGTTGACCTTGGCGAAGGCGATGACTTCTTCCAGGTATGGGACGACAGCACCGTCGATGGCACGGTTGACGGCGGCGAAGGCACAGATTCGCTCGTCTTCGGCAATACCGGTGCCGATCCGTTTTCGCGTGACGTGACCGACTTCGCGATCGATGACCAGTTCGTCAATTTTGAAACCATCGGCTTTGCCGACGGCGGAGGCGGTACCGTTCTTGATGGCGACAGCGATCAGAGCTTCTCGATCTTCGGCGGCAACGTAACCGTTGGCGGTAACCTGTCTGGCACGGTCGTGGTCGAAGCCGATGGCTCCGTCCTCGGCGTGGCCGAAGGTGCCTCGATCGATGTCGAGGATGCAGCTGCGATCCAGGTCAACGGCAACAGCGTGACGATCGACAATGACGGCACCGTCCGCTCGGGCTCGGCCAATACGATCGACGGCTTTGGTTCTGATCTCACCGTTGACAATAGCGGCGATATCCAAAGCGAAGGCGACAACGGCATCGCCATCTTCGCAGCGGACGGATTGACCCTGACCAACAGCGGTTCGATCACGGCTGATGACGAAAGCGGCGTGGGTGTCGGAGCGATCGGCTCGGTCGCGATCACCAACACGGCGGACGGCACGATTGCTGCTGGTGTGGGCGTGATTGCCGAAGGCAGCGGCACTGTCGACAATGACGGTACCATCACTTCCAATGGCGGCCTCGGCGTCGTTCTTGACGGCGATGCAACACTCGAAAACAGCGGGCTCGTGTCCGCGGCGTTCAGCGATGACGATGATGACGACGACAATGACGGCCCTGACGGGATTGGCGTTCAGTTGCTCGGCGATACCGGTGTCACCAATGAGGCCGACGGGATTATCGAAGGCGCTATTGCAGTCGATGCCACCGGTGACGATGGCAACAACGTCGTGGCCAACTTCGGCACCCTGACCGGCACAAGCGGGGACGCGGTCCTTCTCGGCGAGGGCGACGATCAGTTCCAGGCCTGGAACACCGGAACAATTGATGGCCAGGTCGATGGCGGTGACGGCACCGACCTCGTTGTCTTCGGCAACGCAGGAGCCGATCCGCTGACGCGTGACATCACCGATTTCGAAATTGATGACCAGTTCACGAATTTCGAGAACTTCGGCTTCGCTGACGCCGGTGCTGGAACCTTCCTCGACGGCGACAGCGATCAAAGCTTCGCGATCGTGGCGGGTGACGTCACTGTCAACGGCAGCATCACCAACACGGTTCTCACGCTTGGTACCGGCCACCTCATCGTTGCCGACACCGCCGAAATCGACACCGATGGCGTCGATGCGGTGGAGATCGGTTCCGACAATACGAGCGTCACCAATAACGGCCTGATCCGTTCGACCGGTGAGCGCGCCATTGACGGACGGGACTTCGACGGAACCACCATCGTCAACACCGGTACCATCACTTCGACCGGTCTCACGATCTTCGAAGAAGAAGGCGAAGATACCGAAGGTGAAGACACCGGCGGTGAAGACACTGGCGGTGAAGACACTGGCGGTGAAGACACTGGCGGCGAAGATACCGACGGCGAAGATACTGATACCATTGTCCTCACGACCGACGGAAACAGCGCTATCGACCTGTCGGGCAGCAGCGGTGCCTCGATCGAGAATTCCGGGAACATCAACACCAATGTCATCGGTGAAAAGGCTATTATCGCTGGCAACACCACGACAATCACGAACCTCGCGGGCGGCGTAATCGAAGCGTTCGGCGAAGGCTCGAACGCGATCGAAGCGGATGGAGCCGGCGTCAGCATCGTCAACAGCGGCACGATCCGGTCAGATCAGGATGTGGCGATCGTGGGCGGTGACGATCTGACCGTCACCAACAATGCTGGTGGCCTCATCGTGGGCGACATCGCAATCGACACGGGCGAGGGCGAGGGCGATGGCGAAGGCGGTGCCAACGATGGTTCGCAGCAGGTCGTCAACTTCGGCACGATCGAAGGGCGCGACACGAATGGGGATGCCGAGGAGGTGGACATCGTCGCGGTGCGCCTGGGCGGCGGCGATGATGAGTTCCAGCAGTGGACTGGCGCCACCGTGCTCGGCGATATCGATCTTGGTGAAGGTGACGACACCTTCATACTCGAAGGATCGGTTTCCTCGGTGGACGGCGATATCATCGGCGGCGATGGCACCGATACCGCGATCCTTGCCGGGACGCTCGACGAAGAAGATTTCGGTGGTTTCGAACTCTTCCAGCTCGGTTCGCAGCTTGGAGGTACGCTGAACGACCTCGATATTGACGGTGATCGCGTGCTCGACGGCGACGTCGTTCATGTTGGGATTGTCAATCTCGACCTCGGCGTTGACTCCTTGACGGCAACCGGCACGATCACGCTCGAAGAAACCGGCGTGCTCAACATCGGTACGCCGCGCGATCGCGAATTGCTGGGTCAGACGATCCGGGTGTTCGAGGCGCAAGGGGTCTTCGACGATGATGACGACGACGACGACAACGACACCGGCTTCCGCAACAACGGCGCTACCGTCAATATCCTCGATAACGATCTGCTGCTCGACTACACTGTCGTTGATCCCGAACTGAGTGTCGCCGTTTCGGCTGCCACGCCGTTCGTGAACAGCACTGACAAGAACCTCGTGAACTTCGGCCAGGCCATTCGCGCTGGTGTCGAAGACGGGGACTTGAGCGATGCAGCGTTCGATGCGATCAACAGCCTCGATGAAAACGGTGCGGTCGCTGCGGTAGCGGGATCCTTGCCTTCGCTTACCGGTGCGGCCGCTCGCGAGATCTTCGAGACTTCGAACCTTGCTAGCCAGGCCATGGATCGTCACGTTACCGGTGAGGATTCGGGCATCTGGGGCCAGGTCGCCGTTCGCGGTGCTGAGCAGGATGGACGCTCGCAGACGGTTGCGGGTTACGAAAGCGATCAGCTGATCTTCACCGTCGGCGGCGATGTTGCCCTTGGCAGTCTGCGGGTCGGTGCGTTGGCGAGCTATGCCGACATCGAGAATGAAGACCTCGACGGAAATGTCAGCCGCGGTGAACAGGATATCGAGAGCATCAAGCTCGGTGCCTATGTTGCAACCGGCCTGTTCACGCAGGGCTTCTTCAACGCCGAAGTGGCTTACCTCACCGGTGAAATCGAAGATGCGCGTACGAGCGTCCTGGGCGCGACCGCTTCGAGCACCGACTTCGATGGCTTCACCGGCAAGCTGACGCTTGGCTACGATGTTCTTGGAGACGAAAATGTGGCTCTGGTCCCGACTGTCGGGTTTGCCGGCGCGCGGATCAATTTCGACGACACGATCGAGAGCGGCGGCTTTGGCTTCGGGATCGAGCGTGACGATGCGGAGTTCGCGGAACTGCGCGGTGGCATCGAGCTTTCGGGTGGCTTCACGGACACGGTGCGTGGCTTCATCCAGGGTACGGTGATCCATGACCTGATCGACGATGAAGAGGTGGTCATCCTGACCTCCGACCAGCTGGCACCGTTCACGGTCCATGGCTTCGCGCGCGAACAGGACCGGTTCGAACTGGCCGCAGGCCTTAGCGCCGTGCTGGGTGATACGGTCGAGATCGGCGTCGGATATCTCGGGGACTTCGCCGACGGCTACGATGCACACTCCGCTCGGGCGACGCTGCGCATCGGGTTCTAATCCCGCGCAAGGTCATTCACTGCGAAAAAAGGGTCGGCCACGAATGTGGTCGGCCCTTTTTGCATGGGGCTTGCTTGTGCGGATAGAGATGGATGTCGACGATGCGCCTAATACCTTGCGCGCAGTGGGCGCAGAAAAGCGAACTCATTCGCTTTTGCGCCGCGCCTTCATGATCGCCTTGCTGCGCGCATCGACAAGCCGGAATGTGCGCAAGACGGACAGGTTCTCATCGACCCGACCGTGATGTCCGAGCAACCAAAGCTGCTCGTAGAACCAGTAAATTCCGGCAAAGCCGCTCGCCGCCTTCACCAATTGAAAACGCTTCAGGAGCGCGAGCGCTGCGGGCAGCAATTCCAGCCTGTCTTCGTAGCGGGGCAGTCGCTGGATCTCGCCTTCGATAAGGCGGCGCGGGGCGTCGGTCATCAGGCACATCGGTCGGCCCAGCCCGATAACATCCGCCGCGCCCTTTTGAAGCGCCTGCAGCATCGCGCCACGGGTGCGAAAACCACCCGTTACCATCAGCGGCACCGTCGTTTCCACCTGCATTGCCTGCGCGAAGTCGGCAAAATAGGCTTCGCGCGCGAGGGTCGAGGGCGCGGAGGACTGCGGCTCTTCCGGCTCGATACCTTCCAGACCAACCAATTTGGGCTGCTCGTAGGTCCCGCCAGAGATCTCGATCAGGTCGACACTATCCGCTTCCAACCAGCGCACGACTTCGAGACTGTCCTCGAAGTCGAACCCACCCTTCTGGAAGTCGGCGCTGTTGAGCTTCACCGAGACCGGGAATTGCGGCCCCACCACCGCTCGGACCGCTGCGACGATCTCGCGCAAGAACCGCGCCCGGTTCGCCAGGCTTCCGCCATATTCATCGGTGCGACGGTTCACGCGCGGGGAGAGGAATTGCGAGACGAGATAGCCGTGTGCGGCATGGATCTGCACGCCGGTAAAGCCAGCATCGTGGCAGGCGCGCGCTGCATTCGCCCAGCGCTCCACCAGCTCGGCGATCTCGCTTCTGGTCAAGGGCGTCGGCTGCCCGAACTGACCGCCGGGCAATGCAAGGGGCACGTCCGAGCAGGATTTCGGCGCACGGTTCACCAGTTTTGGCGTCTGACGTCCGGCATGGCTGATCTGCGCCCATAAATGATGTCCACCGCGCGTCCCTGCTTTGGCCCACGCGGTAAGCCGCGCGGCCATCCCGGCATCGGGCTCTTTCTCGATTACGACGTTACCGGGACGCTCCAGATGATTTCGGTCGACAATCACGTTGCCGGTAATCAGCAGACCAGCACCGCCTTTTGCCCATACGCCGTATAGTCGCTCCAGTGCGGCAGTCGGACGGCCACCGGGCGTCGCAAGCCCTTCGGTCATGGCGGCTTTGGCAAGGCGGTTGGGCAGAACCGCACCGCACGGAAGGGTGAGGGGCTGATCGAGCATGGATGGGTCTCCTGCAAAGCGCGTTGGACTTCGATGCGCACCCAATCGGTCTGGCAGCGAAACATATGAGCGTCTATGGTCGCATGCGGAGGCGGCATCTGGGCGAGGCTATCGGCCTTGATCGACCCGGTCGCTTCCCAAGGGGCATGCGGGCGTGATCTACATCCTTCTCAATGTGGTGCCGATTGCGCTTGCGATGATCGCGGGCCTTGCGATCGGGCTTGTGTGGCTGCGGCTGTCCTCCATGCTGTTGCCCGGTTGGCGCACATTAGCGGTCGCCGGCCTCGCGCAGTTCTGGCTTGCTTCGATCCTGGCAGGGGCGCTGATCCTTGCACCGGATGAAGCGGGCGCGTGGATCATGGCATTGGGCAGCGCTTTCGTCATATGGGTCGGCTTCGTCATGCCGACCCTGATGGTGACGTTCGTGGTCTATGAAGTCCGTACCCGCTCGGCCTGGTCGGCAGCGATTTACTGGTTGGTCGCAATGGTCACGATGGCGGTGATCATGCAAGCCTGGGGCCTGTCTGCACCGCCCGGTACCTGATTACACGTGCGTGGCCGCGGGACGTGCGCGGTGCCGGCTGCAGGATTCGAACCCGCGGCCCCCTGATTACAAATCAGGTGCTCTACCAACTGAGCTAAGCCGGCTGTGGCGTGCGCCGCCCATAGGATAAAGCTGTAACGCCCTCAAGTAGCGAAGCGGTAGGGTGAGAGAACAACCCTCAAGTAGCGAAGCGGTAGGGTGAGAGAACAACCCTCAAGTAGCGAAGCGGTAGGGTGAGAGAACGACCCGCAAGCAGCAATAAGGGCAGGGCAGGCTACAACGCGCCGAACGTCCAGCCTTCGGTCCAGGCAATTTCGGCGGTGAGGCAACGTGGCTCCCAACGCGCGTCTTCGCCAGCGACATGGCGCATCCAGGCAGCGGTCAGCAGCGCATCCGAGGTATGGTCATCGACTTCGCCCGTGCGATCGACCGGCAAGCTTGCGAAGGCGGCAAGGCTTGCATTGAGATCGGCATAGGTGAGCAGCTTTGTGCGGCCCCCGCGTTGCGTACCAAGCGCATCGGCTGCTTCGCGCGCGGCAAGGCCAGTGTAAATTTCGACCAGCATCGCGCCGCCCGCTTTGATCCGGCGACGCGGCACCGGGTCGATGGGCCAGACCGGCACATGGCGTTCCAAAGCATGCAGCATGCGCATGCCGGTGAGCGAGGATTTGCCGACCTGCGCAGCGCCGACGAGGTTGAAGTTGCTTACCGGGCGGCAGTTCTGACGGCGCTGTGCGATCTCGGCTTCGCGAAACCGGCCCTCTCGCGTTACCGAGCCGGGCGCATGGAACCGGTCGCCTTCGTCACCCTTGGCATGGCGGAAATAGCGCCGCGCTTCGGTGTGGGCGAGGAAGCGCGAAGCGCCGAAATGCGGATCGTTTGCACACAAGCGATCAATCAGCGCCCAAAGCTTACGCGCGCTCGGCGGGCTTTCGTCCCATCCCGGAAAGAAGGCACCGGCGTCGTTGAAGGGCAAACTGATGCCAAGATCGACGCCGACGAGTGTATTGGGCGGCAGCGAATCCCTGATCAACGCAAACACTTCGGTGCGCGACCAGCCACGCGGGCCGGGTTCGACCAGAACGGGCGGACCCCCTGCCCGGTCTGCAATGGCGAGCGCGATGCCGCGATGATACTCGCCTTTTGCGCCCGACCAGTCGATCGCGAGGAAATGGTCGAACTTACGCAAGACGTGCGCTCATGCTCGTTCGCCTTCGCCTCTTTTGTCTTTCAGTTGCTGCCAATGCGCCATCCGCTCACGCACCTCTTTTTCGAAGCCACGATCCACGGGCTCGTAAAAGGTCTGCCGCTCCATCGCGTCAGGCCAGTAATTCGAGCCGGAAAACCCTTCGGCGCTAGCGTGATCGTAGGAGTAGTCCTTGCCATAGCCAATGTCCTTCATCAGCTGGGTAGGGGCGTTCAGGATGTTGGCGGGCGGCATCAGGCTGCCGGTTTCGCGAGCGGTGCGGAACGCGGCCTTTTGCGCGGCATAGGCGGCATTGGATTTTGGCGCGGTGGCGCAATAGAGGCAGGCCTGAACGATGGCGAGCTCGCCTTCGGGGCTGCCAAGAAACTGATACGCGTCTTTCGCCGCCAGGCACTGGGTGAGCGCTTGCGGATCGGCAAGGCCGATATCTTCGCTAGCGAACCGCACGATCCGGCGCAGGACGTAAAGCGGTTCCTCGCCCGCCGTCAGCATGCGCGCCAGATAGTAGAGCGCCGCTTGCGGGTCCGAGCCGCGCAACGCTTTGTGCAGCGCACTGATCAGATTGTAATGGCCGTCGCGGTCCTTGTCATAAACGGCGACGCGGCGCTGGAGAAAGCGGCCGAGCGCTTCAGGATCGAGGGGTTCGAGGAGCCCGGCATTGTAGAGCGTCTCCGCCTGACCAAGGAGAAAGCGGCCATCTCCATCCGCACTGGCGATCAGGGCAGCGCGCGCGCCTTCGGTGAGGGGCAGCGGCCCTTCGACATCTTGTGCCCGGTCGAGCAGTTTGCCCAGCGCCTCATGGTCAAGCCGCTGAAGGATCAGCACTTGCGCGCGGCTGAGTAGTGCGGCGTTAAGGGCAAAGCTGGGGTTTTCCGTCGTCGCCCCGACCAGCGTCACCGTTCCGCGCTCAACAAACGGGAGAAAACCGTCCTGTTGCGCCCGGTTGAACCGGTGGATTTCGTCCACGAAAAGTAAGGTGCGCTTGCCTGCCTCGGCCATGTGATCCGCTTCGGCGAAAGCTTTCTTGAGGTCCGCAACGCCGGAGAATACGGCGCTGATCGATACGAAGCGTAACCCCACCGCGTTGGCGAGCAGCCGGGCGATCGTGGTTTTTCCGGTGCCGGGCGGTCCCCACAGGATGATGCTGGAAAGCCGACCTGCCGCCACCATCCGCCCGATCGCGCCTTGCGAACCGGTCAGGTGTTCCTGCCCGATTACCTCGGCTAGGCTCGTAGGGCGCAGACGATCCGCGAGCGGCGCATCTTGGCGCAGCGCTTCTTCGCGTGGGGGCTGCGCAGCGCTTTGCGGGTCGCTTTCGAACAGGTCTGCCATTGGACGAGAGAGATAGGCGCTTGGTCGACAAATCGCCATGCTGACTTGCAAGGGCCCTCATACGATACATCTAAGATATATCATAGAGCAGCATGGAGATGTTCAGATGAGCAAGGATAAACGCAAAAGCACGAAGCCGAGAAAGCCGGATCAGGATGAGCCTATCGAAGGCTACATCCCCGATCATCCCGAAGACGAGAATTTCGACGTCGATATCAGCGTTGATATCGACATGGACGAAAATGAGGGCACCGGCGGGCCGCGACGACGTTCGCGTGGATCAGGCTGGGAGGAAATCTTCGGGGAAAACGGCATTTTCGGCCGCGAAGGTCCTTTCGGTGCCAACGGCCCGTTCGGTGCTTCTGGCCCTTTTGGCAGGAACGGCCCGTTCGCCGATGACTTCCCATTCGGCGCGAAGTCCGGTTTCGGCACTTCTGCGCGCCGCCGCCCGGCTCGTAGCAGGCGCTATGGCGATGGTCGTGCCAAGCGGATGTTCGGCCAGGGCGAATTGCGGTTGGCACTGCTGGTGCTCGTCGCTGAACACCCGCGCCACGGCTACGAATTGATCAAGGATATCGAGGAGATGACAGGCGGGACCTACGCGCCGAGCCCGGGTGCGGTATACCCCACGCTCCAGTTGCTGGCCGATGAGGGTATGATCGAAGAGGCCCAAAGCACGGATGCGAAAAAGCCCTATCAGGCGACCGACGCGGGAATGGACGAACTGGCGGGCCGCAAGGGTGAAGTGCAAGACCTGATGGGGCGCATTGCCAGCCGCGGCAAGCGCGCGCGCGATGCCCGCTCCCCAGACCTGTTCCGGGCAATGGCCAACCTCGCCGCAGTCTTGCGCAACAAAGCGAGCGACGGCAAGCTTGGCAAGGACAACATCGATGCGATCGTCGACATCATCGATGACGTCGCAAAGCGGATCGAGCGATTTTGATCAGGGGGGCGGGCCAAATCCTCCTTTGCCCGCCCAACCTTTTTTCCTCGATCAGGTTCGGTTCAACGCCCGCTCGAGAGCTTGCCGGTACTGCTAGGATACCATCCCGATTGCCGTGCGGAGCGCCTCTTTGGCCAAGGCTGGAGGTTTCTTTGTCAATCCGGGCTACCTTGCAGCCTTCGACATCGTCCGGACGCGTACGATCGGAGCGCTCGATTATGTGTTGGTCGTGATGCGAGAGCCGCATTATCTCGCTTTTGCCACGCTGTGGCTGCGGATCCCGACGAGTGAGCTAGTCGCCTATCACGAAGTATGGCCTACGTGGGCCACGGCGGCCTGAGCCGCGAGCGCGGCCTGAGCCGCGAGCGTGTCGGTTGGGCTCGCCGGGTCGATCTTGCGAGCGCTCAAGGATCGATGGGCAGGCGTTCTTCGTCGCTCTTGTCTGCTTGGCCACGATAGAATGTCTGATGTATCCTGATGCCGCCTAGCCGGAAGTGGTGCTAGGCGCGCGATGCTTCGACCGCTCCGCCGCCTGCAGCGCGCAGCGCTCTTCGATCAGGCGGATATAGGTGTCCGCGACGACTTGATTGATCGCTTCCCAGCTATAGTCCCGGCTGCGCTGTTCCCCGGCGGCACCATGCGCCATGCGCAAGGTCGGGTCGGTGCAATAGGGCGCGATTGCTTCGGCCAGCGCAGCGCTGTCGGGTGCCTTGCCGTCTAGCGGGACAAGTCGCCCGGTGACGCCATCATCGACAAGGCTCGATGCGCCCGTTGCCGCTGCGGCCACGACCGGAAGACCCGATGCCATAGCCTCGAGCGTCACATTGCCGAAGGTTTCCGTGACCGAGGGGTTGAGGAACAAATCTGCACTCGCAAGCGCCCGGCCCAGAGCGCTGCCGGTGGCAAAGCCAGTGAATATCCCGCCGGGCAGCGCTTCCTCGAACCAGCGGCGCGCCGGTCCATCGCCGATCACTAGCACCTTGTGTGGCACCTGCATGCGGCGCAAGTGAATGATGGTTTCGGCAAAGACGTCGAGCCCCTTTTCCATAACCAGTCGGCCCAAGAAAACCACTGCAACATCGTCATCGGCCAGACCAAGGTTGCGGCGCCAGGGGAGATCGCGTTTCTCACTGGAGAAGATCGTGCGATCGACCCCGCGTGACCACAGCGTGATGTCATCGTGCATGCGCATGGCAAGTAACTCTTCAATCATGCTTTGAGATGGTGCGACCAGAGCATCGCAGCGGTTGTAGAACCGCCGCAGGAGGCGGATTACCACCGGCTCGAGAAACGCCATCTTGTAATAGCGAGGATAGGTTTCGAACCGGGTGTGAACCGATGCGAGCACGGGAATGTCCTGTTCCTGCGCCCAGCGCAGAGCCGCGTGGGCGGACGGATCCGGTGCGGAGAGATGGACGATGTTGGGTTCGAACCGTTCCAGATCGCGCCGGACCCGCGCGCCAAGCCCGGTGGGCACGCGGTATTCGCCGCGCCCGAACGGCATGCCGATCGACGGCGTGCCGACGAGGTCGCCGGTCGGTTCGAAAGCGGGCTCGGGCACCTTGGGCGAGTACACCCGTACATTTGCGCCGTGCTCGAGCAGCGAACCCACCAACCGGTTGAGCGCCTGGTTCGCCCCGTCGCGTGTATAGTTATAATTGCCGCTGAATAGCGCGATGCGAAGGTCAGTCGTCTGCATTACAACAGCGGCAATAGGGGAGGGCGGCGAGCTTGGCGAGGGACTGACACGTCATTGCGGCGACGCAGCCATGTCTCATATCGTCCGCGATCGCCCTTTCGCACAGGCCGTCATTGACACGCCATACGCTTTCTCTACTGCCGCCCGCGGGCCACGCGGTCCCAACGCCGCGCGAGCTCTCTGCAAGGAGAGAATACATGACTGAATATGCACGCGGGCTCAGCCACGAGCCGCCCATAAAGCCGGACCGTCCCCAATTTTCGTCCGGACCCACGGTAAAATTCCCCGGCTGGTCGCTGGACAAGCTCAAGACCGATTCGCTCGGCCGTTCGCATCGTTCGAAGCAGGCTAAGGGTCGGCTGAAATACGCGATCGACCTGTCGAAAGAGTTGCTGGGTATCCCCGAGGATTACCTCGTGGGAATCATGCCTGCCTCCGACACCGGCGCTCTGGAAGCGGCAATGTGGACGATGCTCGACCCTGCGCGTCCTGCCACGGTCGCGGCTTGGGAAAGCTTCGGCAATATCTGGATTCAGGATGCGGTGAAGCAGCTCAAGCTGCCTAACCTGCAGACCCTCAGCGCCGATTACGGGGAGATCCCCGATCTTTCCACGATCCCGCAGCGCAACGATGTGGTGTTCACCTGGAACGGTACGACTTCGGGCGCGATGATCCCGAACACCGACTGGCTGGAGCCGGGGCGCGAGGGGTTGGTCATCAATGATGCAACCAGCGCCATCTTCGCTCAGGAGATGGACTGGCCCAAGCTCGATGCGACGACCTATTCGTGGCAGAAGGTCATGGGGTCCGAGGCTCAGCACGGCATGCTGATCCTCAGCCCCAAGGCGGTGGAGCGGATCGAAAGCTACGATCCTTCATGGCCGCTGCCCAAGCTGTTCCGCCTGAAGAAAGGCGAGAAACTCAACCGCGCGATTTTTGAAGGCGCGACGATCAACACGCCCAGCCTGCTTGCGACCGAAGACTATATCGCTTCGCTCGAATGGGCGAAGTCGATCGGCGGGCGTCAGGCATTGTTCGAACGCGCCGACGCCAATGCGAAGATCGTCAAGGACTGGATCGAAGCCAAGCCGTGGCTGCGCAACATGGTTGCCGATCCGGCGAAGCGCACCAATACCGGCGTTTGCATGGTATTCCAGGGCGACTGGTATGAAGCGCTTTCCGCCGAGGACCAGGCAGATGTTCCCAAGAAAATCGTGTCGCTGCTCGAAGAGCGCAATGTCGGCTACGATTTCAACGGCTATCGCGACGCCCCGCCATCCTTGCGCATCTGGTGCGGTGGCACGGTCGAGGCCGAGGATATCGAGCGTTTGCTCCCATGGATCGAGTGGGCTTACGAAGCGGTCAAGGACAACACTTGAGGCGCTGTGCCTGAGCACCCCGTGACCGGTGCGAACCGCGCCGGATCGTATCTACCGGATCTAAATCCCTTCGCTGCGCGCCACCGCTCCGGACTGGCGCGCGCATGAGGCGCAAAGGAATTACTCATGACCAAACCCAAAGTCCTGATTTCCGACAAGATGGACGAAAACGCCGCACGCATCTTTACCGAGCGCGGCTGCGACGTCGATGTGAAGCCCGGCATGACGCCCGACGAGCTCAAATCCGTAATCGGCGAGTATGACGGCCTCGCCATCCGCTCCTCGACCACGGTTACGCCGGAAATCCTTGACGCTGCGACTAACCTGAAGGTTATCGGGCGCGCGGGGATCGGCGTCGACAATGTCGATATCCCCTATGCGAGCTCGAAAGGCGTTGTCGTGATGAACACGCCGTTCGGCAATTCGATCACCACTGCCGAGCATGCCATCGCCATGGTCATGGCGCTCGCTCGCCAGATCCCAGCCGCCAATGCACGTACTCAGGCGGGCGAGTGGCCCAAGAAGGATTTCATGGGCGTCGAAGTCACCGGCAAGACTCTCGGCCTGATCGGCGCGGGCAATATCGGCTCGATCGTGGCAACGCGCGCGCTTGGCTTGAAAATGAAGGTGATAGCCTACGATCCCTTCCTCACCGAGGACCGCGCGATCGAGATCGGAGTGGAGAAAGTCGATCTCGACACGCTGCTCAGCCGCGCGGATTTCGTCTCGCTCCACACGCCGCTGACCGACGAAACCCGCAACATCCTGAGTCGTGAGCGGCTGGAGAATGCAAAGCCCGGCATCCGGATCGTCAATTGCGCGCGCGGTGGGCTGATCGATGAGGCGGCCTTGAAAGATTGCCTGGAAAGCGGGCAGGTCGCAGGCGCAGCGCTCGACGTGTTCGCCGAGGAGCCTGCCAAGGACAATCCGCTGTTCGGCACGCCGGGCTTCATCTGCACGCCGCATCTGGGTGCCTCGACCACCGAAGCGCAGGTGAACGTCGCGCTTCAGGTGGCCGAGCAGATGGCCGATTATCTCGTCAATGGCGGGGTGACCAACGCACTCAACATGCCCAGCCTTTCGGCAGAGGAAGCGCCCAAGCTCAAACCCTACATGGCGTTGGCTGAAAAATTGGGCAGCCTTGTTGGGCAGCTTGCGCACGGCAACCTCACCAAGATCAGCATCGAACGCGAAGGCGCGGCGGCGGAACTTTCGGGCAAGCCGATTACCGGCGCGGTTCTGGCAGGCTTCATGCGGCGCTATTCCGACACTGTGAACATGGTCAATGCGCCATTCCTCGCGAAGGAGCGCGGGCTTCAGGTGAGCGAGATCCGCCAGACGCGCGAGGGCGCCTACAACACGCTGCTGCGCGTGGCGGTAGAGACCGAGCAGGGTCAGCGATCCGTCGCGGGCACCCTGTTCGGCAAGGACGCGCCCCGGCTGGTCGAAATCTTCGGAATTGGGATCGAAGCGGAGCTGTCCGGCCACATGCTCTACATCGTCAACGACGATGCGCCGGGCTTCATTGGCCGGATCGGAACGCTGCTGGGGTCGAAGGGCATCAATATCGGCACCTTCAACCTTGGCCGGCGCGAAACGGGCGGCGATGCGGTCCTGCTGCTCAGCCTTGACGAAGCGCCGAGCGCGCAGGTGATTGCCGACGCCGAAAAAGTCGAAGGTGTGAAGCTGGTTAAGGCGCTTTCGTTCTAACGGGGAGCGATCAATATGACGAACCCCACCGATCTCCTCCCCATCGGCCTGGAGGACCGTCTGCCAGCCTCGGCGGCGCGCATCACCTATGCGATGCGCGCCTGTCTGGATGTGCTGGACAGCCATGGCTACGAACGGGTGCGCCCGCCGCTTCTCGAATTCGAGGAATCGCTCGCCAGCCGGATGCGAGGCGTCGCGACCGAGCGGTGCTTTCGCATGATCGATCCCGCCAGTCTCAAGACGCTTGCGTTGCGTTCCGACATGACCCCGCAGATCGGGCGGATCGCAGCAAGTGGATTGGCCGACGCGCCGCGCCCCCTGCGCCTCGCCTATTGCGGAGATACTGCGGTGATTGCCGCAGGCCAGCTCGATCCCTCGCGCTCGCGCGTGCAATTGGGGGCCGAACTGATCGGGGCGGACACTGTCGCTGCGGCGGAAGAGATCGTCGAACTCGCCATCGCGGCACTGAGCGCGGCGGGTATCGAGGGACTGTCGGTCGACTTCACCTTGCCAGACCTGCTCGATACGCTCGCTGCGCAGAATATGACGCGCGCCGACATCGATATCGAAGCGATCCGCCGCGAGCTGGATACCAAGGATGCAGGCGGGCTGAAGGCGGCGGGCGGTGAGGACTATCTTCCGCTTCTCCACGCTGCCGGGCCGTTTGATGAGGCACTGGCGCAATTGCGCAAGCTTGATCCGGGCGGCGCGCTCGCAACGCGGCTTGACGGGCTTGAGGCTATTGCCGCGCGGATCGGCGCGATGGAGCCGGGCCTCGCGCGCCTGACCCTCGACCCGACCGAGCGCAA